>JAHJJI010000117.1 GCA_018823025.1 Gammaproteobacteria bacterium | reverse complement strand
TTCCTGCTTGAATTCAGTGGTGTAGCTTTGCCTTGGTATCCGATACATTTCAACCTCCAGTTGCCAGTTTAATAGGCTACTGCTGGTATCCGAAATCCGCAACCAAGCTCAGATGGTTGAGTCTAGACCTCCACTCAAGAAGACTACACAAGATCGATCAACCATCTAAAATTACCCTATTCATAGTCACATTCACAAAAGCATCAGTCATGGGAAAGATTACTGGCCCGCCATTCGAGGACATCCTGCCTTGGATACATCCTTGATTCTCTAGGAAGAAACAAAGGCTTACCACTCAACTCGGTAAGCATTCTATGGTCAGGTATCCTGCTATCTAGTTGTTTGCTGACATGCCATTTATAGTCCGGACCTGGTGCAATAAGGTAGGCATCCATTGCCCAGTGCATGTCAGGCGTCAGAGCCAATCCATTACGCGGGTCATCGTCCCCGCTATTACTAAACGGATGGATATGCGCAGCTTCTACCATGGCGGTTCCATCGGGCAAAACCAACCGTAACCCTGTGGCAGCGCAACGGTAATCATAAATCTCTGTCACGACGCGGCGAAAGGCTGGATCTCGCACATACCTCGGCGCCTCTTCGGCTACCTTTAGGATCGTTAGGCAGCGCAGTTTGTGCTCATAAACACTAATTTGTTTCCCTTGCGTAACCACTGAATTAAGATCCTGCAAACCCCGACCAAACCAGTGTGTGGCGAGAGATTCCGAAAGCTGGTCGATATTTTGTTCTTCCTGGAGCAATTCAAACAATTCTTGGTCAAGCATAGCGCAAGCAATGTTGTCAGTGATCGCCGACACACTCCTTGCTGTGTCCATAGTATTCAATACACTTTCACGACCAAGCAGTGGTATTAAATGCCAAAAACTATCTTCCCTATTCCTTAAGCGGCCTTTCAGGTGGAAGAAAGGAAAGTAAGGGTTAGGATGATCATTAGGGAAACGAACCGCCTTAAAATAATACATGTACCGGTCAAGTAAGGCAGGGGAATAAGTGATGCGATTTTCTCTTAGCGCTCCCGACCTTGCCAGATCGAGAACCGCAAGCAGCATACATATTTTATGAGGACTTACGTGATCGCCCGCAGGGTTCACATTTATTTGAACAAACTTCCTTTTATAGTCGTCAAGACTCACTCCCAGTACCTCGCCCTCTCGACAATCACCCACCGTACCCCACCCCGAGGATCGCCTACATCACCTGAGTACCTGGGAATCAAATGAAGATGCATATGCGGGACAGTCTGGCCTGCCGCTTCCCCATCATTGATACCGATGTTGTAGCCGTCTGGTTTGAATTCGGAGTCAAGATCGGCCTTAGCCCTATCCAGAAGAGTATGGATACTTTTTCTCTCGGATTCGGTTGCCGCGAAGTAACTGCCGACATGTCGACGAGGAATGATGAGGGTATGTCCTGGAGATACCGGATAGCCGTCACGAATAACGACCGCGTTTTCATCGGCATCACTGATGCGCTCAGCAGTGAGCGTGCAGAATGGGCAAACCGCATTCAATTTTTTTGATATTCCAGTTGCGATTATTTGGTCTGATTGTAAATCAAAATACTCAAGCCCATATAGCCAGAATAATGGAATTGTCATTTACCCCTGAACAAACTAAAAGAAAAAGGGCCTACAACCGTTAAGCTGTAAGCCCTTAATTTTACTGGTGCGCCGGAAGGGATTCGAACCCCTGACCCCTTGGTTCGTAGGCGGCCAATTTTAATATTTTATTTTTGCTAATCAGTTACTTGCAACTCTTGCCGCCAATCACAATCAATTTCACCCAATCACAGGCACACTAAAATCACCCGTCACCAGTCTCTTGGATTGCGTTTGATTTCATTCAATAACCGTTGTCTTCTTCTTTTTTCAGCACTTAAGCCAAGGAAATAAATCAGTAACAGAATCACCAACAACCCGAGCAACCACTCACGGTTTTTAATCAGTAGTCTGTCCACGTAATTATCTACAGACTGAATCGCCACATCGGAATTTTGAGGGCTGCCAAATTGACCAACTAGTATTGGTTTTGCTTTTTCCGACGCCATTGCAGTTTTGCTATGATCTAATCGCATAGGATCAATCGTCGAAACATAATTTGCAGTTACTCTCAACCCTATCCGAGGCTCAATCTCGACGATAGGTTTCCCCACATAAAATTTTACCGGAACAGAAAGTTCTGACAATTCCCCATTGTTCTCTACAATTTTTGATACGGAAAAATGTAAATGTGGGCCGCTAGAGTATCCAGTTGATCCAGAATAGCCAATTATTTCTCCTGCTCTTATTTCCTGACCTATTTTTACTGAAACTCCAACTCCGCCTGGCATAAGGTGTGCATAAGTAGCTATTGTTCCATCGCTATGGAGGATTCACACACTATTTGCCTTCGAGAGCAGCCTTTCTTCTTTTCCACCTTCTGTATAGTTTTCTTCTATATCAATAACTATGCCACTACGAGCGGCCAGAATAAGCGTCCCTTCTGGCATTGCGAAGTCAATTGCAAACTGACTTTCAGGCGTGTTGTGAGAGGTAATTGGCCCACCTGGGGCTTGCCCTATTGTGAACGTTCGGCCATCCAAATATGGCAGTCTGTATAACGTGTTTGGATCATGTTGCGCCCCAAGCACTCCTAACCTAAATGCTGCTGAAGTCTTAAAATTAGAACCAGATGTTGGATCTTTTGGATAGACCACCCCAATAGTTAAATCACTGTGAGGCGGTACAACACTAATGGCCGGCCAGTGCTGATTAGAACCAATATTTTGTAATTCAACTATAGAGACCACAGCAGTTATAGGCGCAGGCCCCTTGTTATGAGCAATTATTTGGTGGCCGCTCCGTAATTGAATTGCTTCAATGGAAAAAGGATAGTTATTGGCCTCCGCCACATGACCAAACATGCCTAGCCAAAAAGTTGCTAAAGATAGGGTTATTAATCGCATGACTATTCAAACTTGATGGCAAACGACATGGAAAAATTAATTGCTCTTTTAAGATTTCCTGATTCGTCCAATTCTGCATGCTTCCAATCAGCCGCAATTTGTTGAACTATGGGCTGAAGCAATACCTGTACATTGTTTATATCTTCTAG
Source organism: Gammaproteobacteria bacterium (assembly GCA_018823025.1). Lineage (GTDB taxonomy): Bacteria > Pseudomonadota > Gammaproteobacteria > Burkholderiales > Sulfuricellaceae > Sulfuricella. Next base: position 8,714 of record JAHJJI010000117.1, on the reverse strand, counting down.
GTTGCCATCCAAGTAAGAAATAATGTTTTTACATCCGCTTTCACTATCAAGAGACATCCCTGGTAATTTAAGAAGTCCATGAACAAGATTGTTTCTCTCATCATTTATTTTTCTGAGATACTTCTCCAAAGAATCTTCCTCAGATTTTTCTTCAGTCCTGACAGTTATTGATTTTTTAAATTCACCAAAGATTTGGCCGAGAGTTTTCTCGGAAATATCTAACTTAAATTTTCTAAAATCTTCAATCCCTTTTGCTCCCCCATCAGGGTGAATAAAAGGAAGTAGACTTTTTAGCCCAATCTCTATTTGCTGATACAGCATGAGATTTCTGCCAATTTTAGAGTAAGTATCTTGCAGAAGTTTTTGGCTCGGAGAACCATTCTCCTTTGTATGATTAGGCGGATAAGACTCCTCATTCATTTATTTTTTCCCATTATTCAGAAAAGTATTATTGTGAGGATATATTAATTCTCGTGATCTCTACTACTGCCTCCTTCGATCTTTACCATTACCCATAGCCGCGGGTCACAGCTTATGCATTAATCATGATGTACAATCATGCACCGATGACCAAAACCAAGGGTAAAGTAATGATTGACGCCATTAACACTTCCTCTTATCAAGAGGCTGAACGTCTAATTGCCGAAGCTGCTACCACTTGTGCGACTCAACTAGCACTCGATTGCTTGCGAGTCGAAGAACTACCCACTTCGCTCGGTCAGCTGTCTCGACTCGAATCACTAGACCTTTCTCAATGTTACTGGCTTGAGGATATTAGCGTACTAAGCAAGCTAGTAGCTTTGCAGTCACTCGACCTCAGTGGATGTAAGCAAGTCACCGACCTATCGGCGCTGGCAAACCTTCCGGCTTTGGAGTCACTCGACCTCAGTGGGTGTAAGCAAATCACTGACCTATCGGTGCTGGAAAACCTTCCGGCTTTGCAGTCGCTCAGCCTTCGCGGATGTCAGCAAGTCACCGAACTTTCGATTCTGGCGAACCTTATGGCTTTGAAGTCACTCAACCTCGGTTGGTGTAAACAAGTCACTGACCTCTCGGCACTGGCAAACCTTACAGCCTTGCAGTCGCTCGACATCAGTGGGTGTGAGCAAATCACAGACCTATCGGTACTGGCAAACCTTCCGGCTTTGCAGTCGCTCAAATTTAGGTGGGTTAAGCAAGACACCGATCTCTCCATGCTGGCGAACCTTACAGCCTTACAGTCGCTCAACCTCGGTGGGTCCCAGCATGTCACCGACCTTTCGATCCTAGCAACCCTTTCGGCTTTGCAGTCGCTCAACCTCGGTGGTTGTGAGCAAGTCAAAGACCTCTCGGTTCTGGTGAACTTTCCGGCTTTGCAGTCGCTCAGCCTCTGGGGGTGTAAGCAAATCAACGACATCTCGGTGCTGGCGAACTTTCCGGCTTTGCAGTCACTCGACATCAGTGGGTGTGAGCAAATCACCGACCTCTCGGTGCTGGCAAACCTTTCGGCTTTGCAGTCGCTCGATCTCAGTGGGTTTGAGCAAATCACCGACCTCTCGGTACTGGCGAAACTTACAGCTTTGCAGTCGCTCAACCTAGGTGGGTGTATGCGAATCACCGACCTCTCGGTGCTGGCAAACCTTTCGGATTTGCAGACGCTAACCCTCTGGGGATGTAAGCGAGTCACTGACCTCTCGGTGCTGGCAAACCTTTCGGCTTTGCAGACGCTAACCCTCAGTTGGTGTGATCAAGTCACCGACCTCTCTGTGCTGGCAAACCTTTCGGCTTTGCAGTCGCTCAGCCTCGATGGGTGTAATCAAGTCACCGACCTCTCTGTGCTGGCAAACCTTTCGGCTTTGCAGTCGCTCAGCCTTGATGACTGCCCTCAACTCACTGATTTATCGGTCCTGGGATACCTTTCTAATTTGAGTTACCTCAGTCTTCAGGACTCCCATAAACTGACTAATCTAATTCCAATTGCCAAGCTTAATGAACTTCGCCATCTCTGTATCAACGTAGTTGATAATAGTAGTCTTGTCTATACACCTCCGCATCTAATTAATCTGTATGCTGACGATGACTTTTGCGTGGACAATGCTCCACCGGAGCTGTTTAATAAAGATTTTTACAATGCTTTAGAAGAACTTATCCCATGGCAACGTGACATCTATACTTCAGGTGCCGCCCCCAATACTGAACTAAAGGTGTTTGTTCTAGGCAATGGCAGGGTAGGCAAAACCCAGATCGCACGCAGACTGCAGAATCAGACCTTTGACTCAAGCATCGCCAGTACTCATGGTATTGTGCTCGGACGATTTGAGGTGCTTGCTCCTGAGGATTCAAACCCTGCGATACATGCCAACCTATGGGATTTTGGCGGCCAGGACGTGTATCTAGGGACACATGGCCTGTTTCTCGACGCTAGAGCGGTGTATGTGGTGGTATGGCACCCGGATCACGAAAATGATGTCGAGTACTTCGAGAATGGCATTCCGATGCATAACCGTCCACTTAGTTACTGGCTGGCCTATATTCGTTCGCTGGCTGGTGCGGATGCCCCGATCATTGTCGTACAGTCGCAATGTGACCGAGAGAGCGATGTAACCCCCCCCCACTACCCGATTCACTCGGTTTTAAACGCTTGCGTATCAGTGCTTGTAGTGCGGTGAATAGCTATGGAATGGAGCAACTTTGGCCAGAAATCCGCTCAGCAGCCCGCCTCTTGCGGGAACGCTACTCTGCGGTACAAATCCCCCTAAGCTGGATGGCTGTATCTGAAAAACTACGGGAACTCCGCGCAAAGAACCAGAAGGCTCTGAATTTCAGCGAGTTCACAAAACTTTGCCAAACTCATAACGGGCTGGGGCACCCAAGCGTCGTCGCTGGTTATTTACATCGCGCCGGTCAAGCGTTCTGGCAAGAAGGAGCTTTCGGTAATGATCTACTGCTGGATCAAGAATGGGCGCTAGCTGGTATCTATGCGCTACTTGAACGTAACGAAATTTTGCCGATGATCCGCGAAAATCATGGCAGTTTCAGTCTTCGGCAACTAAATGCAACCGTATGGCAGAAGTACAGCCCCAAAGAACAAAAGCTATTTCTCGGCATGATGCAACAGTGCGGGGCATGCTTCCCACTTGGAAATGACCAATATATCGCATCTGAACTACTCCCTTCAGAACGTCAGCGCCGCACCGATATTGATGCCATCTGGCGCGACGCTGAGGCTTCAGCCTTAGTCGAGTTGCGTTATGAATTTCTACACGACGGCATTATCAAAGCAATTTTATGCCACATCGGTGAGAAAGCTGGCAATGCTGGCGTATATTGGCGCCAAGGGGTGTGCTACTTTGACCGTGAAGCACGTGGCGCCGTCCGCATTAGTGGAAATTGGGAAGAAGGCCAAGTCAACACCCGTCATGGTCTCATCATCGTTGAGGTGGAAGGCCCCCACGCTGAAAGACTCGCCATGCACTTAGTTGATTCCATCGAATCCCTCCGCATCGGCGCCTCGCCTAAAGTCAAATGGTGTACCGGACAACCTGCGAAGGATGAGGGTACACACCGCCAGTCAATCGATGAAAAAAAGGCGCAGGCACCATTCGCTGGGGTGGCTCCCGACCCTGACTTAGGCGGCCGTGCAGGCCCAACGCAAGGCCCTGTTATTGAACGAGCGACGTCTATTGAACGGCAGTGCATTCTGCTGATTGCTACAGAATGGCGATCGCATCACGGGGGATTATCAACCTTTAATCGCGAACTTTGTATTGCATTAGCACAGTTGGATAATGACGTTTATTGTGCAGTGTCGGAAGCAAGCGAGGATGACATCACAAATGCCAAGGAAAAAAATGTCACCCTTGTCAAAGCGAGGCCGGTGACCGGTGGAGATCCCGTCAGTGGCTTGTTATGTAAATTACCACTACCAGCCGATTTCCAACCCGATGTAATTATTGGCCATGGTCGTATTACCGGCCAAGCGGCCAAAATCCAGCAGGAGGATAATTACCGAAAAGCCAAACGAATTCACTTCGTACATATGGCGCCCGGTGAGATCGAATGGTTCAAAGGAAAAAAAAATGCGGCGCAACTTGCCGCGCTGCGAGAGGAGAGCGAACTGGATTTGGCACAAGACGCTGATCTTGTCGCTGCTGTAGGCCCTCGACTGCTGCGTGAGACTGCAACTTTGATTGATCGCTTGCCCCCTAAAAAGCGCCCAAAGACTGTGCAATTCAATCCCGGATTTAGACGAACCGAATCTCGTCCGGCCCCCCCTCATAGCTTACATTGCCTCATGTTGGGACGCGCCGAAGATGAAGAACTCAAGGGCGTAGATATTGCGGCTCGTGCAATCCAGCAAATTGACAGAGCGAAGCTCCAGCATAAACCTGAGTTGATCATACGTGGAGCACCCGTTAACACCGGCACGGCACTACAAAAAAAGCTAGCGAGTGATTACCCTGGACTTGGAGTTCGAGTCAAGGAATACTCAGCAAAAGCAGGCCAAATCGAGGCCGATTTTCGAAGTGCTGCACTTGCTTTAATGCCCTCTCGGCGCGAGGGCTTCGGGCTTGTCGCACTTGAGGCATTGAGCGTAGGAACGCCAATTCTCGTAAGCGAAAATAGTGGCTTTGCCGAACTGCTGAAAACCCTTACGAAACCGCATGAGTGGGGTAATTATATTGTTGAAACTCCGGATGACCTTGAGAAGGCTGGTCAGGAATGGCAGGACAAGATTTTCAACGAGCTGAGGGACGTAGACGCCTCAATTCGGCGAGCGAATAAGCTTGCTGACATTCTAGCCGAGATACTGTCATGGCGAACATCGTGCAAGAGCTTAATGGCAGAGCTTAATATAATTTGAGCAAGAACTACTGGCTATGAACCAAGGGCTTCCTGCAAATCAGAATACTATGAAAATCCCCCTGGAGCTCGTCAAGCGCTTTCTGAGAGAGTTTATTCCTGAAGCAGCGGAAATTTTTTCCCTGCTGAGAACAGCAAAGCCCGGCGACGGATTATCTCCCAAGCTCCGGCAGATTCTTGTCAATCTCAAGGTTCAAAACTGGGCCCCCCTGTATCAGAACCCGCAGAATCAAATCAAATTGAAGTTGCTGTTCCTCATGACGCCGGAGGAAATCAATGAACTCAACGCTGAGCTAATAACCAAATCCCAAGAAGAACAAGAACAGTGGGCAATCGAGACCATCGAGTCGATGCTCGAAGATGATTCAGATGAATTTGATGATGAGGAAGCCGCCCAGAAGGAATTCGATTCTTTGAACGACGACGAAAAGACCGAAAGAATCAAGCAGTCCCAAATATCTATAGGCTGCTTAATGCCGATCATGTTCAATTATCTGGCAATCATGGTACATCGCAAATCGATGTTCCAGCTGGTGGCGGAGGCCATCAATGGTGACGACGAATCGTTCCTTAAAGCTATCCAGATCGACAAGACCGTCTTAACTGCCATCCCCCATTTCGTTGAGCGTAATTTACAGGCTGCCAGAGATGGCGACTTTGCGTTTCAACGAAGGCTAAATACTTACCGAAACAAACCGATTACTGTTTCTCGCCCCCAATACCCTACGCTCTGGCTCCTTTTTGCTGCCGTCGAGGAAATGAATTTACTGGAAGATTTTGAGGTCGATAAGGATAGTTTCTTTAATTTGTGTGAAGAGGTCGGCGCTTACGGCTTCAGCAATGGCGTGGAGGACGTGCAAAGTTTTTCTAGGCGCCTCCGAGATTACAAGAAAGACCAAGCCCTACTATCAGCCAGTCTAACAATTCTCCCATCTGTCAAGGACGCGAATTCGTCGAACTGACGTCCGTGTCACCCTGAGTCCCCGTGCATAGTATCTGTGTCGCCCATTGATTATTGGACGACACGGGCAGTCGTCCTCCGATATCCAGGAGGATATATGCACAAGCCAAAGCCAGATACCCCTAAAGCTGTAACCCGTAGCAACGACTCAATCGAAACCGCAGCCACCCAGCCGCCCGCCCGAACGCACGCGCAGCGTGCGCCGGACGGACGGATGGGCGGCAAGGTTGAACAGGATACGGAGCCTAGTAACACAGTATCCAATAACAGCAATTCAGAGTATTTCAAGCCTCTTCGCTGGGGTGTTGATAGCCTTTACCTCTCCTATCCTGGTGAACTGTTTCCCGAAGCCGATGCCAAGCTAAAGGAACTCAAGAAGATCGCCCAATCCCCTGAAGATCATGAAGCGGTTCTCGCCCAATACCCGATGGAGGACCATCTCTTCGAAGTGAAGGACAAGGGTACCAAGTTTTTTCCTTACATCCTGGTCGATAACGCCTTCCATATTCAGTTCTCCCGCAGCAAGGCCATGCCGCTGGCCTATATCCAGATTTCCAGCGAATACCTGACCCATGTTAGCCCTGCTGAAGCTGAGAAAGCGCTCCGCCAGATCGTGGAACAGTTCGGCACCGTCAATGAGCCCGCCAACGTCAGCCGGATTGATCTATTCGTGGATTTCTTCAGCTCTGAGGATATGGAAAGCTGGAATCGTCATGCCTGGGTCACTCGGGGTTCAAGCATCAATCAATATGCGGTGGAGGGTGAATTTTCAGGCTGGGTCATTGGGCCGGGTGGGGTTATCAGTTGCCGCCTTTACGATAAAACCCTGGAAATCGAAAAGCAATCCAAGAAATTCTATCTCCACAAGCTCTGGAAAATGGCCGGGTGGAATGGAACGGATAAAGTCTGGCGGCTGGAGTTCGAAATCAAGCGGGAAGTGCTCACGCAAAAGGGACTGCCGAAGCTCAACCATGTTCTGGCTAACTTAAACGGCCTATGGAGCTACGCCACCACAGAATGGCTGCGCCTGACCCTGCCGAATCTCGACGACAAGACCCGTTCCCGCTGGCCGATCCACCCCTTGTGGGGGTATCTGTCCTCGGTGGATTGGGAAACCAATGGCGGGCCGTTATCGTCACGTTTTACCGCTGCCCGGTTGCCTGGGGATGACAAGCTATTCAGCATGGGACTCAGCACGATCATTTCCTACATGGCGCGGGAAGGCATCAAGGATTTGTATGCCGGATATGAAGCTTTTATCGCTGCCTTATACGACTACCACGCGGGCAAGAGCCAATTCCTGGGGCTGCCATTCGATGACTACATCGCGGAAAAAGTCGCCATCAAGGCGCGTCTGTTCAATTCCATCCTGAACGGCAAGGAGCCCACGGCAGCCGAAAAGCAGGTTGAGCAAGACAGGCTGGCGGAACAGTACCGGAAACAGTCGGACGGTGAGTAATGAACACCTTGAACCTTCAGGCCGCCGCCCTGTTCCTGCACCTGCACCCCGAGGAGCTGCGCCGCCGCGCCAAGGCTGGCTTGGTTCCTGGGGCCAAGGTCGGGAAGCGCTGGGTGTTCCTGGAAGACGATCTTGCCGATTACCTGCGAACTCTCTATGCTGGGAACCGGCAAGCGTTGCAAGGTGATAAGGAGGTTTTATGTCACTTTACAAACGCGGAAACACCTGGTGGATCGACGTCAACGCCCCGAATGGCAAGCGAATACAGGAATCTACTAGGACTAGTAACAAAACCTTCGCGCAGGAGTACCACGACAAACTGAAATCGGATTTATGGCGGATTCACCATTTAGGTGAAAAACCCAAGGTTCGCTGGCAGGAAGCCGTGGTCAAATGGCTCAAGGAGTCTTCCCACAAGGCATCAATCGAATCCGACAAGGTTCATTTACGTTGGCTCGATAAACACCTGGGCGGGATGTTCCTCGATCAGATCAGTCGCAGCATGATTGACGAGATCACCGATGCCAAACAGGCCGAAGGGGTCACAAATGCAACGGTTAATCGTGTGCTGGAAGTGCTACGCGCCATTCTCCGCAGAGCGGTAGAGGATTGGGAATGGCTCGACAGAGTGCCGAAAGTTCGCTTGTTGCCGGAACCGACCCGGCGGATACGCTGGCTCAGACCTGACGAGGCAGAACGTCTTCTTGCGGTGTTACCGGCGCATCTTGCGGATATGGCGGCGTTTAGTCTCGCTACGGGTTTACGGCGGGCGAATGTCACCGGGCTGCAATGGTCGCAGGTGGATTTAATTCGGCGCGTGGCATGGGTGCATCCCGATCAAGCCAAGGCGCGCAGGGCAATTTCGGTGCCGCTGAATGCCGATGCCGTCCTGATTGTCCGAAAGTGGATTGGTCTACACTCGACGCACGTGTTTTCGTTCAATGGCAGGCCGATTACCCAGGTCAGCACCAAGGCTTGGTATAAAGGGTTGGAACGTGCTGGAATTACGGATTTCAGATGGCACGATCTGCGCCACACCTGGGCGAGTTGGCACGTGCAAAGCGGTACGCCGTTATATGCGCTGCAAGAATTAGGAGGTTGGGAAAGTTCGGAGATGGTGCGGAAGTATGCTCACTTGGCTTGCGAGCATCTGGCACCTTACGCGGAGCGCCTGAGTTCACTGCGGGTGGTAGTGGCTGAAAAGCCCCTACAGTTATCCCTACAGTGTGCAAAATGAAAAGGGCCTACATTTCTGTAGACCCTTTAATTTACTGGTGCGCCGGAAGGGATTCGAACCCCTGACCCCTTGGTTCGTAGCCAAGTACTCTATCCAGCTGAGCTACCGGCGCATTTGGGAAGGCGGCATTATATGACAAAAACCGCCATCAAACAATGGCGGAGAGAGAGGGATTCGAACCCTCGGTAAGGCTATAAACCCTACGCTCCCTTAGC
>JAHJJI010000116.1 GCA_018823025.1 Gammaproteobacteria bacterium | reverse complement strand
GAGGGCTGGGGAGAGGGTGACCGGCCCCCTCTCCCTGCCCCTCTCCCGCAAGGGGAAGGGAACCTGCTGCAAGCTTGACCATGATGCTATGCTCATTACCCAAAGAAATGTCTGAAGAACCGTACTTTTAGGGTGATAACTTGGCGGTCAGTGCGCTTTTCTTAATCGAAGGTGCGGCTCAAGGTTAGGCTCGTCATATCACGAGTGTAGTTGTAGTAGGAGATGTTCGAGTCATTCCGATAGGCGGTATAGCTGCCGGTTATCCGCCAGTCTTTTAACGTTTCTTCCTTGAAATCATGGTGGAATCCCAGTTCATAGGTTTTGAGGGTGTCCTTCTGGTTCTGGGTAAGTAGTGGCACGTTCAGGTTCAGGGCGTCCCATTTCGTGTCGCGCTGAACATACCGGCCATATACAGAGCCGTTTTCCCAGGTTACAGCGCTCGCTCCGACAAAAAACTCCGTACCGTCGTTGCTGTAATAGTTCCGGTCTGCGGATTCATGGAAAACCCGTATTCCGGCTTGCGCCGCGATTTTCGCATCATGATATACATGGCCCAGGTAGGCGCCCATGGCGGTGTAATGGCTATCTTTTCCGATGTCGCCGCTGCGCGCGAATTCCCGTTTTTGCGCGAGCAAATCCCACGTGAGTTCGCTATTGCCCAGTTGCCACGTGACGCTGGGGAGAATGGAGGCATATCGTGCAAGAGGTGCGCTCCCGAACTGGTAGTGGTCGAGGCTGACGTTGACATTGGCCCGCCACTTGTTGAGTACGAACCAGGCCGGCCCAGTGCTCAACGTGATCACTTCCAGGTTGGAAGCATGTTCGCTGAAATTCTCTTTTGCGTAGAAATTTGCGCGGCTCTGCCAGAGGAAACGTGCGGCCGATTCGCCTATCTTGACGGTCGTTGGCGACTGGTAGCTGTGGCTGATGCCGGCGGACAGGGTCGCTGCCGTGTCGGCGCGTGCAGCAGCCGAGGGTGACAGGTTGGTGGCCTGCGCGATCGCGCTCGAAGGCCCCGCGTTGACGTTGGAGTCATGCATGAGACCAATGGAAAGAGCGTGCTCCCAGACTTTGCGTTTTAATAAGGCCTCCTGATCGCCCTTGATCTGCGCCAGGAAAGCCAGAACGGAAAGCCTGACGTTATCCGGGAGGTCCGGTTTGCGGAGAACGGCTTCGGCTTGCTCTTTGGCGGCTTCGTAATTCAGTGCCTTGTAATAGGTGAGAGCCAGTTCAAGGCGAACCCGATCAAGTTCGGGGCGCAAGTTCAGGATTGTCTGCAAGGATTCGATGGCGGTAAACAGATGGCCTTGCTCCCTCTGATACAAGCCTTCCTTGAAAAGATGGTCCACTTTCTCCTTGTCGGCATCTGCGGCAAATGAAACAGACCCGCCTGCCATCGTCGCCAGTCCGACACAAAGCAGTAGCATTTTTTTTGGTTTTTGCATGATATTAGCCTTCAAGGTGTTTCTTTCTTTTTAAAATTAGGCTGCGCGACAGGTGAATTTCGCGTGATGATACTACGGTTTTATTTTTTTATGATGTAAAGATTATCGACAGCCACATTGAGCTTGGCTGCGTTTTCAAATCCCCCTCATTCCCCCTTTGTTAAACCCAAATTAGGTCATTGGAAAATTCAACCGTCCTCCCCCTTTGTAAAAGGGGGATTGAGGGGGATTTAGCGGCCCCCGGGGCTTGCCGCCGCCGTTAAATCCCCAAGCCTCCCTTTTGCAAAGGGGGGAATGCCTCAATTTTCCCTCTAATGGATTATCTGGGTTTAAACAAGCCTCAATGTCCGGTTGCGGACATCTGACGGACTGGTGGTGATCTTGTATCTTCAAATGAACGTATATACAATATGTATATCCATTCAATTTTGGAGGTAACATGTCCTATGCTCGTATCTTTCAGTCCGGTAACAGCCAGGCTGTGCGGCTGCCCAAGGAATTCCGTTTTAATGTCGATCAGGTTCAGATTTTCCGCCGTGGCGATGAGATCGTACTACGCGAATGTCCCGCCAGTGCAGCAGCAATTTTCGATATGCTCGCCAGCTTGCCCGAAGACTTCATGGCTGAGGGGAGGCAAGACGATCATCCCCAGGAACGTGAGGTATTCTGATGCCCACTCGCTACCTGCTCGATACCAATATCTGCATCTATATCGCAAAGCACAATCCTCCAGCCGTCCGGGAGCGTTTTGACCGGCACGGTGCTGACGAACTAGCCATGTCTGTTATTACCTTGGGCGAACTGCGCTTTGGTGCCGAGAAAAGCCAGGCGCGAGAGAAGGCGATCGCTACCCTCAACCAGCTGGAAAGCGTTATCCAGGTGGCGCCGCTGCCAGAAGCCGCGGGCCAGCATTATGGTCAAATTCGGTCCATGCTGCAGAAGGCGGGTCAACCCATTGGCAACAACGACCTCTGGATCGCCGCCCATGCGAGGGCCGAGGGCTGGATTCTCGTCACAAACAATGAACGCGAATTTGTTCGAATTGAAGGCCTGCAAATTGAGAATTGGGCCGCTTAACGCGCGTCCCAAGTGCATGCGAATCCGGCGTTTTCAAATCCCCCTCAATCCCCCTTTGTTAACGGGGGAGGAAGAGGGTAGTCGCCTTGGGCGGCGGATGGATTTCGCTTAAAAATCGGGGGCAATAATTGCCAGCCAAATTCAACAGTCCTCAAGCCGCGATTCGCTCCAGGGGCTTGATTTTTGGTCGCGGAAGTTGCTCCGCCTGCCACAGTTCCCACTGGGCTTGCATGCCAAGCCACAGATCAGGGGTCGTGCCTAGCCAGGCGGACAACCTGAGTGCCATGTCTGCTGATATGCCCGCGTTGCCGTTGACGATCTTGGATAGTGTCTTTCGGCTTACGCCAAGTTTTTCTGCCGCATCGGTAATGCTTACGCCCAGCGGCTCCAGCCAGAGGTCGTGAAGTATTTCGCCAGGGTGAGCGGGGTTGTGCATCCTGCTCATGTGTATCTCCTAATGGTAGTCCTCGTAATTGACGATTTCGGCATCGCCCGCTTCAAAGCGAAAGGTAATGCGCCAGTTCGCCTGAACGGTCACAGCCCAGATATCCTTTCGCGTACCTTTCAGTGGGTGAAGCTTAAGTCCTGGTGCGTCCATGTCTTCCACGGTTTTTGCTGCTTCCAGCATGGTCAATATCTGATGCAGCCGCTTGGCGTGAATGGCCTGTATGCCCTTCGTTTTGCCGGAGCAATGAAAAAGCTCCAGCCCTTTGTGTGCAAACGACTTGATCATGCTTAAGTGTAACCCGTATGGTTACGATGTCAAGCGTTGGGTCGCAAAGGCACCACGTGTTCAGAAGTTCTATCGACTTGCATTAAATACGTGCTCCAGCTAGACTTGTCCAACTTAATGAACAAGTGAGGCAGGCATGAAAGTCGTTACCTATTCCCATGCGCGCAATGCGCTCAAGTCCATATTGGATGGCGTAGTTCAAGACGCGGACGTGACCATTATCAGCCGCCGGGATGCGGAAGGTGATGCAGTGGTAATGTCGCTGGACAGCTACAACAGCATCATGGAGACGCTGCACCTGACAAGCAATCCGGCGAATGCGGCGGCATTGGCTCGGGCAATTGCACAGGATAAAGCCGGGCAAGCTCAGGATCGTCAACTGCTTCCCACGGATTAAGCATGCGCGCCATTCGCTTTGTGCCCGATGCGTGGGACGCTTATCTGTACTGGCAGGATCAGGATAAAAAGACGCTCAAGCGGCTAAACCTGCTGATTACTGCCGCTGCGCGTGACCTGTTCACAGGTATAGGCAAACCCGAACCACTACGTGGCGAATTATCCGGCTACTGGTCGCGGCGCATAAATGAAGTGAACTATTTGGTGTATCGCGCAACCGCAGCAGAGCTGGTGATTATCGCTTGCCGTTTCCACTACGATGGTTAACCATTCAGGTCCAGATTCGTCCGCGCCGCTGTGCAGTGGTTTTTTGCTGATCGCGCTCTACCTTACCCCACTTGAATAATCTGGTTCAGCCGCTCGCACACTTGGGTGAACAGTGCATCTGACAGGCGTTTCATGGGGTGAGGTGTGGCGCCGCGCAAGCGCCAGTCGAAAGACTTGGGTTGATGGCAGAGTACATAGCTGGGCAGTCCGGCCTTGCGCCCTCTGGCTTGGCCGACAGCGATAGCAAAAGGGTTGTCGGCGTTGTATTCCGCCGTGGTCATGGGCAGCCCGATTACCAGCGAGGTTTTGGTATTGAAGGTGCGCGGCGAGAGCACCAGAAAAGGATGAACATCCCGCATTTCCCGTCCAACCTGAGGGTTGCAGTCAATCCAGATGATGTCTTGCCGACCTGGTGTCCAGGGTCTGCTTGGTGGAGGATCGGCTGCCGCTACCACCGTTCTGCCCCAATCGCCTGGCTAACCATGAGCTCGCCACCGTGCCGCACCGGGTCAAAACACGCCAAGCGTTGTTCCAGACTGAGTGGAGCATCGATCACGGGCGTAATGATGACCCGGTCGTTTTCAACCGAGACGCGCACTCGCTGATCAGCGTGTAAATGCGCGGCGCGAGCGACTCCGGCAGGCAACCGAACGCCGAGGTTGTTGCCCCATTGCTTGATAACAAGAGTGGCTTCGACCATGATCTGCTCCTGAATGTGATATGTTATGTGACTACGTTTAAACATAGTTTAAACGTGGCGCCATCGGGTGTCAAACGTCACACATTTCTCGCCATGAATATTCTGTACTCCAAGCAGCCTATTAGTCAGTTCAAGTTGAATCACATAAATGCAACACAGATAACCCAACTGAATTACCGATCAATATCTTTACGGAGGGTCTTTTCTTCCTGATAAGCATAGGGCCGCAGATTTGATATGGCCGTTCTTGCGTCTTCGGCGGAGCGGATGATGCCTAGACTTTGAGCGTTGACTAAAAAGGCTTGTGTGCTCACCAGGATGCAACTTCCATATAAGGCGGCGGCGTTTCGCAAAAACCAGCCGTCCTCGAACAGCACGATTGGCTTAGGGCTTTTAGAAACGTTTAACTCGATTAGGAGGCTTTGGATAGAAAGCTCGCCGACGTTTGGAGGTAGAGGGGCGCTCGGGTTAGCTTGGCGCAGATGTTGTATCCCGTGCCCAACCTGAGTAGTGTGAATTTGAATGGCTTTCTTGTTGGTCGTATAGAAGTGATGCAGCCTGACGGCCTCCGTTGAAGCACCCCTAAGTGCTCCACGGTCGATTGTCTCCTCCTTGACGACATCCGTGATGGCGGTCTGGAATTTCAAGAGCAATCCAAGCAAATCGCCAGCCGCTAAAGAAAACAAGGGGCCAGAATCAGGAATGAGGAGCGGCCTCATGAGTGTTGAAGATTTGTTTTTTTCGTCGCCCGTTTTGCCTTATCTTTCGAGGGGAGTAAACATTCCCTCATTGCCTCAAGAGACTCCGCCGCTTGGCGCTTGATAGTCTCTTCGGAAAGACGCTTCATCGGCAGCCCCTCTTCGGCCATGAGATGAAGCGTGTATCCAGCGTCTTTAAAACCAAGTAGCCGCGTGGCTTCCATGAGGGAGATATTCCCGCAGCTCAGATCAAATAGTATTTTTTTGGAAGGATCTATATCGGGAGCGTTAAGGCGCTGGCCGAGTTGGGAGAACAATGCGCCGACCAGCTTGTTTAGGGAGCCCCCGTGCCGGGCGACATAAGCCTTGGCATTGGCCAAGGCCTCTTTCTCGATTTCGAAGTTAATTTTCGCCTTGCTCATGGCAGCTCCTAAGTAAAGAATAATACCCCATAATAATGGGGTATTTGTATGGAGCAGTCAAGACCCACTCGAACATTTCGAGGTAATGGCTGCCGCAAAGGTCAAACCTTTAATTAGACTTGGCTGAACAAGTTTCAACCAGCCGAATTAACTTCCAAACAGAAATAAATCGGCTTTCTGGCGTTTGTCGAGAAATTTAACGAGGGCCTTTTTAAGACATGCCAATATGTAGCGAATTTCAGTACTCCTGAATTATCATTTCCTTATAAGAATGTTTGATGTTTTTAGATTTTCTTTATGCCTGTAATAGTCATGGTTATTGGGTGAAATTTGTCGAGAAACTTTACATATTCATGGCTGGATATCAACATCATTTTCCGTATAATCATTGAAAAACAGGAAACAAGTGGCACGGGAACAAACCTTGCTTATAGTTTTCGTGATTTAACTGTAGCGATGGATTTAAGCGGCCTGTCAGGTTCGTTTGTAGTAGTGTAGCAATGGTTCAAGAGCATTTAATTAAACTAAAAACTGGGGGAGACACAAATTGAATACCTGGATGAAAAAAGTTCTGATGGCGTTTGCAATGCTGGCCTGGGCACCGTTTGCATTGGCGCTTTCGCCTTATATCAAGGCAGACAGCGTCACCGCGGGTGACGTCAATGCCGTCATGGCCCAAGTCGAGAAAAAATTGCAGGCGGGTGGTTTTACTGTCGTTGGCAAATATCAACCCCAAGGTATTGCGGGTAATGGCGTGGTCATCGTCACCGACAAGGCCATGTTGGACACCATCGCCAAGATTGGTGGCGACGTCATCGTCGGCGCCGGCATCCGCGTAGGCGTCAAGGCCGACGGCACCGTTTCCTACATGAATCCTGAATACTGGTACCGTGCCTACTTCCGCAGCAATTACGACGCCAACGATGCCGCAGTGAAAGGCCTGGAAGCACGTCTGAAAACAGCCATCGGTGCCGGCGCAGCGTTTGGTGGTGATGTTGATGCTTCCAAGCTGGCCAAATATCATTACATGTTCGGCATGGAATACTTCGATGACAACCGCGACCTGGCAACCGCCGGCAGCTTCGAAAAGGCAGTTGAAATCGTTCATGCCAACCTTGCCAAGAGCGCTGGCAGCACCACCAAGGTTTATGAAGTTGTGATGGCCGACAAGAAAATCGCCGTATTCGGCGTCGCCATGAATGACGAGAAAACAGGTGAAGGCGTATGGGTGAACAAGATCGCAGGTGTCGATCACATTGCTGCCCTGCCGTATGAAATTTTCGTGGTCGGCGATAAGGTTATGGGACTCTTTGGCCGCTATCGTATTGCCCTGTCCTATCCGGCACTGAAAATGACCAGCTTCGGCAAGATCATGTCCACCCCGGGCGCTATCAGGTCTACCCTGAAGACGGTGGCGGGTGCTGAATAAAAGGATTTTTTGCGGGGTATTTTAATTGCGCTGTTGATGAGCGAGAATGCTGGGGCGGCGGGAAGTTGTTCCCCAGCATTTTGGTTAATTAATTGTGTGATGACATTCAAGAATAATGATGTTTAGGGAGAAAACATGAGAATCAAGTCCAATCATTTGTTGGCAGTTGCTTTTGCCGGGGTGCTGGCTGCGCCGGCTAGCGCGCTGGCTACCAATGGATATTTTGCTATTGGTTATGGAGCGGGCTCCAATGGGATGGGCGGTGTAGGCGTGACCACTCCCCAGGACACATTATGCGTAGGGGGTAACCCGGCTTGTTTGGGGGAATTCGCAACGCCCCGGTTTGATATAGGCGCCGGTATTTTTGTGCCCGAAAGAAGATCCGCAGTAGCAAGCGGCTACTTTAATGGGGGGAATATTGTCAGTGATTCAAATACTTTTATCATTCCTGGCATGGGCTTTGTTTTTCCGTTTGATGACCATTGGACGTTTGGCATCGCCGCCATCGGGAATGGTGGCATGAATGTGACCTACAGGAACAACTTTTTTGATGCCGTTGGAACACCTAACGTCCATCCATCCAAATATTTGGGCGTAGACATGATCCAGTTGCTGGTGCCGATTACTGTGGCCTATAAACTGGATGATGATCACACTGTAGCCGTGTCGGTCGTTCCGGCGCGCGCCCGCTTCCTGGCGCAAGGCTTGCAGGAATTCGGTGAGTTAGGCTACTCAAGCGATAAAAACAATTTGACCAATAATGGCCACGATTTCTCGAACGGGATAGGGACGCGTATTGGCTGGACCAGTCATTTTTTCGATAAAAACCTGACGTTGGGTGCAACTTATGCGGGCAAGGTGTTTATGAGCAAGTTTGAGCATTATAAAGGCTTGTTTGCCAATGAAGGTAGCTTCGATATTCCGGCAAATTACGCTATCGGCATCGCCGTCAAGCCTATGCCCAAGCTAACCATAGCTGCAGATGTGATGAAAATTTTGTATAGCGATGTGCCGTCAGTCGCTAACCGCGGACCTTCGACATTGGATGGAGGGAGTGACTATAATGTTACGAAACTGGGGTTGCCTGGGGGAATGGGCTTTGGCTGGACTGATATGACGGTATACAAATTGGGCTTGGTCTACGAGGGTGCGTTCTCTTCCCTGTTCGGTGATAAATTGGTTCTTCGCGCCGGCTACAACTACGGCAAGAGCCCAATTCTTGAAAAAGAGTTTTTGTTTAACGTGTTGGCGCCGGCAGTTGTGGAAGAGCATTACACTTTGGGTTTGACCTACAACTTGGGTGAGCAGTCCATACTCGGTTTTGGCAGTGAAGGCGCCGTAACATTGGCTTGGCAGCATGCCAGAGGAAGAACGCAAGGTTCTAAAAATATTTACTTTGCCGACCAGCAGCCTGCGGTGGGCCCAACCGAGGCCTACATGAAGCAGGACGCGGTTGATATAGCCTATACGCTGAAGTTTTAAGGGTTTGAATTTTTAAAATTTCTCGGCGAAACCACACTAAGCACGGATCCGAGCAAGGTTTTATTGGGCAGGGGTATGTGCCTTTTGTTCTTGACTCCAGGACCGGAGCTTTGTTTGATAAATAATATGGCAGGAGAAGGGTTATGTGCGGTCAAATAATTAATCAAGCTACAATCAGGAGTAGAGTATTAATGGGAGGTGCCGTTAATGAATAAGACTATATTGAATTCTGCCCTGGCTTTGGCTTTTGGCTTGACGGGCATGGGAACTGGTCATGCTGCTAATTCATTCAGTTTTACTGGTGGTGGTCCTTCGGTGTCTGGAGGCTTGGCTGCGCCGACAGGTTCATGGTTCAGCATGCTGGCGATGGATACCAACAGTGACTTGTTGGCGGATGCCAATGTGTACACTGCAATCCGTGCTGCGGGTGGTGCTGGCGTTCCCGGCCCTGTGGGTTCTTTGGACTTTAGCGTAGCACATACAGTTAATCAGATTGATAGGTTATGGAGTTTCTTTGGCCAGCCCGGACAGCATTTCACGACGTCTTCACAGCCGATGATCTGCGCTGGTAACGCAGGAGCGCCTGGTGCCGCATGTAATGTTGATATGGCTGGATGGCGGGTATTTTGGAATGGAATTACCATTAATATGGGGGGGGGCGGCAGTGCTACTTTGAGCGCAGGCAACGATGGCGTTTGGAATACTGGCGATGAAACCCTGGATTATACAGCTATAGTGCCGAATGACGGTCTTACCGCTTTTGGTGGTGTTAATTATGGTCTGCATATGGTGGGAACGTATGACATGACTACGGCGATTGCCAGCGCTTTTCCGCCTACTTTTGCTGTTCTTGATGCCGATAATGACGGGGTGCTGGATGCGCAGGACTCTGCGCCTAATAACAATAAAATTGCTTCTCCTCCCTCTGCAACATCCACCGGTAAAATCACCGTTACGATTACTGCGGGCGCCTTGACACTTGTAAGAACCTGGTCGGATACGGATGCAAGCTTGAATCAGGCGACTAAACCCGCTGGCGTCGTTTTTAAGGACGGCTTGGTTGATTATACGATTACGGGTATAGGACCGGGAACGGTAGCCACCATAGTCATTGCTTACCCGAGCGCCGTAACTGCCGGACTGGCCTATTACAAGGTTAAATCGACCGGTTTAGGAGCTTGGACTAAAATGGATCCCGCTTCAGCTAACAATCCAAACGGCGGGTTCTCAGTTGCGCCCGACGGCAAAACGGTCACGCTGACTATTTTGGATGGCGGTATTTATGATGATGACGGGGCAGCGAATGGTTCGATTCATGATCCAGGTGGGCTGGGCTCAGATGCCGCGGCTGCACCGAGCATCCCAGGAGTCGAGGCGTCTAGCGGAGGCTGCGCGTATAATCCGAACGGCAAGTTTGACCTCGGCATGTTGCTGGCGTTGTTTGGCAGCCTGGGTTATCTGGGTTGGAGACGCGCCCGTCAATAATTTGCGAGCGTATGTGCTGCACCAAAGCCCCTCCGTGGAGGGGCTTTTTTCATGGTGCGCCCGGCAGGGCGCACTTACTTGGAGGTGGAAGACCTCTACTCGCCCGGCAAGGGGAAGAGTTAGCTGAACGGCAAGGGTGTCGCGGACGACTGCGAATCTGGAGGAAGCCGAAGGCAAAGCGCTGGCCTGACGAACAGGAAGCGGATACGAGGCGGCGTAGCGGGGTGAGATGTCCCATATCATCAAAGCCCAATACTTATACGGAACGCTACGACGTATATCCGACAGGCATAAGCGTGAAGGTGGGTGCGCAATACCCGGGGAGATCTGCATGTGTGCCTTGTGCTATCTCGCCTGATGTTGCCGCTTCAGCGGCTTACATCGGCGGTGATGGCCGCACGGCTACCAGCACCGAGAGGTGTCGGGATGCGCATGCAGAAGTCAGCAGAAGTCATAGTAGGTGTCAGCATGAACCAAAGGGCCGAACATTGACCAGCCAGAAGGGCGCAGGACAGCCGCAGGCTGGTCCCGAGCGAAGCGAAGGATGCACGTAGTGCACAAAGCCGCAAGTAGGTGGCGGGAACACACAGACAGTCAATGAAGGCAGAAGATTCGCGGCAAGCGAATACCCGAACGGAGGAGCCGGCGCGGATCGCCGGCGGGGCCGGACTGGGCGCCGAGGCTGACGTGACGACCCGCCTGCGGACGAAAGCGGAGTTGGAGCAGGCAAGCAAGCTGATGGATGCCGTGTGCGAACGCGGCAACCTGAAACTCGCCTATCAGCGGGTGCTCGAGAACAAAGGCGCAGCTGGAGTCGATGGCATCGGCATCGCCGAGCTCAAAGACCACCTCAAGCAACACTGGCCGACGATCAAGGCCAAACTACTGGCGGGAAGCTACATCCCCTCGCCGGTGCGCCGGGTGGACATCCCCAAGCCGCAAGGCGGGGTCAGAACACTCGGCATCCCAACGCTGACGGATCGAATGATCCAACAAGCGTTGCATCAGGTGCTCTCGCCGATCTTCGAAGCCGACTTCTCCGAATCGAGCTACGGCTTCCGACCGGGGAGGAACGCCCATCAAGCGGTCAAGGCGGCCAAGCAGTATGTCGCCGAAGGCCGTCGGATTGTGGTGGACATGGACTTGGAGAAATTATTCGACCGCGTCAACCATGACCTCCTGCTGGAGAAACTCTCAAAGAAGATCGACGACGGGCAAGTGCTTCGCCTCATCCGCCGGTATCTCGAAGCGGGTATCCGGACTTTCAGTCCGTAATTCAAACCCTCCGGCTTTAGCCGGTGGTTGTTTAGTCCTACGGCGCTTCCGTTCTTGATGGATGCTCCATCGCGGCTGCGATCCACAAACAAAGCCCGGATGCAGGGTGGTAATTCATTCATTGAGATGCGCTGTCGGAAAGGTTTACATTTTTGCTGGTGGGACATGGTGGCATGCGTATTGAGCTGAAAGTGCGCTGAATTAAAAGAAAAAGTTATTCTGTAACTATGGTCGTTCTGGCTTGTTATTAGGTTGGCTGAAGCAAATTTGTTGATTTTTGGGGTGCAAGCAGCAATGTCTGTCGAATAACTTTACATTTTACTGAGCATTAGAAGGTGCTTAATTTATTATTTTTCACGATTAACTTTATGAATAATAAAGTATTGTAAAAAATGTTTGCTGGCTGGCACACCTATTGCTAACAGTTACATGTAAGCGGCAAAGGTGGCTTCAGATTAACTCAGGTTGGTTTGAGGTTTAATAACAAATCACTTGTGCATTGCCGCTGACGTAGTATCAAGTTGAGGTTCAACAAACTGTAGTTAACTTAAATTGGAGATGACATAAAATGAATAAGACTCTGCTGGTACTGGCTCTTGGCTTTGCTTCCGTAACTTCAGCTCAAGCCGCTGATGTGTTTACCTTCACGGGTGGTGGTGCAACTGTAAATAGCGGCTTGAGCGCACCAAGCGGTTCATGGTTCAGCATGTTGGCCATGGATACAGATTCTGACTTTGTTGCAGATTCTAATCTGTTTACCGCAATCCGCGCTGCCGGTACTACTGGCATACCTGGCCCGAATGGTTCTTTGGATTTTAGCGTAGCCCATACCGCTGGCCAGGTCGACCGTACTTGGAGCTTCTTTAACGCACCTGGTTCACATTACAACAACCAGGTTCTGGAAGTGACTGGTTCCGGCAACACCCTTAGCGTCGACATGAGCGGCTGGACCGTTTACTGGAATGGCGGCGACATCGACATGGGCGCTGGCGCAGCGGCTACCATCAACAACAATGACGGTATCTGGGGCAACGGCAACGATACGCTGGACTACTCTGCAATCGTACCGGCCGGTGGTTTTGCTGGTGTAGCTTATGCACTGCACCTCACCGGCTCTTACACTCCTAGTGTTTCGGCTGTTCCAGTCCCTGCCGCAGCTTGGTTGCTGGGTTCCGGCCTGCTCGGTCTGGTGGGCGTAGCCCGCCGTAAGGTGACGGTTGCCTAATCACTTGAGCGATCAACCGGATAATCATCCGGTTCAGTGAGATGAGGCGGGGGACTAGTAACAGTCTTCCGCCTTTTTTGCGTCCACTCTGGATGGAGGAAAATCATGTTTAAACCAAAATGGACCTGGGTTGCTTTTTGCGTGCTTGGCGCAATGGCACAGTTGGCATCTGCAGAAGTACATACGGTTTCACTGGCGGGTGGCGGCACCGTGACTTTTGATGATTGGGGTTATGTCGGGCCGAATGGTGCTGGCTGGAACGATTTTTCAGTGCCGGACAGCGGCGGGTTCAATAGCGCACGAGTGGGGCAGGTCCAGCATGTGGTCACGCAGACGCCGGATAGATTGACGCCGGATGCACCGATGAGTCTTTATAAGGATTTGGCGGGGGATCCTCTGTCTATTTCAACCAAATTCAACAATGCCAATATGGACGGCCAGGTCAATTTTTACGCCTGGGGCTATACCACCAAGGCGGGCAGCACCTTCGGCAATATGCAGATTGATACCGCCGGAAATTACCATATTGCGCGCGACGATATGCATTTCGCCAAGTACGACACATTAAGCTACCAGTCGGAGCCAGGGGCCGCGTCATACCCCAAAACAGACGGTGATTATTCTACCAGCGTTAAGTTCCAGCCCTATGCCATTTCCGATGCCAGTGGCTGGTGCGGATCGGTACTGGGTTCTTCAGCGGATTCGCTGGAAAAAATGGCCGGGCAAGTCACCTTCGACTTTGCATTTGACGCGAGATTTCCCTTTACTGGTGCGACTGATCCATCGGCAACGCAGATTGTGCCTGGATTCGTCATGCGCAGTTACGGCACACTTACCGTCGATGTTCCGCTGGATTCGTTGAATGCGGATGGCGACCCTGCCGTTTATACTCAGCACTATGAGGCTAGCGCGGTGATCAACAACACTAACCCGCTGACCGGCTTGATCGACCCTGACTACGCTGGCAAGGTGTCCTTCATGGGCGGTGGTAAAGTGCCGATGGGAGTATGGCTTTCAGCCGATTCTTTTAATGCTGATGGCAGCGAGAAATCACGGGTTGATTGCAACCCAACTACCGGTGTTTGTGCCACGGTACTGGATATTCATGTGGTTGATGCCGGTACTGCCGGCGCCAAGTGGCATGCCAATTCCTTTGGCGGATATGCTTTCCTGCTGCGTGCAGACGGTATCCGGATTCTGGATTCTGCTGCAACCGTTGAGGCGAATGGCTATAATTGGTCGGACTATTCTTCAGCCTCCGTCGCATCGGTGCCTGTGCCGGCTGCTGCATGGCTATTGGGTTCAGGGCTGCTGACTTTGGGTGGCATGGCCCGGCGTCGCAAGTCATAACGTTTTTTTAGTATGAACGAAGGGTGGAGCCTGCATGGGTCCACCCTTCTGCTTTTTTTTGGCTACACTGATGCGAGATTCACTGTTTAAATAATGAAAATTTGCCGATCAGGTGGGAAGCTTGTACAGGAAAATTGGCAAGCGTGGTGCTAGAATAAAAGGCCAGAAAAGAGAGATTCGACTAATATGCTGATGTGGATGTTATTCTGGACACCTTTCCGTATCCTAGTGGTGCTACCACCTGCGAAGCTTTGTGGATGGGGGTGCCCACCCTGGCCATCTCCGGCGGCACTTGGCCTGCGCGCTAAGGTGCGGGCCTGCTCGCCTGTGCCGGATTAGAGGACTGGATTGCCAGCGATGAGGCCGACTATGTGGCCAGGGCTTTGGTCTACGCCACCGATATCAACCTATTAGCGCAACTGCGATCAACCTTGCGTTCCCGGTTGCTTGCTTCTCCGCTATGCGATGCGCCTCTCTTTGCGCGTAATCTGGAAGACGCTTTCAGGGGGATGTGGGAGGCTTTTGACACTCTGGGGGCAGGTCGCGGGTCTAAGAAGCTGACTCAAAAAAGGGTAGAGGATGCCGATAGCGAGATGGATTTGACAGAGATGTGAGAAACGCCTACTCAAGCATGCGGAAAAATAGAGTGTGAGGTGATTCCGAGTGGGGGTGTCCTGAATTTTGTGTAAACGGAGTTTCGTTTAACGTTGCGGCATCCGGTCATCAAACTGGATAGTAAACCGGTTTAGCGCCGCTTTCCAATCCCGGATCGGCATGGTCCACTTCTGGCTGATGTTCATCAGCGCCAGATAGAACAATTTCAGCAGCGCCTCATCAGACGGGAATGACCCCCGGTTCTTGGTAATCTTCCTCAGGCTCATGTTGACCGACTCGATGGCGTTGGTGGTGTAAATCACCTTCCTGATTTCCGGCGGGTAGTCGAAGAACGGGATGATGCGCTCCCAGTTGCGCCGCCAGGACTGGACTATCGAAGGATAGTCCTCCCCCCATTTCTCTTCGAACTCGGCCAGCTTGGCCTCAGCTTCCTCGACGGTTGCTGCCGAGTAGATGGTCCTCAGATCAGCAGCGACGGCCTTGCGTAGTTTCCAGCTCACGTAGTTCAGGCTGTAACGCACCAGATGGACGATGCATAGCTGGACGGAAGTCTTGGGGAATACGGCCTCGATAGCTTCCGGGAAGCCTTTCAGCCCATCGACGCAGGCGATGAAGATGTCCTGCACACCGCGGTTCTTGAGCTCGGTCACGACTTGCAGCCAGAACTTGGCGCCCTCGGTCTGGGCGATCCAGATGCCCAGCAGTTCCTTCTCACCGGCCAAGTTGATACCCAACGCCAGATACACGGCCTTAACTCGCACCGCACCACTATCACGCGCTTTGACGTGAATGCAGTCGAGGTAAACGATGGGATATAGCGCATCCAGCGCTCTGGACTGCCATGCTTTGGCGTCTTCAATGACGGCATCAGTGACCGTTGAAATCAGTGATGGTGAGACCTCGGTGCCATACATCTCTTCCAGGTGGCCTTGAATCTCCCGCACTGTCATGCCGCGAGCGTAGAGCGACAGGATCTTGTCATCGAAGCCCGTCCAGCGGGTTTGGTGCTTGGGGATCAGCTGCGGCTCGAAGCTGCCGTGGCGGTCGCGGGGGATATCGATGGGCAGTTCGCCAAACTCGCCCTTGAGCGTCTTTTTGCTCTTGCCATTGCGGGTGTTGCCGGCAGGGTTGGCTACGGGTTCATTTCTGGCATGGCCCAGGTGTTCGGCCATCTCCGCTTCGAGCGCCCGCTCCACCAGTTTCTTGGTGAGCTGCTTGAGCAAACCATCTTCGCCAATCAGATCTTCAGGTTTTTTGTAATCAGCCAGTAGGCTGTCCAGCAGTTCGTTGCTTACGGTCATTGCTACTCCTTTCTCTAGGATGGCAGTTTCCTGCCAAATGACCGTTTACACAAAATTTCTTACACCCTCTTCCGAGTACTTGTAACCCATTACTTATGCAGTGTTACCACGCTTGCCTGATTTCATTTACAGGAAATTGGAGTCCGATGGACTGCCACAAGTTGTGAACGCGCAAAATGGATGCTTCCGCTTTGTCATTCCATTCAGGGTGCCGGTTGCGTTTGTCGAAAGTTTTAAATGTGTCTGCGTGTTTGCTTGTATCAAAGCGAGAGAAGAAATTTCCTGCCATGCTTTGCATGGACTCCTGAGTGTACGGCACGATAGTCCAGTTTTTGTTGGCGCTGAGTCCCGTGAGTGCAAGGTTGCAGTGATATTGCTCCCAGAAGCGCAGATACACATCGAAGTAATCTTTTGAAAATATTTCTGACTCCGGCTCTTTTGAGGTCAGAACATAGTCGCGTGCAGCCCAGGCCTCAATGGCGCTACGCAACATGAATTTTCCGTTTTCAGGCAGGCCACCGGATTTTTCATAGGTGGATACGCAACAAGCAATGGGATGCCTGATCGTGATCACGTACTCGGTTTGAGAGCCTGTGATGGCGTTGAAAAAAGCGCCTTGGTAGGCTGCCTTGGACGCTTTCTTGGGAACGATTAAATACCCGCCATGTAGCCGCGATTTGGCGAAATAAAGCTCTACCATGGTGAGGTATTCCGCCATGCGGCGTTGCATCCCGGTGTAGGCGTTATATCCATTGGCCATGAAGAAGGGCGAAAGTTCAGGGAAGCCGTCGTGTGCAATGACGCGTGGCACACGTGTTGCATCCATCCCAATGGCTTCGAACAGTTGCTTGGTTAAATAGGACCCCCCGCTACGGGGGATGCCGACGACGACAATAAATTTAAATAAGTTGTGGAAGGGAGCCAGCTTTTCAATAGAGCCTGTTAGCAAGGCAACCATTAGTTCATGGCTCCGATTGAGCGCCTTTTGTGCCAGCGGGTCGCGCAATATCTTGGGGGAAGGCTGGCGGGCATTTTCTAAGATAGTGGCAGATTGCTTTTGGAGGTTTTCGTTTAATTGGTCGTGCCAATTTGTTGCGGCATCCTTCTTGTTTATAAAATCATCCAGAAAGTCAATAAAAAAAGGAGTGGCAGGGAAGTCGCGGTCAACAAATGAAATTAGGGTGCGGGGTTTCATGGGCATGCGTGATTTGAGGTTTTAGGATTAATAACTATAGGGCACTTCTATAAATCCGCGCAAACAATAGTTCTTACCAGTCTCGAAACTGGGGCGGATAAGAATCAGAGAATGAGATAATAAAAAAAAGGGGTCAGACCCCTTACACTCTTAAACTTCAGACATATATTGACGTATAGCGTAAATCTTCCGCATGGCTGCTGGACACGTAAATAGGGGACAGACTCCTATTGTTTTGCACTGCTAATGGCTACAATTGCATTATTCATTAGTGCTATTGGGAATTCAAAGGCTCAAACAGCTTACATCTGTTTACCCAATGGGTGAGGGCATTGATAATATTGCTGTTCATTGCATCCTTTGCGGTGAAGTGCCGTTTACGGAATTAACCAACTTGACAAATATAAAAGGAAAAAAGGGGTCGGAACCCTTAAATGATAGACATCAACGAGACCAGCAATAATTGGTGAAGAACGTCATGGGGGCAGTCTTCATTAATATATTTGCAATGCAAGCCCCCAATATCAAAACTGCTTGGGCAATCCGGCTTGTTTCAGAACAGCGTTCGCCGTGTGCCTTGATTTGATTTTACTATCCACAGGAAAGCGAATTTCCGTAATCGGGCTGAACCAAATCTCGTGATCGCCTTTACCCTGTCTTTCAAACTTGCATCCCGCCTTGAGCAGAAGTGCCTTTAACTGCGCGGTAAAACTTTCCATCAAGCAATTTGCCGATGTGCGACATCAAAACGCCGGGAGAACAACTCAAACGGCACCTCGCCTGCATCCGGATATCCGTTGGCATCCAGCAATTCAGGTATCAACGAACGTAACTTTGTTAACAAATCTTCTGCGGTATCGGCTTCGGCAACCAAACCGGGAACATCGTCGCTCGTGGCAACCCACACTTCAGCATCTTCATCCCACTCTGCACGAACAAACAAAGCCTTTTTCATGGCATTCCCCAATAAATCAACTGACTGTGCAGTGTAGCAAAAAACGCAGCCAATTGACGAAAAACAACTAAATGAGAATATAGGGGTTAGCTTAGACTCCTATTATTTTTAGCCACTAGAGCCTCTACAAACCAAGCTCAGAGTGCGAGCTGATCCGCACTAGTTGCAGCCGCTCCATATCCGGTTTCCTGTTAACCCTGATTCAGAATCTCTTGCAGGCAGGGCATCACGCGGAGGCCGAGCGCAGGCTGAATGAAATTTGTGCGGGCCAGTGCTTGATGTTGTAATCGAGGGTTTGGCTGTTTCACCACACGACACGGCACATCCCGGTCTTGTTCCGGCAATATATGTCCCGTCCAGGCGAACAAGCGTATAGTTATCTAATCGGAAAAGGGAAAGCCATGAAACTCGAACAAACCATCCAGCAGCATGTGGAAAAGCTGCCGCTGCCACTCCAGGGTGAAGTTCTCGACTACGTGCTGTACCTGGAGCAAAAAGCCCGCCAACATTCTACTGACGACCGGCAGCGCCGCATGAAGCTCGCCAGCACACTGGAACTGCTCGTTACCCTCAATCCCTTCGCAAAGATCGATCCTGCCGCGTGGGAGCGCAAGCACCGCCAGGATCGCCCGTTGCCGGGCCGCGAATGAGCATGGTGCTGGCCGACAGCAACATCTTTATCTACGCTACCCAGCCGGAACATGCAAAACTGCGCCAGTGGCTGCTCGACACCCTGCCCAAGGTTTCAATCATCAGCCGGGTGGAAATTCTCGGTTATCACAAACTGCAAGAAGTCGAACAAGCCGCTCTCACTGAATTACTGGACAACCTGGAACTGGTTTACCTCACCCCTGCCAGCTACGAAATCGCCATCCAGCTGCGCCAACGGCAGAAAGCAACCCTGGGCGACGCTCTCATTGCCGCGACCTGTCTGGAGCAGGGTTACACCCTGGCAACAGCCAACATTGGGGATTTCAGCTGGATTGAGGAGCTGAAAGCGTTCAACCCGCTGGAAACTGGTTAAAGTCGTCCCTCATAAAAGGCACGAAGGCACACACAAAAGGGGTCAAAACCCAATGGCGCTAACTCGGTAAATAGGGGCTAGGCAGAAGAATAGGGGGCAGACTCCTATTATTGGGTCGGCGTGGCGAGGACGAGAAGGAAAGTAGTTAAGCTGTAAGCGCAAAAGTTACACCGCAAGGGACGCAGAGGACGCTGAGGGTTGATCTTCAGTGGCTTCCGTGTCCCTTGTACTTTCTGGCCATTCAATCTTACTGAACTGGCAATTTATGACATAAATTGCCACACTGCGATTATTATTCCGTTGGAGAATTGCTATGTCTATGAACGTATCTTTGCCACCCGAATTAGAAGCACGTGTCCGCCAGCGTGTTGAATCTGGCATGTATGGCTCCGCAAGCGAGGTAATTCGTGAGGCGTTACGGCTATTCGAAGCCTATGAGCAGGTTAAAACGGCCAAGCTTGATGGTTTGCGCCAAGATATTGCCAAGGGCTTGAACGACGTAAAGAATGGACGCACAAAGGAGGTTGATTTTGAAAGTCTGAAGCAACAAGGCCGTCAGTTATTGAAAACCCGCAGGGCGACCGCCTGAAGTCTCGCATCCGCTATACCAATTCGGCAAACCGATAGGAAAAGGGACTTGCGTACGCTCTTTTTTGGCGTACTATATGTACATATGCTGTACATGTGCATTATGGTTTATTTAGTGGGAGGAAATTATGGTTGCATCAGCGATAGAGCGAATCGTAGTGCAAGCTACGCCGCAGGAAAAGAAGGCGATTAGCGCCAAGGCAAAAAAACTCGGCTTACCCGTGTCTGAGCTGATGCGTCGGGGTGCAACCGCCTACAATCCGGCGGAGTCAGACGCAGAGTTGGGCGCCGTTGCCGATGCCGCAATGGCGGCTGCAAATCGTGCATCGGATGCGATTGACGACGTGCTGGCGTTTGTGGAGGCAAGCAATGAGCGAATCGCTGCGATGGAAGTCAAGGCGGGTAAAGACAAGAAGGCTGCGTGATGGGGGTGACAGAACGTGTATGGGGCGCCTTAACGGCCATGATTAAGCTGGAGGACAAGGTTGTTCGTCAAGGTGAGGTTATCAAAACGCAGCAAGCCAAAATCGAGAATCTGACTGAGCGCATGATAAAGATGGAAACGACAATCGAACTCTTGATGCGAGCAAGCGAACACAAACGAATCAAATGAACATGCAAAAGAAAAAGATAGTAAGGTGCGTGGGAAGCGCTGGATATGTTGAATAAGCAGGCAGTCAAGACCCTGATTCAGAAAATAAAGGGGTCAGAACCCTTATAATTTCGGCATATATTTACATCACGAACAGCAGGCCCACGGTTTTCTGGCCTGGCTTTTCCTTTCAACTGTCCCGATTTTAGAACAAACGGACGATTTGGCGGGCATTCGCCAGATTGGGATAGCCGCCAATCTAGCCCAGTTCGATGCTGCCGACTGGTAGCCAGCCGACCCCCAGCTTGCCGAACAAGGCACAACGCGTATTGACAACAGCTACACGTTCGGTTATTCTGTGTATATCTATTGTGTATGCACTCAAGGGAGAAAACCATGCGCGACGCCGCCATTAACCTACGGGCACTGCCCGAGCAGCGAGACTTGATTGATCACGCGGCAACTCTGCTGGGCAAGAACCGTTCGGACTTCATGCTCGAGGCTGCCTGCGACAAAGCGCAGGCGGTAGTACTTGACCAGGTGTTCTTCAGCCTGAATGCCGACAAGTTCCAGCAGTTCACGGCAATGCTCGACGCCCCGCCCAGCCACAATCCAGGGCTTGAGCGCCTCATGGCCGTGACGGCTCCTTGGGCCACAGTCAAGGCATGAGCTTGCAACTCAACGCACCTCAGCCGCTCGCGGCCACCCACATTTTGGATGGATTTGAGTGCGGCGAGGCCGTTCTCGACGAGTGGCTCAAGCGCCGCGCAATGACCAACCAATTGAGCGGAGCCAGCCGCACGTTTGTAGTGGCGGATCAGGACAGCCGTGTTTACGGTTACTACGCCATGGCTGCGGGCGCTGTCTCGCACCAGATGGCAACCAGCTCGGTGCGTAGGAACATGCCCGATCCAGTTCCGGTGATGGTGCTGGCTCGGCTGGCGGTTGACCATCGCGCGCAGGGCATCAAGCTTGGCGCATCCCTACTGCAAGACGCCGTCAACCGGGCTGTGGTGGTTTCTCAGAACGCCGGTGTCCGAGCGTTGCTGGTGCATGCGCTTCACGACCGCGCCAAAGATTTCTACGAACACTATGGTTTTCAGTCGTCGCCGTTGCATCCAATGACACTGATGCTGAGATTGAATACCGGTTCCGTAAAACGATACGGGCAAGTACATGATCAGATTCAAGGCGGCGGCAACAGCGATTGTTCCCATTCCGAGGCCGGACAATAGCGAAGTCAATATGCAGTCATCACGCTACGCTCTGCGAGTTAAATTACCCCCGGCAAAGCCGGGGGCTTATTGTGTGAGCGCCTCAAAGGCGCCGGTAAAATCATGAGCCGCCCAAGGCGGCTGCGATCTTCGCCTCCCCCTTTAACAAAGGGGGAATGAGGGG
>JAHJJI010000145.1 GCA_018823025.1 Gammaproteobacteria bacterium | reverse complement strand
TTCATGGAGGCCACGGCCTCCCCGCTGCTGGAGGGCGACCAACTCATCGGTGTGGTGATCGTGCTGCGAGACGGGACCCGGCAAAGGCTCGTGGAACGGGAGCTGGAGCAGTCGCGGCGTCGGATCCGCGAGGTGTCCCGCAACGCCCTCGTGTGGTTCTGGGAGGTCGACCCCCAGGGGTTGTACACGTACGCCAGCGAGAGCCTGGTGGACGTGCTGGGGTACGAGCCCGAGGAGATCATCGGCCGGAAGACCTACCATGACCTGTTCCACCCGGAGGATCGGGAAGAGATCACGAACAGCGCCTTCGAGGCGTTCGCCCTGAAGCAGCCGTTCACCGAATTCATCAACCGCAACCTCCACAAGGATGGCCACAGCGTCTGGTTCTCCACCAGCGGCGTGCCGAGGCTGGATCAGCAGGGCAACCTGCTGGGCTATCGTGGCGCGGATTTGGATATCACGGACCGGGTGGAGGCCGAGCGCGCCCTGCAGGCCAGCGAGGCCAGCAATCGCGCGCTGCTGGAGGCGGTGGCACGCAGCGCCGCCATCGCCGCCGAGCACTCCTTCGCCCTGGATCAGCTCGACTACCGCTACCCGCGCGAGGTGGTCCCCGCAGGGCAGAGCCCGATGGGCTGGCTCCGGCACCTGGTGGGGGAGGGGGCCCGGGAGCGCTATCCAGGCGGGGTCCCCCCCGCGGTGCGGGGGCAGCTGGAGCACGAGCTGGCCATCATCGATGAGCTCGGCTTCCCGGCCTACTTCCTCACGGTCTACGACGCCGTGCGCTTCGCCCGCGAGCGGGGCATCCTCTGCCAGGGGCGCGGCTCGGCCGCCAACAGCGCGGTCTGCTTCGCCCTGGGCATCACCTCGGTGGATCCATCGCGCACCAACCTGCTGTTCGAGCGCTTCCTCTCGGCCGAGCGCGGCGAACCTCCGGATATCGACGTGGACTTCGAGCACGAGCGGCGCGAGGAGGTCTTCCGCTACCTCTACGAGAAGTACGGCCGGCAGCGGGCGGCCATGGTCAACGAGGTCATCGCCTACCGCCGCCGCTCCGCGGTGCGCGATGTGGGCAAGGCCCTGGGCCTGGCGTTGGATCAGGTGGACGCCCTGGCGCGTCAGGCGGACCACTGGGGTCGGGAACCCATCACGGACGATCAGCTCCAGGAGGCTGGGCTCGACGGCCGCGACCCCCGGGTGCGCCTGACCGTGGAGCTGTCCGGTGAGCTGCTGCGCTTCCCGCGGCACATCGGGATCCACTCGGGCGGCTTCGTCCTCACCGATGACGACCTCTCCTCCCGCGTGCCCATCGAACCGGCCACCATGGAGGGCCGCACCGTCATCCAGTGGGACAAGGACGACATCGACGTGGTGGGCTTCGTCAAGGTCGATCTCCTCTCCCTCGGCATGCTGACCGCCATCCGCAAGGCCTTCGACATGGTGGCGGCGTTCACCCCCGGGGGTTCACGGTCGGAGCTTCTGGAACCCCAGGATGCCCGGCCCTTCACCACCCCCACGGGGATGGAAGAGGGGGGGGCGGGGCACGGCCCCCAGCCCTACGGGCTCCGCTGGACCCTGGCCACGGTCCCGGCCGAGGACCCTGAGGTCTACACCATGATCAGCCGGGCTGACACGGTCGGGGTCTTCCAGATCGAGAGCCGGGCCCAGATGTCCATGCTGCCGCGGTTGCGCCCTCGCTGCTTCTACGATCTCGTGATCGAGGTGGCCATCGTGCGGCCGGGGCCCATCCAGGGCGGGATGGTGCACCCTTACCTGAAGCGCCGCCAGGGCGTGGAGCCGGTGCACTACCCCCACCCGGCCCTGGAGCCCATCCTGGCGCGTACCCTGGGGTGCCCATCTTCCAGGAGCAGGTCATGGCCATGGCCATGGCCGTGGCTGGGTTCTCTGCGGGCCAGGCCGATCGCCTTCGACGCGCCATGGCCGCCTGGCGCCGAAAGGGCAGCCTGGGGCCCATCGCCGAGGAGTTCCGGCAGGGGCTGGAGCGCCACGGCATCACAGGGGAGTACGCCGATCGTATGGTCCAGCAGATCAACGGCTTCGGGGAGTACGGCT
>JAHJJI010000115.1 GCA_018823025.1 Gammaproteobacteria bacterium | reverse complement strand
ATTGGGTTTGGAGGCTACGACATTGGTAGAATTTCGGGTTCTGACAGTTGCTATCAGCTAAATCCGGATCATTCGTCAGTGCTTCTGTTCACCCAATCCACTGCAAACACTTCCAAGCACTCCAACCAAGTTTTCCATGCCTACAGTCAACAATTTAGCCTGATCCTCACTAGGTTCTTCAGCATCTAGCAGAGCCAGGGTTTCTTCTAGCGGCACTTCCCCAAACTTTCCCTGATAATGAGCTACGTTCAAAGCGAGTAGTCTGGCACACTCAGCTAATTGTTCTTTCGTGGCTTTCTCAATTAGCATATTCGCCAGTTTGTAGTATTGTTCGAATGTAGATAGATCAGCCATGGTTATAAATCCAAGATGAAGAGGCATTACTTTAACCTAGCCGTGAGATTTGCGGTTATAGCTATGGGCTGAAGTGGGACCTGATTAAATTATTGGAATAACGGACGTGGCTTTGCAGAATTAATGAAAGGAATGTTTTATGGCTAAGTTTCTCAATACGAGTGCTACAAATTATTTTCTGGAGGAGTTAATCAAGGATGCTCGTGATCGCTTAATATTGATCAGCCCATTCCTCAAGCTCAACGACCGAATGAAGGAGCTTCTGGCCGATAAAAATCGCCTGAAGATTGACGTTCGCATTGTCTATGGAAAAAGTGAATTGCAACCACAAGAAATTGAATGGTTGCGTGGACTTACTTATATCCGAACAAGTTTCTGCAAAAACCTTCATGCCAAATGCTATATGAACGAGGAGCTGTGTATTGTTACCAGCCTCAATCTCTATGAGTTTAGCCAGGTCAATAACAATGAGATGGGGGTTCTCATACGGCGTTCTGAAGATATCGATCTTTATAAAGATGCCTATGAGGAGGCTCAGAGGATCATTCGTATCAGCGAAGAAGTTAGAATCTCGCTTGAGCGTGTTGCCAATGTGCCCGATATCTCATCCAATATAGATGCCAACAAGTCCGATGGAGAGAATGAGCCTGGAAAGCTTACATCTTCCAAGCTGAGTCAGAAACTTGGATACAAGACGCATGAACTTCTGGAGCGTGCGGTTGCATCCGGCTACATTGAATTGCATGAGGGCAAACATAAGCTGGCACTAAAGGGCGAGCAGGCCGGCGTTGAATTCGTCGCAAAATCGCGATTTGGTCCTTATTTCCTGTGGCCTGAAGATTTCCAACCCATCTGATCCCTGGAAAGGGGTTCTACTGGCATGGTTAAGATTTATTCTAGTATATGTGTCGGGGCGTTGATCTTAGCCTTTGTTATAACGCCACTCTTTGCGGAAACCCTAACAGGGTGGGTATCTCATATTGCAGATGGTGACACGATCACCGTCCTGGATTACTCAAATCAGCAACACAAGATCCGGCTGATGGGCATTGATGCACCTGAGAAGTATCAAGCTTTTGGGAATCGCTCCCATCAGAATCTGGGGGCTTTGGTTAATGGTCGTGACGTAGTGGTTGAATGGAATAAACGTGATCGCTATGGGCGCATCATCGGCAAAGTTTTGGTTGCTCCCCATGATTCGTCTTGTCCTAACCCGCGTGATTGCCCCAAAACCCTAGATGTTTGTTTGGAGCAGGTAAGGTCTGGAAATGCTTGGTGGTATAAAAAATACGCCAAAGAGCAGGCTCCAGAGGATCAATCAAAGTACGAGCAGGCTGAGTTTGAAGCGAAGGTTCATCGCAATGGCCTATGGACTGACACCAATCCTGTACCACCGTGGGAGTTTAGGCGGGAGAAAAATTAAAGCAGAGAACAACTATACCCAGCTTGCCTTCAGTGATTATTTGCCAAAGCTATTACCCTGCCGCTTATTAATAAATTTCAGAGTTAAAGTTCGGGTGGACTGATTGCCGTCCGGGAT
Organism: Gammaproteobacteria bacterium; assembly: GCA_018823025.1. Taxonomy (GTDB): domain Bacteria; phylum Pseudomonadota; class Gammaproteobacteria; order Burkholderiales; family Sulfuricellaceae; genus Sulfuricella. The sequence continues at coordinate 67,535 of JAHJJI010000115.1, read as the reverse complement.
CATTCAGGAAAATTGATGTCCATTCAAGTTCAGTCTCCATCATTGGCTGGAATTATTTTGTATGGCTCATCCTGTGAGCTACTTGCACGCCTAAGATGTCAAAAACTAACGTAGTATGAGGGAAGGCAGGAATGAACAAGTCCACAGCGGTTATGCCAACAATAGGGTTGGCGATTTTAGTGGTAGTGATATTTGGTTTTTGGAAAGTAAATAGCGATCTAAAAAGCATGGGCGGCCAATCTGGCCTACAGAACTATGGACTTGGAAAAAGCACTGCATATGACTTGCGCCCCAATATAAAGGCTGAGATTGACGCCATAGAGCAACAATTGGCTGATCAATCCAAATGGCCAAAGATGGCAGCGGATGTTCAAAAACTTAACGAGCAACTCGCAAAATTAGTAAATGAATTGAGCCCTTCTGAACAAGAAGAGTTGCTACCTCGTCTCGTGCCGAGGAGATGGGAGATTGATGCTCTCTGGATTTTGGCAAATAAACCAACTGCACCACTTGAAAATTTACTAAATTATGCAAAATCAGCAGAATTTCATCTTTCAAAAAAGCCTTTTGACTCTTCCAATGAGTTGGGGGAAAGGTTGCTGGGGCGGATCAAGGAAGTGCAAGACAATATTGCTACACTTGACCGAGCATCAGCTTTAGACAAGGTAAAACGCGCTATTGATGGGCAGGGGGATATTGATGAAGCGGCAAGGATTCTAAGCAGGTATGACGACAAAGATCTCGCTGCCAAACTTAATGAAATTATTCAAGCGCGGGGAATTTCTAATGATATCGACAGTGCAGGAAAGGAAATGGGGAAGTACGAAAAAATATCTGACGGTGCATTGAAGGAGTACGCCATTGTTAGGTTAAATCAAGCCCTCATGGATATTCGCTTACGAATGATTTCGACCGGTTTGACCGATGAAAAAATTACACGAAAGCTGGGGAAATTAGAAAAGACAGTTACTGACAATTTGACTCAGGCAAGTAATGCTAGACAGTCTAGAGATGCAGAAAAGATGAGGAAATATCAAGTATGGGCTTTGGGGAATATTCAAAAGGTTGGACTAGGTGAAATTGAAAAGCCAGAGAAACAAAAGAATTTAAGTATGAGCGACCGGGTAAAAGCTCAATTTCCGCAGGCAAGAAAGTCTGCCAAGAAAGATGCAAATGTAGCTCTACGAGACGCCATGATTCTTCATATGGCCCCAATTAACCAGGGAATCTTGGATGAGGCTGTAGCTCAATTGTTTCGAAAAGTCTATCAGAAGCGGTTTGATGAATTAGATGAGGTTGAGCAGCTTGAAGTAATCAAGAGATTTTCCACTACAATCAAGAAGTTGCCTGTATAGATGCCATGAATGCTCTGCGTTTAATTCTATGCTATCTGATAGTTCAAACCTTTGCTCATCCTGCGTGGGCTGATGGCATGTCCGGTTTGAATAAGACCATGAAATATCAGGAAGTGAAGACTTGGCATGAACAGCTTATGAGAGGAGAGCCGACCAAAGCTGAACGATTGGACGCAATGAGATCGATTGTCAGCACGAGTCGATTAGGAGAGCAAGGGTTGAACAGGATATTCCGTAATTTCGAAGGAAATTACTCCATTGATCCACTAATACCTGGTGTTGAGAAGTCAGTGCTTTTGCAGAGGTCATCCAGTCAATCTCAAGGTAAGGGTTATAGGCGCGAGCTTCTTTACGCCAGTGCGTTTCACAATGATCCACGCTTCGGCCTAGAGGCGATGAATCGAGTTCTTAAGCGATCATGGGGCAATACAGATGCCGACTTGGTTATCCGTCATAAAACGGGGCTATATGGGCGCATTGAGGTCAAAGACTATTCCCTTAACTCGCAAATAACCAACCTCAAGGACCTCAAGATTCAAATTGATAAGATGGCGAAAGAGGGTCGAGCCACAGGCCAGCCCCAGTTCTGGATTAACCGTCGAGAGGTGCTTCCAGAAATTCGACAGTATGCGAGTGGGAATGGGATAAATGTATTAGGTAATGTTTCGACTGGCCGCACCTCCATTAACAATACGATGTCTGCCAAAGAAGCTCTTGACCAGGTTGATCAACAATTTATTAAAACCGCTCGGACAAGAGCCACTTTGGGGGGAGGACTGTCTGGCTATGGGGCTGGAATTCTGATGTATTCAGCACCGGCGGCATGGGATGATCTTCAGACAGCGCTAAATTCTAGTACGAGTTCAACTCAAGCATGGCTTCGATTTGGTGAAAACGGTTCATCCACACTGGCAGGTGGAGGTATGCTGCTTTCTGGGGGCTCATTAATGGCAAGTAGATACGCCAGTGAGGGGTTGCAGGGCAAACTCTATTCATTAGGACGCACAGGCGGCATCTATTCTCCTATTATCCATGGCTTAAGTGAGGTGTTCCTAGTTTCTAGATATGTAAACGGAGATGTGTCTTCCCGAGAATTTTGGACGACGCAGTGGGTTCTGGGATCTTCATTAACTGGAGGAACGGTCGGCGGGCTGGGCGGAGGTTTTTTGGGAAGCATTACACCCATTCCGGTAGCAACTGAATTCGGGGCAACCGTTGGATCATTTGGAGGAACTTGGGCTGGTGAGAAAGTTGGTCAGCTTACTGCCAGCAAGTACTACGAATCGAAGTTCGGTAAGCTAGACCAGGAATTCGGTAAATTTGTTTACTCACGTTACGGGGTTAAGTAGTACAGATTTAACAGAAGCCATCAGGTAGTGCGATAGCAAGATGACTTTCTAAAGGGCTATCGCATCAATTTCAATTTGCACATAAAGTGATTGAAGGTAAATGGGCTTTCGGTGAGAATTGACATCATTCATCACCTCTCAAATAACGGCAACCAGCATGACCCGATCTGAACTCATTGAACGCCTAGCCAAGCTACACCCCCAATTCCAAATCAAAGATGCCGAACTTGCTGTTAAGGTAATGCTCGATGCGCTGTCCAATTCGTTATCTAATGGCGAGCATATAGAAATACGTGGTTTCGGTAGCTTTGGTGTGAATCACCGACCGCCACGCCTGGGACGTAATCCAAAAACTGGCGAGAAGGTAGAAGTGCCAGCCAAGCACGTGCCGCACTTCAAGGCAGGTAAGGAATTGCGTGAACGTGTTGATAGCAAATGATAGTTGAATCCCTTCCCACATTTACCGATCCCGCCGCTGAACTGTGGGCAACCATCACAAATGAAACCAGAAAACTTCTAATATCAAATGTCTGGTGCGGAAAATGCCGTCGTGAAGTCACGATTACCAATTTCTCTGGGGCCGTCAAAGCAGGTGATTTGTTGCTGGTAGGTAAATGCTCAGAGTGTTGTGATGATGTGGCAAGATTAATTGAGATGAGTTGATAGGGGTGTGGGCCAGCGCCGACACTCTGAATGCTAATGATTTGACTCCCTTGACCTGCCCCCACTAAACAGTGCCACCTAAAATCTAGTAAAGTCCGTTTTCTGGAAGGAGAAGGGACTTGAAGAAGCGATTTACGGAAGAGCAAATCATCGGATTTCTGAAACAGGCTGAGGCGGGTGTGCCGGTCAAGGAACTGTGCCGGCAACATGGATTCAGCGATGTGTCGTACTACACTTGGCGGGCCAAGTTCGGCGGCATGAGCGTTCCGGACGCGAGACGGCTGCGGGAGTTGGAAGCCGAGAACAGCCGGCTCAAGAAGCTGCTGGCGGAATCCATTCTTGATGCCGAAGCCTTGAAGGTGGCTCTGGGCCGAAAGCGTTAACCCCACAAGCAAAGCGTGAGGCAGTGACCGCGATGCAACTGGAAATCCTAATTTCCGAGCGCCGCGCCTGCCTGCTTGTGGGGTTATCACGCACGGTGCTGCATTATGAGCCGAAGGTGCAGCCAGAGAACGAACGGTTACAGGAACGCATCACCGAGATTGCCGGAGAACGCCGCCGATTTGGTTATCGTCGCATCCATGCTCTGTTGCGTCGTGAAGGTGTGGAAGCGAACCACAAGCGCGTCTTCCGGCTTTACCAGGAGGCGGGGTTGGCAGTTCGTCGTCGGCGCAAGCGCCACGGCGTCGCCGTTGAGCGAGAGAAGTTGGAACTGCCAAGCCAGCCGAACGAAGTCTGGTCGATGGATTTTGTCAGTGACGCGCTGTCCAGTGGTCGCAGGATCAGGGCACTGACGATTGTTGATGATTTCACCAAAGAGTCGGTCGACATCGTGGTCGATCACGGCATCTCGGGACACTACGTGACTCGTGTGCTTGATCAGGCAGCCCTGTTTCGTGGGCTGCCGACAGCCATTCGCACCGATCAGGGGCCGGAGTTTACGGGGAAGGCGCTGGACCAGTGGGCGTATCGCAACGGGGTGCAACTCAAGCTCATTGAGCCGGGCAAGCCGACCCAGAATGCCTACATTGAGAGCTTCAATGGCAAGTTCAGGGACGAATGCCTGAATGAGCACTGGTTTACCAGCCTGCCTGAGGCCAGAGTGCTTGTCAGCGCTTGGCGGCGGGACTACAACGAGTGTCGACCGCACAGCGCGTTGAATTACCAGACTCCGGCAGAGTTTGCAGCACGATGGCGAACAAATTTGCCAGATGATGCATCACAGCAGGAAATTGTTTAATGTTACAACTTTGGATTTTACTAGGATGCCGATGGCACTTCTAATGGGGGCAGGTCACCCTCATAACAAAAACGGACGACAAATGGGCTTGATGTCGATATTTAAAGGGTTTGTTGGCGAGGCGATGGGCTCTCTAGCGCATAAGGTCATGCTAGACAGCAGCATCTACCGTGAACTCAACAATGTAACCATTCCAACTCCGGATGGTACGACTCAGATCGACCACGTCATTGTTTCTCGCTATGGTATTTTTGTGATTGAAGCAAAAAACATGAATGGCTGGATCTTCGGCAATGAAAAATCAGCCGAATGGACGCAATCTTTTTCTGGAGGCAAGTTCAAGTTTCAAAATCCACTGCGCCAGAATTACCGACATACCAAGTGCTTGTCGGAGTTTTTGGGTATTGAGCATAACAAGCTTCATTCTGTGGTGATGTTCTGGGGTGAGAGCACGTTCAAGACACCCATGCCTGAAAATGTACTGGATAAGGGTTACTCGTCATACATCAAAAGCAAAACTGAAGTATTGTTCCCGGATGATGAAGTTGAGCTGATTGTTGAAGCTATCCAGACAGGCAAGCTGCCAAGGACATGGGCAACACGTAGGCTGCACATAGATTCACTCAACGATCGCCATTCGGTGCCAGATACGTCCCCGAAATTAATAAAATCGGCCGAGCCCAGCTGTCCAAAATGTGGAAGTGCCATGATCAAGCGGACAGCCAAGCAAGGAGCCAATGCAGGCAATCAGTTCTGGGGGTGTGCCACGTTTCCTAAATGCCGAGGAATAGCACCAATTAATTAAAGATCGGTATTACTTCGATTAGACAAATCGCCAGGAAAATATGCGCCATCAAGGACGAATCACAGACTGGAAAGACAATAGAGGCTTTGGCTTCATTACTCCGAATGGGGGTAGTGACGCCGTGTTTGTGCATATCCGTGCCTTTGAAAAAGGTCAGAAACGCCCTGTTGGAAATGAGCTTGTTACATACGAACTTGTGAAAGATGAGAAGAAGGGTAATCGTGCAGAGAATGTCCTTTACGTGGGATCTCGTAAAGCTTCCTCATCCACAGAACGGCCACGCCTTTTCATTCGAGTTGTTTCCGTGATTATTTTGGCAGCAATGGGGTTCTACGGTTGGCAGCATTTCATTCAGAAAACAAGTCGAGTTGGGCACCCATTAGGCAGTGAACCAGTATTGCCTGTTAGCACCTTAGGAGGTGGTGAGTCCGCTATTTCTCTCAGTGCTACGGCGAAGTTCGAGTGCCAAGGTAAGCGACACTGTTCTGAGATGACCTCCTGCGAAGAGGCCACGTTTTATCTGAAAAACTGCCCTGGGACGGAAATGGATGGTGACGGGGATGGCATTCCGTGTGAATCTCAGTGGTGTCGTTGATTTTTGCCCCAGACAACCCCCAAAATGATTTCCATAAATACCGATGGTGAATCTGTGCTTGTGAGTGTGCTTTTCAGCGCCATCAAGTTCCTGAAGGTGACAAGCCGTCACAACACAGATACTCCCTCCTTCCAGTGCCGGGAACTCACGGGAAGTAAAAGAATTGATGGCGTTTAATTTATACCGTTTGCTATCTAGTTCCTCCTAGGATCACCAGGGGGAAACCATGTACGACATTCATATCAACCGATTTCGGAGTACTAGCGACAATCTCGTCCGTGAAAGCGTCGTCGATTGGGATGTGCTCGTGGATTTTCTGCAAGATTTTCAGATATATGAAGATAAGAGCATGGGACGGCTCTTTAATGCCGCCCACTACAAAAGCGTTGAGGATATCGAAGCCGCAGCGGTGGGCATTGATTACGATACCGGAATACCCTTTGCCAAGCGTCTAAAATCAAACATTCTGGCAGTGGATCTGTTGGTGTTGGACTACGACGGCACGATGACAATCGAAGCAGCCAAAGATCGATTTTCAGCATATGAATATGTGGGCTACACCTCATTCCGCCACCTTGAAAACAAAGACGTTCACAAATTCCGCCTCGTGTTTCTGTTATCAGAGCCTATCCCCGCCGATTGTCAGGAAGATGAGCTAGGTAATCAAATAGGTGGAGGTGTTTGGTATTCCATTATTGATGGTATTCATACATTTGCAGGGGATTGCGACCCCGCGTCGCTAAACCCAAACCAACTTTATTATGTTCCGGCAGCACCTCAGGATCGAATTGATCGGGCCGTGGCATGGCACAACAAGGGCAAGCCGCTGGATTGGTCGCAGTTTCCTAGAAATAACCCGGTATTTGATAAATCGGCAAGGGTGGTTTCAGGTAAGCAAACCACTAAAGGGGAAGATGATCAGTTCATTCGCCCCGACGATTTAATACAAACCCGAAAAGGGGTGATTAGAGCAGGTGATGTTACTGGCAAGGTTGAAGGGGTGAGTTGTCCATTCCATGCTGATAAGAATGGGTCGGAATTCATCAAGAAATCACCCGCCGGAAACATCTTTCTGCACTGTCGGCATTGTGGAAAAAGCTTCTATGTCCGGGAAGAAGAAAGTTCGATAGCCAAAGCAGTCCAAGCCAAGAAGCAGGATCGGTTTGTTGATGACAAGATTTACACACTCGACGATATGATTGGTGCGCCAAATAAAGTATTCCAAGATGCCAGGAGTAGGGCTGGTGTAATTAAGCAATTAGATGCAATTGAGAAGGAAATTGTAAAAAAGAGATTCACATCACAAGGGTACAACATCGTCCTCTCCCATCTCATATATTTACCAGAAGGGGCAGGTAAAAGCCGCCTTGCTGTGAACCTGGCAAAGAAGAAAAACAAAATATTGTTTGCTTGTAAATCGTGGGATCAGGCATTCAAGAAATATGATGAGTATAGTCAGCTGGCTTTGGAAACCGGATTTAAGGTTGTTCTGTATCGCAGTAAGGATGCCAAGGCGAGGCGGCGATTTGGGGTTCCAGTAGAGCGAGGGCAGGCTAGATCCCCCTTCGATACAGGAAAAATCTTGGATGAAGAGAGCGTCCAAGCTTTCATCAAAAACAGACCAGATTTAAATCCAGAGTTCATTAAATTAGCTTGGAGGTTTTTTACTCCTGATAGGCTATCGTTTGAGCGTATTTCGCCACCATCTGAAGAGGAAGAGGAGGACGAAGATCATAGAGGAAGCATTGATGTGTCAGAGGAGGGTGGCGTCATTGTGGTGACAACCTTTGCTCAACTTCGCATTATGAATCCGAAGAAACAGTTCGTGCCAAAGAACTGGATTGTTTGGTTTGACGATCCTGACATTTCTGACGTGATTGATATTGATCCTTACACCACGGTCGATTGGGGTTGGTTGCCTGAGCAGGAGGTTGAAAGTAAAACCATAGATATCAATGGAAGGCTTTATTTCCGGCGAAATGAAAAACAGTCCTTGGGGTATGTGTTTGCCAGGCATCGTCGGATTTACACGACAACTGAGATCGTTACCAAGGAAGCAATTCAAAAAATGGCAGGTGTTCGAAAGGATAAATTTCTTGTCCATGACAAGATGAATAACATCGCTGGGGGAGAGGTAACAATTCTCGGAACAAGGTTAGTGCAAAAGAAATTCGATGGAATCATCCCGCTAGTCGCCAGACGGCTAACAAAATCTGGTTTCGCAACTGAACTGATTGCCGACGGTCTTGGCGCAACTTACAACCATATGAACAGCAAGGGACAGAACGCTCTAAACAAAACCAATATATTGGTGGAATTGAGTATTCCACATCCTGCTGAAATTCGAACTGTATGTGATGCTCTAGGAAAGTCGTATAGCAGGGATCGGGATGAGGTGACCAAAGCACGATTGCTGGACAAGATGCATCAGGCAATTGGTCGAAATAGCGGGTTTAGATATAAAGGATTTGAGTGTGTGGTACTTGTGGATAAGAGTAAGCACCGACACATTGCCAAGGAATGTCGTTACCTAACCGATGAAAAGAATAGTGTAGTCATAGACCGAACCCAGACTATGGGTAGAAAGACTAAGCGGACTGCCGGAGATGCCAGCGATATGGTTGTAGCGATTGAAACGCTATTAAACAACTTCAACGCCTATGCTGCCGACAATCGAAAGATCAAACCGGATATAACCTACGTCGTAAAATCGATTAAAAACGATTCTGAGCGTGTAGCGTTCATCGCCAGGATGTTGATGTCGTTCACGACTATGTCAGGCGTTAAATTCGATGATTTCCCGAACTGCCCGGAACCAGATCATGATATCGGTAAGATCTATTGGGAATTGGGTAATTGGGTTCTCAGTGAGAAAATTCCCCCTGAGAGCGTAAAATCCGCCCTTGAAAAGTACATAAACAACATCAAGGAAACGGAATCTTACTAAAAATCAGGTTTTTTACATTAACCCCTTGATAATAGTAAAAAACATTCATTCTGCCTATATTATATATACACAAAATTAACAAATCCCACCAAAATCATAAGGTTATCCAAAAAAACCTAAAATCACAGTAAATCCACATCACCAATCATTATTTCTTGGGAAAACTTCCCTTACCCACGTTTTCAATATATCTATTTGCATGAAGAAGGTAACGGCTGACTGTGCTTGCCATGATCTGCTTCTTGTTTCTCGACTCGGCGGTTACGTCAGTATCCTTTAATACCTCTTTACGTCTGAACATAACTTTACCTTGTTTATGGAGTTCGTTACCGATCTGCCACAAGGTCATCTCTGGATGCTGTTGCTTCATATCGTAAACATCTAACGTGATAGCCAAAGCATTAACATCTGGCATCGTGTGAAGATTATATTTGGCTTTCGTTGGCAGCCTTCTACCGTGTTGTTTCGGTAGCGTATCAATGAGCCTATTAAACATTTTCTTCCATTTGGCTTTGGTTATCGTTCTGCCATTTTCAGAAAGTGGGACAAGAAGCAGAAATGAATGGTCAGGATCAAAAGGCGGAATCTTTTCAGCCTGAACGATTTGCATCCGTATGGTAGGCGGTTCTGCAAAGAGCATCTTAGCCCCCCTGCCATATCCTGTGTGCCACCAACCCATGAAGTTATTAGTCAGGTCTCCAAAGTCTTTAAACAATGGATGACTCTCTCCGTACCCAGGTACACGCCTCATATATTCCCACCACCAGTAATAAGCACTCTTCGTGACCTCTTTAGGAAGGGTTGGAAAGTTCAGTGACTCTGATGGGTACCTAATAATCTTAGCCATATTAACAAACCATTAGTTCGTAATCGTTGCGGAATATGTTTATACCACGCATCGGCAGAAAATAGCGTCCATGGATCAACGAAACACTGATTCTTTCACTCTTTAAAAGGGTGGATGTAACAAACACCAAATTCATCTGGTGGCATCACCCCCGCTCTTTAAAATCATCGGATCAAGTTGTAACAAAAGACTTGGATGCAACAAAACCCATCCATCAATTCTGTTGGAGGGATTCTTACGTTCTAAATTAACGAAAGGAAACAAAATGTTTATATCAGGTAAGAAAGAGCAGCAGCTTATGAACAAATACACGAAGAGTCTTGACGGTATTCAGTCAGCTCATCTAACGCTAATAAATTTAGTGGGTGTCAGGTTTTTAATTGAAAGTTTTAATAAGGCAGAAAAAGTTGGTATTCATTTTTATGAATCACCTCGGGAAGAAGCTGCCCGGATTCAAAATGAGTACAAATCGCACTTCTACAATCTCATATTGTTGCTGACAGAGTTTGTTAATGAGTGTGGTTACGACATGCGAGGTGTGCTGGCAGTTGATGAATATGGTGATTGTTACTCCGTAGGGTTTAAAGATAAGGAGGCAACGTCATGAACCAGATAGAAACCGCCTTAGATGATCGTCGATGTGAATTCCAAAAGTTGATTCACCCAGGCATTTATCAAGTTTGGGCGTGTCCTCAGTACTGTGATAAGTGTTCGTGGGTAGAGGTTAAATGGGTTCCTTGTAAATCAATAAAAGAGGTGACCAAATGAATAAGTATTATCTTAAAACTGTATTCAATTTCAGAAACTTAACTGTAACAAGTACCGGTGACAGACGACTCGTAGAGCATGATCCTGATGTCGATACGATGATCAACTTCGCTGCCGGTATGATCCAGTTAGGAAAGGCTGGAAAGTATGATCCCAATGTTCATTATGCTTATCCAAACGATAAACTGACAAAAGAGTGTGTGGCAAAAATTGAAGAAAGGATTTCTATCGATAAATGAGTGAAAAGTTGATGTAGTTATACCGGGTTGCCGTTTGAGCATAATAAGTTCACGGCAACCCGTTTTTTTTGCAGTGAAAAACTGGTGATCAACAGATAACTAAGAAAGAGGTGACAAAATGAAATACATTTTTAATTTTAAGAAGAAAGAATATACCTGTGTAGGTAATCGGCGAGCAACATTCAACGACATTGAAACGCTAGACGAGTTTAATTATTTTGCAGCCTTAATTGTCGGCGGTGCAGTACACGAAGTTGAGTTTTCCAACCCCAATGATACGTTCACAAAGGAGTGTATCGAAAAGGTTTGTAAGGAAGCTCCGAAGTGGAGGCCCCCAGATGTGTATTTTGAATATATGGAACAGCAAGGGTACGAACGTGGGGTATCTAAAAGTGGATTGCCTTATCTGAAGGTTTAATAGACGTCTAATTACAATGTCGAATTGGGTTTCACTTAATCGTTGAGACCCATTCGATATTGAAACTGAGGAGAATAACAATGTCAGCAAACTCCCATTTTGATCCGCCTCATAAATACAGGCACAGACCAAAGGAGAAATCAAAATGAAGTTATGTGAACTTGTAGATTTAGAAGTCGAAAAACGAAATGTCGAATTGCTCAAAAATAATGCAAAACGCCAACAGCAACAGGCCAAGGTGGCACAAGCCAGAATGACGATGCTGAAGGCCCAGCAGAAAATGAATCAAGCTGTCAGAGCCAGCACTGAAAATACATCACAATAGTCCCAGGCTTGGGAATCCTGCGAAAATCGTACGGCTACGAGGGTAAAAAGGTAAAAGTTAGACTAACAGTATTGGGCTCTGACCTAGGCTAGTAGCCGCATATTCGAAGGTTCGGAAATATGGATGAAAATCTGGGATATGGACTGTTACGTGTACTACCCCGGTGATTCAACATGTAAAAACTTTTCCATTATCTGTACTATCCATCCAACATGGGTACTGGGCAACAGGATAGGGTGCCAAGTGGATAAAACTGATAGATATGTTGAGCGTTGACCTGTTTTCGGATTTGTGGGATCGTGGACATACTGGGAAATCAGTTTGATCCACCAACCCGGGTGTAGGTCGTTAGATGGTATAGGTACGGTGGTCTTACCCTTTTGTGTTTGGAAGAATCAGTTACGTGATGTTTGCATAAGACCTGTTAGTAGAAAGTTGATCACACAAGTAAACAATCTCGCTGCCTGCAACAGAGACGTGCAAGTCGATCCTGGTGATTAATTTCAAAGCTCAAAGATTTGGCCAAGATTATTGATCAATGAAATAAAAGGAAGCCTTTTGCAATGTGCCCACGTCCATCTCATTTGCCCAAGAGCTTTATCGCCCAGAAAAAATTCACAGACCGGGTCGAAATTGTCGACCTATTCCATCAAAACCTTTACACGCCTCAATCGCCCACGCAGTATCGTGTACTTGTTATTTACGGTGCTGGAGGGCACGGTAAAACCCGTCTGTGCCGGGAGTTTCTCAATGACGTCGCAGATGTTGGAAAACATGAAAAAAAGATTGCTTGGGCGCACGTGGACTTTGCCGCCCCCGAGGCGCGCTCGCAAGAACAAGCACTGCTGTACATCCGTCTAGCTTTGGGAGAACGTGCTGGTTTAGCGTTTCCTGCTTTCAATCGGGCTTTCCTCAGCTATTTCGCGAAAACGCGCCCTGGCGCTTCAGCAAAGGATCACTATCCAGAACTATTCGGGGGCAATCTCCCTGATTGGGCAGAGTTGGCTGATCTGGCAGTAAATATTGCCTCTGGCCTTCCAGTTTTGGCCTTATTAAAGCAAGCTTCAGACTGGGGTAGACAGTGGTACCAGGCGAGAGGGCGCAGCCTGATCAACGAAATTGAGGAAATGACGGCTCAAGAGCTTTATGAGTCGCTCCCCAAGTACCTCGGCTCTGACATTCTTCACTATCAGGAACATAGCGACTCACCACGCCGGTTAGTGGTATTTCTCGACACCTATGAACAGCTCTGGCAGGGCAGGGGTGGTTTGCTGGCGGACAAGTGGGTACGGGACATGGCTGCTGAAATGCCTGGCGTGCTTCTAGTGGTCCTTGGTCGTGATCGGCTGCGTTGGGAGGAGATCGATCCATCCTGGGCCGAGTTCCTTGATCAACATTTGATGGGAGAATTGTCGGACGAAGATGCTTATCAGTTTTTAAGAGGCATTCCCATCGCCGAACCCGATATCATCAGCCGCATCGTTACTGCTGCCAAAGGCGTTCCTTTCTACTTGGACCTCGAAGCCGACGTTTATGAAGCTATACGTAACAAGGATATGACGCCGAGTGTTGACCACTTCGGGGGGAACCATCCACAGATCATCGAACGCTTCATCAGCCATTGTAGCCCGGCTCTTGCCTCAGCTTTGCGTGCTCTAGCCCACACCCGTATTTTTGACGAGGTATTGTTCGACGCCCTTCGCCAAGCCATGCCTGGAGAGGTGCATCAAATAAGTTTTAACGAGTTAAAGAGTCAGAGCTTCATCACATGCCAACCCGATGGGAGTTGTACCATGCATGCTTTGATGCACGACTATCTGATTGAGCGCACGAGACGTGAAGACCCATCCTTTTTCCACCGGATGCATGAGGTGGTCGCGGCCTTCTGGCAACCTAGGGCCGAGGTGTTATCACTCATTGATGTGACGCTGGCAGCCATCCGTGCCCTTGATGAGGCAAGCTATCATCTGGAACAGGCGGACCCGGAGGCTTTTGCCAAATCCGATTGGCTCGATAAACGGTTTGATCCGTTCCGCAAGGCCGCAGCTTATGTGGCAATTCAACCGATCCTAGAGCGTCAGCTGGAACTACGTGAGAGGACGCTCGGACGGGAGCATCCACTCGCTGCAACCAGCCTGCACAACCTTGCCAGGGTTTACTCCAAACAAAGGCGGCTATCTGAGGCGGAATCTCTCTACCGGCGAGCTCTGGACATTAGGGAGCGTCTGCTAGGCGAAAATCATCCCGATGTGGCGTCAACCTTGTCGGGACTGGCTTCTGTTATCGTTTTAGAGCATTCGGATTTCGACGGCGCCATTAAAATGCGACGAAGGGCGCTGGCGATCTGTTTAGAAGCTAATGGTGAATTCCATAAGAACTCTGCCAGATATATGAGTCTGCTGGGTTCTGCATTGTCTGCTCGGGGAGAGTTCGCTGAGGCCGAAACGTTGATTCGCCAAGCCTTGTCTATTCGGGAGCGGCTATTGGGAAGCGAACATTCGGATGTGTTTCGCACTCTGGGAACTCTTGCTTTGTTGATAGCAGGACGATATGGAGACTATGCTGGAGAGGCTGTTATTTATCGACGAATTCTGGCTCATCGAGAGAATAGCTTGCCACCGGATCATCCGGATGTTCAGGTGGCTTTGAACAACCTTGGTTCTGCTCTAGTGAAAATGGGGCTTTACGACGAGGCTGAACAGTTCTATCGCCGGCTGTTGGAAACTTCACTTCGCTACTACCCGCCTGATCATCCAAAGCTGGCACTACGTTACTCGAATCTGGGCAGCCTGCTTCGTCGTGAAGGTAACTTTGACGAGGCTGAGCCTATGCTGCTCCGTTCGGTTGAGATTCGCGTACATGAGTATGGTGAAGATCATCCCAGTACCGCCTTCAGCTACTTAAATCTGGGTTTGCTACTTCTGGATATTGGTAATTTTGATGATGCAGCCGAGCTGATTAGCAAGTGCCTAAAAATTCGAGAATTGAAATATGGCCCCCAGAATAGGCGCACCGCCCGGGGTCGCATGTGGTTGGCCAGCGTCCTGCGGCAACAGGGGAATCTCTCCGATGCTGAACAACACTCCCGGAGGGCTTTGGAGGATTTGAGGCTGGGTCATACACCTGACCATCCATGGATTGCCAATGCCCTAGTAATACTTGGAGACGTGCTGCGCGACAAAAATGATTTTTCAGGCGCAAAGGAGTGCTATAGCAAGGCCGTGGACATTTTTGAACGCAAGTTCGAATCCCAGCATCCAGACCTGATTGAAAGCCAGAATAAATTATCCGCCTTACCAAGTGGGTATGCTGCTTCTTGACCATACAGCCAGCCTTCAACCCTTTGAGTGTGCTGGTGAAAGCTCTGATCACTCTGGCTGATCTGATGCTACTAAGCTCTATCGTTTCGCTAGACTGGACTACCTCTGAAACGGTGGACAAATCGGATCTCCACACCATTCATGGTGAGATTTTGGCGTAGATTATGTGATTCACTCCATCAATCTCTACTTCAAACATGTTGGTGTAAACATTAGTGTCAATCGCTGCGTTTGAGAGCGCGATGTATTTCTCACCCATTCCAACGATCCGGCGAATCTCGTCTGGCAGCAGCGGTTCCAACCTGACAGCATCACGTAGACGCTCCGCGAATATAGAACTAAGCAGAAAGTTCATACCTCACCGTTTCTCCAGAGTCAGTCAAATACGACACGATAAGTATAGTAACGGCTGAAGTCTCGGTTGAGGAGCTCGACCGTCTCTTGTTCGGACGTGTCTGGCAAAGCCTTTGCCATTATCAGGACTATCCCTCCAACAAGACCACTTGGCAACGGGGTAGGGAGCCGAACCTTGTTAACCTTTCCTGGTGCCTGGAAGACGAAACCTAGTCTAGATGTTGATGTTGACCTGTTTTCGGATTTGTTGGATTGTGGTCATGCTGGAAAAGTTGTTTGTATTGCCAACTCCGGGCGGGTGTGGTTCGTTGGATGGGGTGTATATACGGCACTGTTACACCGTCTCATGTCATGCTCAAACAGCATCCGTTGCACTAAATTTGCTGTGTGTGAGCTGACTACTTGATATTTCAATAGGTTTGCTTCACGCTGTGACATTGTCATTCCATCTTCCGCGCTGTATTTTTCCAACTTTCTAAGTGAAGTTTTGATGAATTTATTTGAAGACACAAACCCCCGCGCTTTAAAAGATTTATTGAGCGACGTTCACTCTCGGGCGATGGTGTTGCCTGACTTTCAGCGTGATTTTGTCTGGGAACCTGGTGCTACGCAGGAATTGATCGTTTCCATTGCTAACAATTACCCAGCTGGCAGCATCCTACGTGTGCGTGATGCTCAACGTGTATTTGCTGCCAGAGAATTTGAAGGGGCGCCCGCTCTTGACGGAAAGTCGCACACGTTTCTAGTTCTCGATGGACAACAACGACTCACATCGCTCTATCAGGCTTTCTACGGCGTTGGCGAACACCGCTATTACCTTGATCTAAATAAACTGCTACATGGTGCTGATTTTGAGGAAGCAATATTTCATGTGCGTGCCACGACCAAGTGGGCAAAGGCTCGGGAGAGCTTTGAACTTCAAGCGAAAGAACTTCTCCTTCCTTTGAGTTTGCTGAAAGGAGGGGCAGGTGGTTTCGGCCAGTGGAGTCGCAAAGTAGCTCGCCAACTGCCTGACCAAGACCGTATCGCCTTGGAGGATACTCTCGACGATATCGATCAGAAGTGGATTCAGGTCATTGATGACTACCACTTCCCCGTCGTTACACTTTCAGACAAGACTGAACCGGATGCTCTGTGCACCATTTTCGAAACGCTTAATAGAACGGGCGTTAAGCTCAGTGTTTTTGAATTGCTGACAGCAAGGTTCTGGCCACTAAAAATTAACCTACGAGACCTGTGGGATAAGGCTAAAGAAGAAAATCCAATCATCACTGATTACGAGGTCGATCCCTATTACATCTTGCAAGCCATTGCTCTGGCGAGCCGGAAATCTCCTTCATGTAAACGTAGTGAGGTCCTGAATCTCACGGCTTCTGACATTGAAATATGGTGGCCTAAGGTTATTGCAGGGCTGACAGCGAGTCTTAATATGCTGAGAGATGATTGCAAGGTGGTCCTGCCGAAATGGTTGCCTTATCAGACCATGCTTTCGCCGATGGCGGCTGTTCTGGCTAAGTCTGGTCAGCCGAAAACTGCCGAGGCTGGCGCTCAAAGAGAGAAACTCAAGCGCTGGTTTTGGTGTGCTGTATTTGGTCAAGCTTACGAGAGTTCACCCAACAGCCAAGCAGCAAAAGATGTCGCTGAATTGGTTTCTTGGTTTGAAGGCGGTGTTTTACCCGAGACCGTTGTAGGACTTCGCTTCGATCCCAAGGCATTACGAGATGTGACTCCCAGACAGCGTTCGATTTATCGCGGGGTCATGTGCCTAATCCTTGGAAACGAGACAGGTGCACGGGATTTTCATACTCAGGCAGTTATTACGGGCAAGCTAATGAGTGAAGAGGGTATTGATGATCACCATATTTTCCCTGCTGATTTCCTGGAGAAACAGAAGGGCATAAAGTTAGCACGTGCTAGAGACTGCGTCCTGAATCGAACATTGATTGATCGGACGACCAATCAAATGATCAGCAATCGTGCACCCTCCGACTATCTATCAGTAATCCGCAGTACAGATGGCTTTCCGTTTGACGCTATTCTTTCATCACATTGCTTACCTACAGGTGACAGTGCGCCGTTCTGGACCGACGACTACGACGCATTCCTTGCTTGGCGTGAGGCTCGACTTTGGCAAGAGATCAAACGTGTTACAGGTATTATTGAAGCAACAAATCTCGAAGCTGAAGCCGAGAACATGGAGTGATATGGGTGATCAGTTATTGGATGGTCCCTAAGAGTTATGCCCGACATCATTAAAGCTCACCTGCACTCGACATCTCATCGCCAGGAATTACTGTCGAGCCAGATTTGTGGATGTTTCTGCTGTCTCACTATATTCGATCCAAAGGAGGTCACCCAGTGGGTTGATGGGCCGGTGAGAGATCTGGGATCCCCAGAGATTGATATGGGAACTACTGCTATTTGCCCACACTGCGGAATTGATTCTGTTATTGGTGATAAATCAGGGTTCCCCATTTCGAGATATTTCTTGGCGAAAATGCGCCAATACTGGTTCAAAGGATTGTAAGGCTACCGTCTACTTTTGATGGCTTTAGGTTTGATGGTATTTACTAAATTCGGGTGCGATTCTTACGCCGCTGGCTACACAGGGACAATGGCGCACGAAACCAGGTCATACCTATGTCGCAAGATAGAACCATCAAGCAGCATTGTAATGGCCGCCTCAATAACCGGAAGAGGAAGTAGGAACCATTCTCTTGGCCGACATGGCTTGCCGAATCGATCCATGATTTCGATGTCTAGCCGTGCATCGGCGAAAAACCGGTGTACCAAACTCTCAAATTTATTGGCATTAAGGTTAATCGCATCGTAAGTTCGGACGGGATGAACTGCGGCCAACAGAAAAGTTGGGTCATCCTTTGCTCCGCGAATACGGTCTTCAAAAGTGCCTGTAGTGAAGCCGATTTTAAAAAGATGGCCATCAAGTTTGGCAATTTCTGGGGACGGCGAAAGGCTCCGTACAACATAAATGCACCCCGTGATGCGATCATTCGGACTGGCTACTGTGGCAGTGGTAGGTCTGGCATCAAAGAGTGGTCCGGCATTAGGGTCAGAAAGGCGGCGACCGTTGGGGTCTTTATAAAGCTCTGTCGCCAGAGACCTAAGCAAATTTTGCCCCTCAGTGCCGTTTTCAAAAATCAGTCTGAGTCGGGCATTACGCTTTCCATTGCGAATATGTGGGTCGTTTACCTCGGCAACATAGACCATTACACCATTCAGAATGAAGAACCCTCCAGCCTCGATCTCCTGTTCATTGGCAAATTTCATACTCTTACGTTCGCCTGTTGCCAAATCATCAATCGCTTGATCGAATAGCGGTTTGAACTGCTCAAAATCAAGGCATGGTTTACGTTCGGATATCTTGTCTGGACGGGCTGCTGCTGGGCGAGCATGCCGAAATGTAAAAATATCTTCGTTTGGGTCAGAAAGTAGTTCGTCATCCAAAGCAAGAATGTCGTCCAAACTGGCCGGTGGTGGCGGTTGTTTAGTCAGACTTGTTAACAAACCATGACGGTCTGTTTCTTTCAATAGGGCAGATATGTCTGGTTGATCCCGATAGGTTTTAAGGCGCATTTGTAGAGTGCGCTCGCTTACTGAAATCTTTTCACCATTCTGTCCTTCGCCGGGGGAGAAATGATGACGATCAACAAATACATTGACCTCTTCGAATGCCTGCTGAATGCGAACTGCGTCGGTGCTGGAGTTGGATGAGTGCGGTTTTACATTCAGCAAACCCAAGTCGTCATTCTCGGCCAATACATCGTCTAGCGTTTGGCGCACCATAGCTTTAAGCTTCCTGCGGTGAGGCTGCCATCTTGCGGCGCTTGGCTTCACGTATCCAGGCTAACGCCTCAGCCATTCTTCGTTCCAGCGGATTCGGACTCACAAGACTGGGCTCTACCTTTTTCTCAGCAACAAAAGCTTTAATACGTGGGTAAAGAGAAACAGCTTCTTCTTCACTCATGGCGATCTTGGTGGAGGTGATCGCGCCATGTATGGTTTTAAGTACATCGGCAGTAACTGACTTGGACAAAATTTCGTAAGCTCGTTGGAAGGGATTGATGCTGTCTATCAAGTCAATGTTGATTTCATCGATGTTAATAAGTCTTTCGGCCATCCGAACAAACTTAATATCGGCCTGCTGTTCGACAGTGACAGTTGGGCTCTTAAAAATGCCATTTGCCACAACTGCTTGGCGTACCTCTTCAACTTCGTTGCTAGTCAGATCAGGATATTGTCGAGCTATAACTTTGGGAATAAATACCTGATTGACTACCTCTGGGGCATATTCATCCGGATTCATTGCCGCGCGCAAAACGGCTTCATCCTGAAAGATCGCCGCTGAAAGGTCATTCAAATCGCTTTCGAGTATCTGTCTGGTACGAGCAGTGGAGGGTTCGGCGAATCCACGGATTGCAATGATATTATCGTCCCCAGTGTATGCGATGTTGCTCTCTCGTCGACTACCGTCCAACTCGTCCGCATCCAGCCTGGTCTTGAACTTGAAATTAGGGGCTAGTACCTGTTCCATCAAAAGCGAGCACGCAATAGCTTTAAGCATATTATTGACGGCATCGGTGACTCGATCTTCACTTGCATCGGGTTCGGCGATTAAATTGGTGAACTGTGCGTGAGATTTTCCGGGTGCATCTCGTGTCGAGCGCCCAATAATCTGGATAATTTCGGTTAAAGAACCTCGATAACCTACAGTAAGCGCATGTTCACACCAAATCCAATCGAACCCTTCCTTAGCCATGCCCAAGGCAATGATGATATCGACATCATCCCGCCCTTTTATATCACGTAGTGCAAGCATGACTTTTTCACGGCCCAGATTGTCGTCCACTAGGTCGGCTACCTTGATGATTTTGCCATCAGCACGCCGCACAAGATCGAATCCTGTATCTGGGTCCTTACCGACCACTTCTCCTAGATGGTCGAGAATTCGGTCAACTTCCGTATATTTGTCGGTTGTTGACTCCGCCGAACGAACACTGGGGATATGAACAATGGTTTTGAGGTAGGGGTCAAGAATTTCATTGATCGCATCAACATAGCGACCACGATAAAAATGATAGCCAATACCCAATGTTTTCAGGTCACGATACCCGTTTAGCTGCTCATAATAGGTGTAGCTGACACGGGTAAAGCGTGCCTCGTCCTCGGGGCGCAACACTGGGGTTGTGTCGCCACGAAAGTAAGATCCGGTCATGGCTACAATGTGAGAACGGCCATCCACCATAAGAGCTCTAACCACCTCGCCCAGGCGATTGTTCTCGTCGGCGGAAACATGATGAAACTCATCAATGGCGATCACACTGTTTGCAAAGGCAGCGGCACCCAGTTGATCGAACGCAAAACGGAGCGTGGCATGGGTACAGACTAAAATGCTGTCATTGGAAGCCATGAAATCAGCGAAGGCTTTAGTCTTTTGCGTGCAGCCCGCATCGGTAAGGTTCCATTGTGGATTAACCACCCAGTCACTAAAAAATCCTCCATCGCCTAACTTGGTGGACTTGAATGATGCGCCGATGGATCGTTCTGGCACGGCGACGATCACTTTTTTGATGCCTTGATTCTCAAGCTTGTCCAAACCGATGAACATCAGGGCGCGTGATTTGCCGGACGCTGGCGGTGCTTTGACCAGTAAATATTGGGAATTCCGTGCATCAAACGCCCGCGCCTGCATGGCCCGCATGCCGTATTGGTTGGTATTTTGGCTTGCGCCGGTCTGGGCATAATTTACGGTGACAAAATCGGCCATCAAGCAGCTCCTGTCGAAATCAAACTCGGTTGTTTTGTAGCTTTGGCTGTTTGTACTTTTTTGATCATGTTCGCGTAGAGTTTGAATAAGTGTTCCAACCGCTCAACATCGTTCTTGAATGGACGGCCTATGTATATGCCTTCCAGGGAATCATCCAGTTCTTGGTGAGCCTTCAAGAGGTTTGCCGGCATGGTCGCAGGATCATACAGCCAGGCCATTGTTTTTCCGGGATGTGCTTCGCGAGCATTAATGATCGCCCAAGTATGGTCTTCAAGCGATTGCTTCTGATTAGAAGAGAGTTCGGGAACCGGGAAATTATTGTAGACGAGTTTCACTGAATATCGGTACCCAATGCCGAGCCGACCACCTACCGCTGCTAACCATACTCTATGAAGGGTTGAGGTCAGCAACCCTAGAACATATGCATCTGGAGCATAGATAGCAAAGGCATCTTTATTGATAACCGTATTTTCGTCTGTGAAACCACCAGGAACGTAGTTTCTACTTGCGGCACTTGTGTTTGGAAAGATTATTGCGGATGTATTTTGGTGTGTTTTATAACAAAATCGATACGGTTTTTCTGCTGATTTCTTCGCGTCTCGACCAGCAGTTTTTCTATATATTTTGCAACTTTCCAATCGGTGCTTTATGAATGGAATTTCACAAGCGTCGTTTACTTCATCTTCCTCAATCCATATGCAATAACGGTGATTTCCACTCAGGAAGTCCTCCCCGCCCATATACCTCTTCATAAAACTTCCAGCATTTGGTTGCGATTGAATAAGCTGCTCATATTCTTTGCGATCAAGAATTAGATGCTTACCATCAACAGGATTGCTGCCCATGCACATTGGAGGCAAGCTTGTTAACACCTTAGTGGAAGGGACTGCAAAAATAGAAGGTCCCTCAACCAAGTATGGACTTATGTTTTTTGCCTTTCTTCCGTGCGCTCCAGAGAAAATCCATTTCTGATATTTTTTGCCAATCTGTTTAACTCCTACGATTACGCAAAAAACACCTGCATTATTCTTGGCATTGTTTGACCAAGCGAATGGTTCATGGGCAAAACTAATTTCTAAATTTTTCTTGAAAATATATGACCAAAGCAAGTGAACTTGCTCGCCTTGGCACACAGAACTGGTGGTCACAAATGCAAACTCAGAGTCTGATTCAGCAATGTGGTTTGCCGCTTTTACAAACCAACAACCTATATAGTCTAGTTGCTTCATCTTTGCTAGACCGGCAACATCCATGTCTTCTGATTGGCCACTGCTGAGTTTTTTACCGCCTAAATATGGCGGATTACCCACGATATAGGTCTCGCCGCCCTCTATGTGTGGGCAGACCTCCAACCAATCCAATCGGGTGGCATTCCCATGCACGATATTTCCGCTATCACGAAGTGGCAGTGCTGGTGGGGCTGTACCAAACTGAGCCTTGAACTGCTCGTTCATTTGATATTCGGCGATCCACAGTGAAAGTTTCGCGGTTTCCACAGCGAAGTCGGCAAGCTCGATCCCAAAAAACTGGGTGAGTCGCACTCCTGTCATCGGTAGCAACCATTGCCTAGCAATTTCCTTTTGGCGTGCAAAGATCCGGGACTCAATCTTGCGTAGTTCCCGATAGGCAATGATGAGGAAATTGCCGGATCCGCAGGCAGGGTCGAATACACGGATGTTATAGATGCGTTGCAATAGCTTCTGCAGCTTGGCTTCACTATCACGGGCAGATTCAAACTCGTCTTCCAACGACATCAGGAATAACGGCTGCAATACCTTCATGATGTTGGGCACGGACGTATAGTGCATACCCATATCGCCGCGCATACCTGGCTCGACCACGGCTTGAATCATTGAGCCGAAAATATCCGGGTTAATATCTTTCCAATGCAATTCGCCGCACTCTTTCAATAACCGCCGTGCGCGCTTGGAAAATTTCGGGATTGGAGTCTTGTCATGAAACAAACCGCCATTGACGAACGGGAAACGTCTGGCGAACTCCGGCAAACCTTCACGCCCTTTGTCTGACGTGTTCATGGCCGCAAAGACGGTTTCCAAAACAGAGGATGTGTCGGTACCATCCTCTCGGGTCAACGTCATTAAAGTTGTGGTGAACAAGTCCTTTTCAAATATTGACGTATCTTCCGCAAAAAAGCAGAACAGCATGCGTGTCATGAAAATGTTGAGTTCGTGGGTGTGGTCATTTCCCACCCATTCCGGGTTGGCTTCCAGAATGGCATCGTAGAGTTTGGCGAGTCGAGCAGTCGCTTTGATATCTGCGGGGTTTTCCGCTACTCCCTCATAGCGCTCAATCCCGGCGAGAGGGAGGAAAAAATCAAAAATATCGTTCAGTCTGTCAAAGCGGGAGTCCTGCGTTTGGTCAGTCTTGATGTCCCGGCAATAAACTTCCTCACCATCAGTTGCCAATAAAAAACGGGGGGTGTATTTCTTAGTCAGTGGATCGGCCAACATGGTGTCAACCGCTGTGGCGGTCTGGCCTTTTTCGGTAACGCGGAAAAATAGTTTGTTTTTCCAGAGTAGATCGCCAGGTTCCTTGGTTTGATTCGTTGTGCCTTGGCGAAGCTTGGTTACTGTTGCTTTTGGGGCATCGTAAATATCTAAAAAACGATAAATGAAGGTGTCGGCATCAAATGGTGTTTCACCCAGGTTTTTGAGCGACGATTCAATCTCGGCAATGTTCATAAGTGGTGGCGATCAGAAACAAGAGTGAATGTAGTGGAGGAGCTCAAAAATGTGAATTTTCAATATGCCATAATAATACATATTGATGGCCAGTAGGCATCTGCTAAGTAGCCGGATCCCCGATAGCTTGTATCTTGTGCATGTTGCTTCGTGTGGCGGCATCTTGGCCTGGTGTCGCTCTTCCAAAAGCGCTGCCATTGCCGCGCAAGTGTCATCAGATATATGTACTGCCTCGGCGATTCACCAGGTAAAGATTTTTCCATTATTAGGTCTATCCAGCCAATTTGAGCACTGGGCAACGGGGTAGGGTGCCAAGAGGATAAAACTGATCGATATGTTGGCGTTGACCTGTTCCTGAAATTGTTGGATTGTGGATATGCTGGAAAATCTGTTTGCTTTACTCAGCTCCGCTTGGGTATAAGTCGTCGGATTTGACTTTTTATAGATAGCTGCAAGCTGTAGGCTTGCTAGGACTACTGTCTAACAGGTCTCTTGTCTAAAAATATTAGTGTAAAAAACCAGTTTTTTTAATGAGGTCAGGCAGGGTTCTCCTCAGTCTCTTGTAAGAGTTAGGGAGGTTTGATGGCTGAACTCCTTGGACAACCGGAAGAAGGGTCTCAAGTTTTTTAAGCGCCTTTTTCCGGGTGACCAACAAAGTATTTGTTGTTTGGTCTCCACCGGCAATATTTAGCCCTTGAAACAGCAGCTGGCGAGCTGTGGTTGAGTTAACCAGGTCGATTTCTAGTGACCACTTAAAACAAAACACATTGAATTTTTCTAGAATGTCCATTGCTCGAGAATGGTTGCCGTGGAAGAGGTTCAACAGCGTTGCCCGTTCAGCAGTGCTTGGCAGCATGTTCTCCAGCAATGTCCCTTTGTTAAACTCCTTGCGGTAACGGGGAAATCCTCGCGCATCTCTGCTAGTTTCTAGCTCATCGTGTAGATACGGCATGAAATAGTCCTTATCAACGACGGTTGCGAAATCTAAATCGAGTGCACGTAGGAGATGATATGCATATGGCAATGATTGGACTCCATCGACGCTGAGAATAGACACAGAGTGAGTAACTGTATCTGTCTTTGCTTGACGCAGGAGTTCTTTCACTAGCTCAGCATCAATCGGGCTTTCTGTTAGGATGACAAAGTTCGAAAAAAAGAATTCCGAATTCCTACGACGGTAAAAGTGATAATAGCGTTCCTCGTTGAGGCCTGACGTGGACCAAAATGTTGCGGCTAACTGGGTGGTTGTAACCTCAATACCTCGTGTGGCAGATTTGACGCGACGACACAAGACAACTTCATCGTGGCGTAAATCATCGAGTATTACTGTCGAATGTGTTGTAAATAGCACCTGCAATGGGAGCGCACGAAGGTTTGCTAGCAGTTCGCGTTGTGCTTGAGGATGCAGGTTTTGTTCGGGCTCTTCAATACCCAAGATATAAGTATTGCCTTCCAACTCGGCAAGGTAAGAGTAGAGCGCAAATGCAGTCATGCTCTGTGTTCCACTACCACAGTCTTGAAGGTCTACTGTGGTGGTTCCCTCTGTAACACGAAGAATAAGATCCCTAAGAAGCAAGCTATAGTCAGGAGGGCGCGTGTACTCTAGGTTGAATGTGAAGGCTCCATTGATTGGAGTAACCTTTCTTAGCTGCTTACTCAAGCCATCAAAAGCCCTTCGCTGGATCATTTGTCCGAGCTCCGCAACTCTAGGGCTTATGCTATCCCGCCTACTCGTGTGGTGCTTGACCCAAGCCTCAACGGCTGTCTGCAAAAGTCCGTGATCACCCCACCCAGATATCTCATGATCCCGGCGTAGTGGCACGTAAACGTAGCTGATAAATTTGCGTAATTCAGTGTGAAAATCAGAAGCAACAGACGCCCAAATTCCGTTAGTGTAAACCTGCCAAGAATCAGTACGTTTGAATCGAAGTCGTACACGAACCTCATCTCCACCAATTGTTACTCGAGCTATTGTGCACGCCACAGGAGTTTCCACAAAGCTGAGGTCAATCTCAGCAGTGGATGTTTTTTGGAAGTTGTGCCTGCCAAGATCAAATGCCTCCTTCTCATCATTGAAGTTGAAGAATGCATTTAAGGCTCGAAGCACAGAAGATTTACCAGCACTGTTCTGGCCCACCAAGGCGAGTTCAGAATTAACGCGGATCTCCGATGAACGAATCGCGCGGAATTTTTCGATGCGGATAGTTTTTAGCTTCATTTGAAATTAAACGTTAATAAATCACATAATATTCAGGAACCGCTATCCGAAAATAGTGGTAGATTTTGTTGTGAAGTTTCTCTTGCGCCATGTCTGATCTGGTTGCGCACCAAGGCCATATGCAATAGTAATACGGATTAGAAATCAAGTGATTGTTAATAGGAAAAATACAGTATGATTTTTTGGCGACTCGCCATCGCTGTAATTCTCAACGACCTGACACAGAAACTAGCCCAGTTTCAAATCCTGGCAATTAACCGCTTGGTTTCCGTGGCGACTTTGAGGTACGTCATAAACCCATACAGCTTGTGGTGGAGGTCTTACCGGGTGTAAAAGAAGAGGACGCCGATGAGCGTCCTCGAATGGGTTCCAGCTTTGTCAGTTTATTGACCCACACAATGCTGGCAAACAGTCTTGGAGTTATGAATAGACTGTCATTCAATCATGCTGTGATGGCAACGATTATTGACTGGCATAGAACCAGCCCCAGCAGGTCATTGGGATAAATACCTGTGTCACTGCGCCACTCAAGCCGCCCCCAACTTGGCAGACGTGGGCAACTGGAGCGTAAATTGCTACTCAAGTTTGATAATATCAAATGGTTCAGATAGCTCAAACGCCCAACAAATATTTTCCCTCTTAGGGTCAATCTCCTCTTCAGGAGTGCAGAAACTTAGTAATGTCCCCGTCAGTTTTATTTTTGTTCTTCCAATATCAGCCAACTGCTTAGGTAAACGATCACCTATGATAATGATCTCGGCTGGTTGAATGGTGTCCAGATAATAGCGGTAGACCCCCTCCTTGGTTAGACTCTTGTCGATTCGCCCTTCATAGGTGGATTGCTTCCGATTTTTTGTGGTGTCGCACTTTTTGCAGGCGTAAAATTTTATTATTGCCTCAGTAATGTACGGTGCTTCTTTGTTGGGTGACTCGGCAGTAGTGGTTTTCACCTGCTCCTGAGGCAAGGGGATGGGGCTGGCTTGCTCTGGGACCACACCAGTTGCGATATTATTCTGGCTACCAGGCTTGAAGAAAGGAACACGATCCCCTTCAAAATTTATATAGTATTCTGGTAACGTCCCGCTGTATTTCAGCGTTTCTATATATGTATTGCCTTTCATATCAACTGGTTTTTCATAGGCAGTCAAATCTAGGCCATCGCAATTTAAAGCACGAAGTGGGTACATGACTGTAGATACACCCTGTCGATTTGACTGAACAGTCATTTCTGCTAAGTAAGCAGGGCAAGTTTTCTTTGTGGTTGGATTGATGATCGTTCCCACTGAAAATATGCCAAATGTTCGCCCGGAATATGATTCTTTGTAGTATTTTTCTTTTGTTTCGTCTGAGTGACAAATTCTTACGGCGTTATACACCATTCTGGAATTGTGTTCATTAGATTGTCCCTGGCTGGCAGTTAGTCCTATTTGAGTAATTTCAAGAGCTCTTTCGTAACCCCATTGTGCGTAGGCTTTTTCAGCAATAAGCTTACATATTCCATCCTCTCCATTCAGCCACTCATTAGTATACTTTTTGACGGTAGCTATTTCCTTAGCATTCATATCATTCATCATGTCACACACTTGTGATGACATGATTTTTGATCCATTTGGAATAACTGTATCCCTAAAAAAAATCTGAATTTCGTTTCCAGGTTGAGAGCAAGATGCGCCAATTTTTGAAAGAATGAGGTTTTCTGCGCTAGATGTTGAATTCTGGCTATCGTCTTTTTTCCCGCAGCCAACAACACCAATCATGATTGCAATGCAGGCGACTAGCACCTTTATACCATTCTTATTTTTCATTCGTCACTTCTCCTTGGGAGCGTTCTTGAGGGCCACAGTCATTTTTACATACCAAAATAAACATCTAGCTATTAATAAACCAAGCAACGGGCACGATCGGCAGAATCAATTATTTTGTCAACCTGACGTTCCTTTATATAGTCTGGTGATCCAGATCTATCAATCATTCCAAGCAAATTTATGAAGTTCTGGCACGGCTGCCAGTCAGTTCTAATTTTTTTCATAATCAATCGAGCGTATGTTGGATGTTCCCGCGCATATTTTTCACGAGCTTCCTTTTCAATGGCTTGTTGCTTGGCTAATTCTTCTAGTTTTTTGTCGTTTTCAGCTGCCCACTCCTTGGCGGAAGCTTCATTAAATTTGAGGTTCACCGGCGAATTGAAGTTGACGTGGTAGGTGTTGCCCGTTTTGGGGTCGATGAGCTGGATAGCTCGGGCAGTCAACATTTCGCCCTTCAACTCATACACGACTGTCGGTTTCATGCCGACAATGTCATCTTTCATCGTTGGTGCTTTGATTGGATCGACATTAATAGCCATGGGAAGGCGGTAATCCGTCGTCGTTGAGGCTATCTGTAGCAGAAACTGCCCCTTATCCGCATTGTAAGTAACGTTAGTGACTACTGGATTGCCGAGGCCGCCACCATTGAGATAAGGCGCCATGATTTCATTGCGCTTGGCATCTTTGCCACACAGTTTCTGCAGTTGGTCTTTAGACGATTCCACTTTTGCCTGTGCTAGGCGTTTTTCATAGTCGTCTGTTTTCTCAAATTCGCCTTTAGGATCAATTTGTGGAGCTGAACTTCCCATGTATTCGGCCAAATCCTGCACCGTGGAAAAGTTGACCTGGTTAAAATGAATTCTGGCTTGGCTTGTTCCGGGGGTGCTAGCACCGTTGTTTGATGTTTCCCATATCACGACATTGTCGGGAGGGACGCCTGATTTCTGGATTGCCAGTTTTCTGGCATTCTCAACGATCTTCTTTTCCAAACCTGCTTTCAAATTAATACTTTCCTGCTTCCCTAGGTTGTATATTTTGTACTCACCAGAATCCTTGTCGAGAATGGCAAGCTCGACCGGAATAATGACTCCATTAGATTCGCTAAATAAAACGAGAGTGCCTCCTAGAATAGCCTTTTGTTCCTCTACGTCTTCCGGGTTGAGATGCAGCTTATCAATATTTACACTGATAAAATCATCCTCTTGACTCGTGACAAATGAGCTTGATTCAGCCAATCTGACATGCCCACTCCTTACGAATGGTGTGCCAAATACATCAAATATCCTATTGGATAAATACATATGCTTTGCAAATTCATCTTCATATGGTTTTTCTAAAACAGCTGCAATAGTATCAATGGAATGAGAGTGGTTTGCTTCGTAAGAGAAAATCTTGTCTCTCTCTTGATTTGCCTTAAAATTCATCCAAATCAGCATTGCTTCCGGCTTTATCGAACTTCCAGATTGACTCAACTTTTCAGCCAATTTGGTGAATTCGTCCGTTGAGAAACCTGGGTAATTGGGTTCTGCAATACCTTCAGAGCTTCCAGTCGGCGTTGATTTTGATTTTAACTCCGCGCATTCTGCAGCCAGAGTGGCCTGAACGGTAGGTGCCGCGTCCACGGGAGCAACAGCTGGCTGAGACTCTTTCTTACCACACCCAACAATACTAACAAGGATTGCGATGCTGGCTATCAGAACTGTTATTCCATTCATTTTTCTCATTTGTTACTCCCCCTTGACTTAGGTCTACAGAATCTGGCCGCCAA
This sequence comes from Gammaproteobacteria bacterium, assembly GCA_018823025.1. Taxonomy (GTDB): domain Bacteria; phylum Pseudomonadota; class Gammaproteobacteria; order Burkholderiales; family Sulfuricellaceae; genus Sulfuricella. The sequence continues at coordinate 38,032 of JAHJJI010000115.1, read as the reverse complement.
TATTTAAATACTGACTTGGATATGTCGACCCTGCTAAGTCAGCCTGTTATCTTCTTTAATACAAATGGATATTGAAATGTTGGCAAGGATTTTCCCAAGACCTGATTGATCTAGAGGGGGCGGGTAATGATAGCGTCATTGCCAGACCTGCCGGGATTAAAGCCTACATCCACCGTGGTTTTGAATCTCAATTTCTTGTCGATGGAAACCAATGGTTGTTATTTAGGAATAGCCGGCCAAACAATCTGCTCCGATTTTTTTTCCATATATCCATCATTTACAAACGAATAGCTATATTGTGCACCGACTAGATTACACTGCCTGTAAACAGTCCCACCTTCTAATTTCGCTGCCATAACTAATGAATTCGGGGTTAACTTCAATATTTCCCAATTAATGGAGAGGTTAATTTTGTTGTGGTATGTTTGACTGTACAAGCCAGTTGTTGTCTTCGTCTCTTTAACTAATTTCGTCTCCAGCAATCCGTTTTTCAGAGACCAATTTCCACTGTGGGTGATAGGCTTAGACAGGGAATTAGAAGGGTCTGCATCCTTGAAAAATTCCATTAAGTTCATGCCTTTATCTATGTTATAAGATGGGTTGAAATCCATCCAACGCCTGATCCCCGGTTCTTGTGCGCTATAGCAGATGTAACCTTGCCTCTTCGCCCCATCGGGATCATTGATGAATAATCCTTTAAAGAAATCCTGATATTCTTCAGGGGGGATTACTTCCCGCTTACTGCTATAAACTGGTAGGCTGGAATCTTTAGCCGCTACTGGTAAGTTGGAATCTTTAGCCACTGAAGTGCTTGGAACGGTTGTTTGTTGATTTTCCTTCTTACCACAACCAACAACACCCAACATGATTGCGATGCTGGCTATTAAAACTGTCATTCCATTCTTATTTTTCATTTGTCACTCCCCCTTGGCTTGAAAAACGCTGCGCATAAACACCCTAGTACTTAAGTAACCATTTTGGTATAGGGGAAACCCTAATTAAGCCGAATCTGCACATAATCACACGGCATTCTTCCCAGATATCTGATTTAGCCGATTAATTACATCACGAGCTTTGATTGTTACATGCTTCTGTTCAAGGTGGGCGTAGCGCATCGTCGTTTTGAGGTCGCTATGCCCTAGAATCTCCCTAACCTCGTAAACGCTCATTCCATTTTGTATCAGCCTCGAGGCTAGGGTGTGACGCAACGTATGCACCCTACAATTTTGTAATCCAGCGCGTAAAATCGCTTTGCGGATTGATTGGGTGCAGTAACCACGAGCCTCGCCATTGCTGTTGTTGAACACATAGGGGCTGGCTTTGGTTGCCAATCTACGAGATAGCACATCGAACACCCGATCCGTCATGTAAAGCACAGTTTCATTCTGCACCTTGGTCCTCCAGAGGTTAATTGTCCTCTCTGCAAGACTGATACGGAACCATTCGATATTGGCAATCTCACTGTATCTTGCTCCGGTATCGAGTAACAGGATTACCAAGTCATAGGCGTCCTGCATCATCCGCTTCAATTCATCGCTGCGCTCAGCCATTGGCTTCAGGCCAGAACCCTCACGATTAGGAGCAAGTTCATTTAGCAGGCGACGTTCCTCCTGTTCGGTCAGGTAGCGCAATGGAACCTTTGGTATTTTTACCGATGGAAATTCCAGTGGGCTGACCTGATAGCCTAATTTTTGAGCAAATTTCCGTGTGCCGTGAATCAGCAGCAAGCCATACTTTATGATTTCTGCACCTACACCTTCAGCTATACGCTTCTGCTTAAACCGCTCCAGATCGTGTGATGTCAGTTCATCCATGTGTTTTTTCATCGGTAGAAGTCGGATTAACACGGTTTCATGGGCAATCAGGTTTCCGTAGCTGGAAATCCCTTTCTTGGATGCCTTGTACTGCTCGAATGCATCAGCCAGTGTGAGGCGCTGTTTACGGCCTTGATATTGTTGAGAATGCAGCTTGGCTTTCCATTCAATCTCCATCTGCTCGGCAATTTTCTTATTGGTTGTTCTGGCAGATTTGATATGGATTTGTCCATCGAACTGGAAGTGGATGTACCAGTACTTGCTGTTTCCCCGTTTGACTATGCTCATGGCTGAATCCGATACAGTTGGTCAATGACTAGACCATCCAGTACCTACACTGAGGGGACAACAATTATTTTCGTGTTGATGCTTATGCATTTAACGCCTCAATTGCGCCATGAACAGTTGTTTGACCTACCGAGAATAACCGTCTGAAATATGGCGAACTACAGCCATTTGTCGGTGGAATTACTGAATGAGTTTTAAAGTTCACAGAGAGGGGCGCGTTAGGGCTGCGCGCGCCCCTCTCGAATGTGTTGTTGGGCAGCTAGTCAGAAAAATCTTTCGCAGCGCAGAAATATTAGGCCCTAGTAAAAGAAAGACGGGCATCCGGATTCTATGATTGATCTGTTCTGTCTTTTATTGGGTGAGTCTCGTTATAAGTATCGGAATATGTGATTGACAGGTGGGGTTTATCCAAATACGATAAAATTTAAAAAAGATATACCGTATAACAGCCGGAACGGTAAATGCCCCACTTAAACTCATAATGGCAATCGAGTGGCACATTGTTATTGGCATTCTTTACTAACGCCCCAAAAGGAATCTTTGTGAAGATACATACTCTGGTAGCAATTTTGAGCATGGCCGCATCGCTGGCCACCGTAAGCGTCACTGCCCTGGCGGGGCAGACCTACGCTCAACGAGCCGCAAGCCAAGTGCGGACAGATAATCCGGTTTGCCAAAATATCCACCGACAACTGCTGAGCTTCGATCAATCCCCGGCGGGGCGGTCCAATAATCCGGCCTTCGTACGTTCCTACGACCGAATGGTTTCCCGCACGTACGGCATGGCCGAGCGCAGTCGCTGCACCAAAAACTAGATCGCTATTCCAGCAAATTAAAGGATTCATGCTGGGAGGTGTTGGTTGCGGCACACTTGAAAAACTCAATCTGTTGGCGCAAGAGCCCGCTTTAGCGCTAATGGGCCAAGCATTGTAAGTGTCAACAGTGTTTTCTCTTGGAGAAGTCAATGGCTAGCATAACAATTGTACTGAGATTGCCTGTTCTTTTAGCTGTGTTAATAGCAGCGTCTGCATCGCTTACCGGTTGCAGCAAAAAATCCACCGAGCCAGTTCCCGTCAGCAACGCCGCTGTACAGGCTGCTCCAACTTTGGCTGCGCCCGCAGCACCTCCTGTAGCACCACAGGAGACTGCGGCGCAGACTATCATGCACAGCGATGGCAAAGCACATAAGTTCAAATTGAAGGGTGTAACCCTTGGCGCGAGTATTGATGGGTTCAGAAAAGATAATGGATTTAACTGCACGCCACCTGGCTTCAGTAAGGCTGTTTCAGTGTGTGCGCCACTGCTCACAAACAATAATTGGAAGCAGTTTGGTGACTTGAGAGTCCTCTTTGCATTACTGTTATTCTCAAGCGATGGTCGGCTTATCGATATTACCCTCGCGCATGCGACAGGGATAAATTACAAACCTGAAGGTTGGCCTCCAGAAAAAAAATATTTATTCTATGACTTGGTGGCTGAAGCCGCTGAAGAGAAATATGGGGCGCCTACGAACACTGAGGACTCTATGGTTTGGCAATCATCAAGTGACTATGCGAAACCCGCAAAAGCACTGTCTAAAACATCAACCTGGGTTGAGAATGATGAATCATTCATTGTTGTTGATAAAGAAGATGTAGTCGATATGAAATTGTACAGGGAACTTGCTTGTAAAGAGGGGGGTACATTCGATAGATTCACCGGGGACATTATTGAATGCAACAGGGCACTAAATGCAGGTCAATTGCACATTCGAAATGTTGCTACATATGAAGCTGCGATGACTGCCTTAGCTAATGAAGAAGCTCAGAAGCAAGCAAATCGCTCACAGGGGGACATGTAAATGCGATCCGAATCAAAGAAAATGTTAATCGTAGCCATTATTGCGTGTTTCAGCTTGTTGCCGTCCCTCTCGCAGTCGGCTGAAACCCTGCCTGAGTTTGGCCTAAAGGGGATAACCCTTGGTGCCAGTTTGTCCGGATTGGAGAGGGCTGACCCGCTTTTAGCATCCTGCCAGGCCGAACTGAATCATCAAGCCTGCCGTATAGACTTCAATCTTGGGAAATATGAAACGTTTGCGGGTGAAAAAGTAATATCTCTTCAGCTATACGCTGCGGACGATAAGATATTGGAAGTAATTGTCCAGTTATCGGCTCAATCAAATGGCCTAGCGGCATTCGAGGGGCGGGTGAAGAAGGCGCTCACTGCTAAATACGGTGCACCATCAGCGGAAATGTTTAAAAACACGATCTGGAAGAGCGCCAACAATACCAGCATGAGGTTATACATTGGCGATAACCACGCAAGCATCATAATGCGCTCGTCAGATTATGACGCCATATTCAAGCGAGAAACTGAGTTGGCCAAGCAACAGAAAGAAACGAATCAAAAAACAGCTAAAGAGCAGCGCATACTGAAAGGCATTCAGGATGCGGAGATCCGCCACAAAGGGTTCAAGCAGCGGATAGCCAAGGAGCTTGAGTAGCCCATTCGAGCTAGAAGTCGATTTAATTCTATAGGAGTGTCACTGATGCAAAATACAAAAAAATGGCGGCGCTAGAGGTGGCTCCGCTAGATTGGACAGTATTTCCCATTTCTTAAGTGGAAGCCTTGCGGTTAATGCCTACGCTGCTTTTGGCAGTACAAGCAGGTTGTCGAAGTAGAACTCATCCGGCGTTTTGTCGTCAAGCGATGAATGTGGTCTTTCTTGGTTGTACAGCCTGAAGTATTTCTCCAGGCCCCGCTTTGCATCGTTCACGCAACCGTAGGCCCATACCATTGGCTTTCCTCGGCAAGAAATTGAGATGGATAACAACGGGGGATGTGGGAGCTAAGCTATAGAATCCGCTTTGATATTCAGGCTTCTAAAGAATCTCGATCATCCGGGTTGGCCCCGAGGAGAGGGTTTTCATGACGATACTCCTGACGAACCGCTGAGGGAGTGCTCAGTCGTCTTTCTCCAGAGCGGCCATTGGCGTTGAATAATAACGTTAGAAACCAATTGTCATTGTGATCGACAGACTTTATTATTTGCTATCATCAACTGCTTTTAAATGTAGTTGATTCCTCGATGGAAAATAACTTGCTCGGGTGGTAGTGGCCATTGCACTCCTCCTCGACGAATACTTGGTATCCAATTTGACGCAGGACAGTTCGGATTTCTCCGAACTGATTCCTAACTTTCTGACCTTGATTGAATTGTTGGTATTCCACATCCAGCTCCTTCAGAATATTCGGTTTAATCTTTGATCCAGGTTGATCCTTGTTAAAACTCATCGTCAATTTCGGTCCCAATGGCTTGGGGGTTTTGAATGCCGACTTCACATCCAATCATAAAGGCGGCATATAAGGCGTCCTTGAGTTGGGTCACTCCGACCTCATGGAAATCAAGTTGGTCACGGTTTCTAACTTCCAGTGTTTCGATGGCAAAATGATTTTTTGCTATAAGGGTCAGGATGTTGTTAATGTCGCTCATGGTTTTCTCCATTTCTTAATCGTTGAGTCCATGATCCACAAACATTCATCCATGGGCAACGATTGTTTTTATGGAAACACCCATTGCCCACGGATTTAGATTACCCATCACCTTAAGCTGGTTTCACTGCTTTCTTTGCCTTGCGGCGGCAGTTATACCAGTAGGTAACAGCTCCTTTCTCGGTCAGCGTCGCACCTTGAACAAAGGCAGCGATGACAACATCTTTTTCTTCTGCTTTCAACGCTTCAAAAATGACCATCGCTGCATCGGCCTTGGATTTGCCGTCCTTGATAAGAGCTTTTCCCTTGGCAATGGCTTCCTTGATCAGCGGCTTGTTGAGGTCGATTTTCTTCGGTTCAACGGCTGCTGCTGGTGCGGTTACGGCTTTATTCATGATATTGACTCCATAGTTGTTGAGTAAGTTTGTTGATGGTGCGTTGATGTGCAGTCTCGACTCCGGAAATGTCCTCCAACAATCCAAGCAGGGCATCGGTGAATTCTTCCAGCGACATTCCGCTGCCGAATTCTTCATTGATGATTTCCACCAGTTGCTGTTTCTGCTCAGTTGTTAGTGATTTCATTTGTGACCCTTTTTCTTAACCGCAGGGCCACCATCCAACCAAACCCTAATGAGGACAACAGGCTGGGGTAAAAATATTCATGTGCTCTAGCAGAGGTTGTCCACCGGAAGATGACGTGCCATTTCGGCCATCTATTTCGGAGCATAATCATGCTGTTTAAGCTAGGTCAGGTAGTTGCTACACCAGGAGCACTTCGGGCAATTGAGGAAAACAACCTTGATACGTGGAGTTTGATACAGCGCCACGTTAATGGTGATTGGGGATGTGTTCCTGAGGAAGACAAGCAGGAAAATCAGCTCAGCATCGAGAATGGATACAGAATTATGTCCAGCTACCAGATGAATGAGCAGGGCGATAAGTTGTGGGTAATTACAGAAGCAGATCGTTCGTCCACTTGCCTGCTGCTTCCTGATGAGTATTAGTCCAATTAGATGCCCAGTAATACGCGATTAATATTAACGTTTTAATAGATATCTAATCTCGATCTAATATCTATTAAAACGTAATTTTTACGTGTCGTGTTAACCACCATATTAAAATTGTGTGCAGTCCTCTGATTAAGAATTCAGAATATCTGGTGTCGATCTAATATCTATTAAAACGTTATTTTCCAGCACTTCAAGAACATCTCTACCAGTTTTACGTTTTAATAGATAACTAAGCAGCATCTCCGGACTGCACGTTACCTTGATCTCCAGCCTGGCCTTTGCATTGGTCTATGGCCTGTGGCGGCGCAGCCAGAGGCTCACCCTGCGCCTGCCGGCACGCAAGGCGGCGGCCGTGGCTGGTGCCTTGGCGGCCTTGCTCTACGCGCTGCTGTCGGGTTTCGGCGTGCCGACCCAGCGTACCCTGTACATGCTTTCTGTGGTGGCAGCCGCATTGTGGATGGGGCGCGCCAGCTCGGCTTCGTCGGTGCTGGCGCTGGCCGTTCTGGTGGTGCTGCTGATAGATCCGTGGGCGGTGTTGTCGCCGGGTTTCTGGCTGTCCTTCGGCGCGGTGGCGGTGATTCTTTATGTTGGCGTCGGACGCCTCGGCAGGCCGCACTGGTTGCGCGAATGGGCCAATGTACAGTGGGCCGTGACGCTCGGTCTGGTCCCGGCTTTGCTGCTGATGTTCCAGCAGGTGTCTATCGTTTCACCGCTGGCCAATGCTTTCGCTATCCCGGTCATCAGCCTGGTGGTGGTGCCGCTGACCTTGGCGGGAGCGATTCTGCCGCTCGATTTCCCGCTGCTGCTGGCGCATCAGGTAATGGCTTGGTGCATGGCCGCGCTGGAATGGCTGAGCCAGCTGCCGGATGCGGTGTGGCAGCAGCACGCGCCGCCGCTGTGGACGGCGCTGGCAGCGGCGCTGGGCATTCTCTGGCTGCTGTTGCCGCGTGGATTTCCGGCGCGCTGGCTGGGTGCGGCGGGATTCGTGCCATTGTTCCTGGTGTTGCCGCCGCAGCCCGCGCAGGGTGCCTTGTGGCTTAGCGTGCTGGATGTCGGGCAGGGGCTGGCGGTGGTGGTGCAGACCCAAAACTACGCCCTGCTTTACGATACCGGCCCGCGCTACACCGCCGATGCCGACAGCGGCAGCCGCATCGTGGTGCCTTACCTGCGCGCTGCCGGCATCAAACGGCTCGACGGGCTGATCGTGACCCATGACGACAGCGACCACAGCGGCGGGGCGGTTTCGGTGCTGGATGCGGTTCCGGTCGGCTGGCTGGCTTCATCATTACCCGCAGATAGCCCTATCTTGTCCCACGCTCGAAAGTCGCTGCCCTGCTTCGCCGGCCAATCCTGGGAATGGGATGGGGTGCGTTTTGAAATGCTCCATCCAGGCTGGGAAAGTTACGCCGACGAGCGACTCAGAAAGAATGCCCGCGGCTGTACGCTGAAAATCACCTCGGCCTACGGCAGTGTGCTGTTGCCTGCTGACATCGAGCGCGAGTCGGAAACGGAAATCCTTGCGCGTACCCCCGCTGCCCTGGCCGCCACGCTTTTGGTGGCGCCGCATCACGGCAGCAAGAGTTCTTCCACCGAGGCGTTCATTCGCCAGGTTAATCCGTCCATCGTGATTTTTACTGCGGGATATCGCAACCAATTTGGTCATCCCAAGCCGGAAGTGGTGGAACGCTACCGGGTGTTGGGTAGCCGGTTGTACCGTTCGGACCAAGATGGTGCGGTGCTGCTGCGCTTTGAGAGCGAAGGGGGCGTCAAGCTGCAAACCTGGCGCCAGGAGAGACATCGCTACTGGCAGGAACGGTAGGTTGGGTTACGGCTTTCAGCCTGCCCAACCTATATTACTGGCCAAGTCTGCTATCATTTCGCAATGGTTTCCGTACACACTTCTCAAGCACTGCCGAACGGCGGTGATCAATCTGATTTCCCTTCCTGGCTGGAATCCCTGGGTATAAGGTTCAATTCCCAGGAGCGGGAAGTCCTTTTGCATGCCTGCGAGTTTGCGCAGGAACTTAACACCGAAGATCCGGACGCCATGAGACATGCGCTGGGCACCGCGGTTATTCTGGCGCATCAGAACCTGGATCAGGAAAGCATTGTTGCCGCAATCCTGCAGGGAGCGGCAGAGCACGATCCGGAAGGGTTAGCCAAAGTGGCGACTATCTTCGGCGATGGGGTCGCCAGATTGGTGGACGGTGTTGCCCGCATGGGTCAGATCAGCGAATACAGCGCACCGGCAGGTGGCGACAAGCGTGAGCAGGGTGCTCATATCGAGTCGCTGCGCAAAATGCTGCTGGCGATGGTGGAGGATATCCGGGTGGTGCTGATCAAACTGGCCGAGCGCACCCAGGCCATGCGCGAGCTTTCGGTTGCTGACGAAGACACCCGCCATCGCGTAGCGCATGAGGTGCAGGACATTTTTGCGCCGCTGGCGAACCGTCTCGGTGTGTGGCAGGTGAAGTGGGAGCTGGAAGACCTGTCGTTCCGCTACCTCGAGCCTGATCTTTACAAGAAAATCGCCCGGTTGCTGGACGAGAAACGACTTGGCCGCGAGCAGTACATTGCGGACGTGCGCGAGCAGTTGCGCCAGGAACTGCATAAGAACGGTGTCGTTGCCGAGGTGTCTGGCCGTCCCAAGCACATCTACAGCATTTACAAAAAGATGAAGCGCAAGGGGGTGGATTTCTCCGAGGTCTATGATGTGCGCGCTGTGCGGGTGCTGGTGAACGATCTCAAGGACTGCTACACCGCATTGGGCGTGGTCCATAGCCTGTGGCAGCCGATTCCGGGCGAGTTCGACGATTATATTGCCCATCCCAAGGGCAACGATTATCGCTCGCTGCACACCGCTGTAGTCGGGCCAGAGGAAAAGGCGCTGGAAGTCCAGATCCGTACCCACGACATGCATAACCATGCCGAGCTGGGCGTGGCTGCACATTGGCGCTACAAGGAAGGCGGCAGACAGGACGCCGGGTTCGAGGAAAAAATCGCCTGGTTGCGCCAGATCATGGAGTGGAAGGAGGACGTCCACGATGCCGGCGAGCTGATGGAGCAATTCAAGACCGGGCTGTTCCAGGATACGGTTTACATACTTACTCCCCAGGGCAAGGTGGTGGCGCTGTCTAAGGGGGCGACCCCGATCGACTTCGCCTATCATGTTCACACCGATCTGGGCGATCGCTGTCGTGGCGCCAAGGTAGACGGCAATATTGTGCCGCTTACTTACCCGTTGCAGAACGGTCAGCGCGTCGAGATCATCACCGTGAAGCAAGGCGGGCCTTCGCGCGACTGGCTCAACTTCAACCTGGGCTATGTCAGGACCTCGCGCGCCAAGGCGAAAATTCGCCACTGGTTCAAGCATCAGCACTACGAAGAGAATGTCGCTCAGGGGCGCGAGGCGCTGGAAAAAGAAACCCACCGCCTTGGTCTGCCCCTGCCCAACCTGGAAACACTGGCGCAGAAAAACCGCTTCGCCAGGCCTGAGGATTTGCTCGCTGCCATCGGCCGCGGCGACATTACTGCCCGTCAGGTAATGGCAGCGATCCAGGAAGAGGTCGAGCCAAAGGAGGAGGAATGGCATCTGCCCGCGCCCCGTGCGGGTATCGGCCCCTCTGCATCCGGTGTGCTGCTTCACGGCGAGGGTGGGATGCTCACCACGATTGCCAAATGCTGCAAGCCCGTGCCGCCGGATGCCATCATCGGTTTCGTTACGCGGGGGCGTGGCGTGGCGATCCATCGTCAGGATTGCCCGAATGTTCTGCATTTCGATGAGAGCCAGCGTGACCGGTTGCTCGTCGCCAGCTGGGGAGCGAAGAGCGGCGGTCATTACGAGGTGGATATCGAGATCGAGGCGAATGACAGGCAGGGGTTGCTGCGTGATGTTTCCGAGGTGATGACGCGCGAGAAAATCAATGTCACGGCAGTCAGCACGCTAAGCCGGGGGCTACAGGCGGGAATGCGGTTTACCGTGCAGATCGCTGATCTTGATCAGCTCGCGCGCATCCTCGCCCAGATCCGGGAAGTGCCCGGTGTGGCTGGGGCGTGGCGGCGCAGCTGATCGGTTTTCAGTGAGCTTGTTTAAACAATTGATATTTTGATGCCTCCAGTTGTTCGGCGAGTTCCACAAATCCGTCGTTCTTGGCGAATGTTGCAACTTTGTCCCAGGAGTCGTTGCGGTCAATGGATTTGGCGGTCTTGCAGTCGGTTGGAATGCTCTTGCGGAACTCATACAGCATTGCTTCGGTTTGAATGATCAAGCTATTCATTTTGTCCCTCCGTGTCGTGTTTACTCGTTGACAGGAACCTTTCAATGGAAGATGAGTGCCTTCCATGAATTACTTAAATATAGAGGATAAAAAATGATTTAAAGATATTTTTAATACGATAAATAGATCTTTAAATCAATTGGTTGTGTTATTTTAGGATGCCATGGTGTGGAGTTTCAGGAACTGGCGCAGGAGGCGTATCCAGGCGCACGATACCCTGCCAGAACCGGCATGGAGGGATGCCATTTCATCCTTGCCGTTACTGGGTGGTTTGTCAGGCGACGAGATCATTCGATTGCGCGAACTGGTGATTTTATTTTTGCACGAAAAAGAGCTGGTTGCGGCGGATGGATATGTCTTGAGTGGCGACATGAGGTTGAAGATTGCCGCACAGGCGTGCTTGCCGATTCTCAATTTGGGTCTGGACTATTATGCGGGCTGGGTGTCGATCATCGTCTATCCGGACGAATTCGTACCGGAATACGAATTCATGGATGAAGACGGGGTGGTGCACCAGGTGCGCGAACCGATGATCGGCGAATCCTGGGAGCGTGGGCCGGTCATCCTGTCCGGCGTCGACGTAGAGCATTCCGGCGAACACGACGGCGTCAACGTGGTGATACACGAATTTGCCCATAAGCTGGATATGCTGAATGGAGTGCCGGATGGTTTCCCGCCGTTGCATCGTGAAATGGATCGAGTCGCCTGGACGCAGGTTTTCTCCGGTGCATTTGACGACTTTAGCGCCAAAGTCGAGTCCGGCACGGAAACAATGATCGATCCTTATGCGGCTGAAAGCCCGGCTGAATTCTTTGCCGTGATGAGCGAGGCTTTTTTTGAGGTTCCGCACATCTTGCGACGGGAATATCCCGAGGTGTACCGGCAGCTGGCCGAATTTTACCGCCAGGATCCGGCGATGCGGATGGGCGAGGAAGCGGGGTGCGCCTGATGTGGTCTGTTCTGGGTATTCTGGCTGCGGCCTATGCTGGGGTCATGGGTGTGCTGTATTTTTCCCAGTCGAGCATGGTTTATTACCCCGAGATCGGGCGTGAAATGGTTGCCACGCCGCGCCAGGCCGGACTCGAATACGAGGAGGTGAAACTGGTCACGACGGACAGCGTTGCTCTGCATGGCTGGTTTGTCCCCAGCGCGCCATCATCCCGCGGCACGGTACTGTTCCTGCATGGCAACGCGGGCAATATTTCCCATCGCCTCGATTCGCTGCTGATGTTCCACCGCCTCGGCTACAGCACCCTGATTATCGATTACCGCGGTTACGGCAACAGTGGCGGCAAGTCTTCGGAACAGGGCACCTATCAGGATGCCGAGGCGGCCTGGCGCTACTTGACTGAAGTCAGGGAAATTCCTTCCGATACCATCGTGCTGTTTGGCGAATCGCTGGGCGGCGCCGTCGCGGCCTGGCTGGCTGCCCACCATCGACCGGGCGCGCTGGTGATCGCCTCGGGCTTCACTTCGGTGCCCGATCTTGCGGCGAAGTTCTACCCCTTTCTTCCGGTTCGGTGGCTGTCCCGCTTCGATTACGACACGCGATCATCATTGCGCGTGGTCGAGGCGCCGGTGTTTATCGCCCACAGTCCCGAAGACGAAATCATTCCCTACCAGCACGGTCGTGCGCTGTACGACGCAGCGAAGGCCCCCAAGCAGTTCCTCGAACTTAGCGGCGGCCATAACGAGGGATTTATTTTCGTGCGCGAATCCTGGGTTCAGGCTTTGGGTGAGTTCCTGAACAGGCATGTGGGAGGCACAGCAAAACACGATTTGAAACGGCGGGGAAATTAAGATAGAATGCCGTTTCGTTTTTTAGGCGCGTAGCTCAGCTGGTTAGAGCACCACCTTGACATGGTGGGGGTCGTTGGTTCGAGTCCAATCGCGCCTACCAAATTCTTAAAAAGTGCGGCCATGCCGCACTTTTGTTTTGGTAGGGTTGTTATGCCTGTTATTCGCTTGCCTGATGGCTCCGAGCGTAAATTCGATCAGCCAGTAACGGTAGCCGAAGTGGCTGCCAGCATCGGTGCGGGCCTGGCTCGCGCGGCACTGGCCGGTAAGGTCGATGGCAAGCTGGTGGATACATCCCATCGCATCGAGGTCGATAGCGATCTGGCGATCATCACCGACCGGGACGCCGAAGGTCTGGAAGTGATCCGCCACTCCACTGCGCATCTTCTCGCGCAAGCCGTAAAATCCCTCTTTCCGGATGCTCAGGTCACTATCGGTCCGGTGATCGATGATGGCTTCTTTTACGATTTCTCCTACAAACGCCCGTTCACGCCTGATGACCTGCTGGCCATTGAAAAGAAAATGGCGGAGTTGGTCAAAGCCGACCTGAAAGTCGAGCGTAAGGTGCTGTCGCGTTCCGACGCCATTGCCTTCTTCAAGGATTTGGGCGAGCAGTACAAGGCGCAAATCATCGAATCCATTCCCAGTGACGAAGATCTGTCGCTGTACACTCAGGGCGATTTCACCGACCTTTGCCGCGGCCCGCATGTGCCTTCCACCAGCAAACTCAAGGTGTTCAAGCTGATGAAGGTGGCTGGCGCCTACTGGCGCGGCGATTCGAAGAATGAAATGCTGACGCGGGTGTATGGCACCGCCTGGGCGAAGAAGGAAGACCAGGAAGCCTATCTGCACCGTCTGGAAGAAGCCGAGAAACGCGATCACCGCAAGATCGGCAAGCTGCTGGATCTGTTTCATACTCAGGAAGAAGCGCCGGGTATGGTGTTCTGGCATCCCAATGGCTGGACGCTTTACCAGATCGTCGAACAGTATATGCGCGGCGTGTTTCGCGACAACGACTACCAGGAAATCCGCACACCGCAGGTGGTAGACCGCAGTCTGTGGGAGAAGTCGGGTCACTGGGACAAGTTCCAGGCGATGATGTTCACCACGCATTCGGAAAACCGTGATTACGCGGTTAAGCCGATGAATTGCCCGTGCCATATTCAGGTATTCAACCAGGGCCTGAAGAGCTACCGCGACCTGCCGCTGCGCTTGGCGGAGTTCGGTTCCTGCCACCGGAATGAGCCTTCAGGTACGCTGGCAGGCATCATGCGGGTGCGCAATTTCACCCAGGACGACGCCCATATTTTCTGCACCGAAGCGCAGATCCAGGATGAAGTGGCGACGTTCATCGATCTGCTGCAAAAGGTCTACGCTGAATTCGGCTTCGCTGACATCGTCGTCAAGCTATCCACCCGGCCTGAGCAGCGCGTCGGCTCCGACGAAGAGTGGGACAAGGCCGAGGCTGCCCTGGAAACGGCGCTCAAGCGCAAGGGGCTGGAATTCGAACTGCAGCCAGGCGAAGGCGCATTCTACGGACCCAAGATTGAATTCTCGCTACGCGACTGCCTGAATCGTGTCTGGCAGTGCGGTACCATCCAGGTGGACTTCTCCATGCCTGGCCGGCTGGACGCAACCTATATCAACGAAGAGAGCGCCAAGCAGACGCCGGTCATGCTGCACCGCGCCATTCTCGGCTCGCTTGAGCGTTTCATCGGCATTCTGATCGAACACTACGCTGGCGCTTTTCCGATGTGGCTGGCGCCGCGGCAAATGGTGGTCATGAATATCACCGATGCCCAGGCAGATTATGCGCGTGAGGTGGTGGCTGAGCTCAAAAAGAATGGTCTGCGCGCCGAGGCGGACTTGAGAAATGAGAAAATAACCTATAAAATACGGGAACATAGTTTGCAAAGGTTGCCTTATCTCCTGATTGTGGGGGACAAAGAGGTGGCTTCGAAACAGGTTGCCGTGCGTACTCGTAAGGGCGAAGACCTAGGCCAGATGCCGCTGGAAGCGTTGATTCAGCGGCTCAAGGGCGAGGTTGCCGAGAGGGTAGGCGCGGTTTAATTTTTTTGATTTGGAGGTTTTGCTATCGCTCAGGAAAAAGAATCACGAATTAATGGCGAGATTAATGCGCCCGAAATTCGTTTGGTCGGTGTGGAAGGTGAGCCGCTTGGCATAGTTAGCCTGGCAGTGGCCATGGGTATGGCGGAAGAGGCCGAGATCGACTTGGTCGAGATCGCTCCGCAAGCCCAGCCGCCGGTGTGCCGTTTGATGGATTACGGCAAGTTCAAGTACCGCGAAAGCAAGAAGCAGCACGAAGCCAAGCTGAAACAGATCCAGATCAAGGTCAAGGAAATCAAGTTTCGTCCGGGAACGGACGAGGGCGACTACCAGATCAAGCTGCGCAATCTGATCAAATTTCTGGAAGAGGGCGACAAGTGCAAGATCACGTTGCGCTTCCGTGGTCGGGAGATGGCGCACCAGGAGATTGGTTTACGGCTTCTTAAGCGCGTTGAGGCCGATCTTCTGGAACATGGTACGGTCGAGCAGTTTCCGAAAATGGAAGGCCGTCAGATGGTGATGGTGCTGTCGCCGAAGAAGAAGTAGTAGTAGTTGTAAGTCCAGCTGGTGGCGCAAGTTGTCAGCTAAAAAGAAGTGGTGTTCAGGCTACCAAGTTTCCCCGCAGGGGAGCGCCTGACATCAAGCTAAAATGTAGGAGTTGTAAATGCCTAAGATGAAAACCAAGAGCGGCGCTGCCAAGCGCTTCAAGTCTCTGGGTGGCGGCGGTATCAAGCGCACCCATTCTCACCTGCGCCACATCCTGACCAAAAAGACGACCAAGCGTAAGCGTCAGCTGCGCGGTACTTCGATGGTTTGTGCGAGCGACATGAAGTCGGTTCGCGCCATGATGCCCTACGCGTAAGGAGACTGAAAAATGCCAAGAGTTAAACGTGGAGTAACGGCGCGCGCGCGCCACAAGAAAGTTCTGGTACAGGCCAAGGGTTTCCGCGGTCGCCGCAAGAACGTATACCGCATCGCCAAACAGGCGGTGATGAAAGCCGGTCAGTATGCTTATCGTGACCGTCGCCAGAAGAAGCGTCAATTCCGCGCCCTGTGGATTGTCCGCATCAACGCGGCAGCTCGCGAACTGGGTCTGACTTACAGCGTGTTCATGAACGGCATAAAGAAAGCCGCGATTGAAGTGGATCGCAAGGTCTTGGCTGATCTGGCTGTGTTCGACAAGCCCGCTTTTGCACACATCGTGAATCAGGTAAAAGCTCGCCTCGCAGCTTAAGCAGTAGTCAAGAAAAAGGAGGCTGAGAAGCCTCCTTTTTTTGTTTGGGTTTAAGGGCAGAAAATCGTTAGCTCCAATATAAATTGAATGTTAAACCTTGATGATATCCTGAAAGAAGCGCAGGCCGCCTTCGCCGGAATAGATAATCCGGCCGAACTGGAGCAGGCCAAGGCGCGCTATCTGGGCAAGAGCGGCGTGCTCACCGAGCAGCTCAAACAGCTCGGAAAAATGCCGCCGGAAGAGCGCCGTGAAGCAGGTGCCCGTATCAACCAGGCGAAGGACTTGCTGGAGCAGGCCCTGAAGGATCGGCGTGAAGCGATACAGGAGCGACTGTTGCAGGCGCAACTGACGCAGGAGGCGCTCGATGTGACGCTGCCAGGCCGCGGTTTAGGGGTGGGCGGCTTGCATCCGGTCACTCGCACGCTGCAGCGCATCGAAGGTTTGTTCCGCTCGATCGGTTTCAGCGTCGCAGAAGGGCCGGAAATCGAGAGCGATTTCTACAACTTCACCGCGCTGAATATCCCAGAAAATCATCCCGCCCGTGCCATGCACGATACTTTCTACGTGGATGAACAGCATGTGCTGCGCACTCATACCTCGCCGGTGCAGGTGCACTACATGCAGAATCACCAACCGCCGCTGAAAATCATTGCGCCGGGCCGGGTTTACCGCTGCGATTCTGATGTTACGCACACCCCCATGTTCCATCAAGTTGAGGGGCTATGGGTGGACGAGCAGGTGAGCTTCGCTGAACTCAAAGGTGTGCTGGCCGATTTCATGCAGCGCTTCTTCGAGCGCGATGACCTCAAGGTGCGCTTTCGTCCTTCATTTTTTCCCTTTACCGAACCTTCGGCGGAAATGGACATCGGCTGCGTGATGTGCGGCGGCGCGGGTTGCCGCGTGTGTAGCCATACCGGCTGGCTCGAAGTGCTGGGCTGTGGCATGGTGCACCCCAACGTGCTAGGCCACGTCAATGTGGACAGCGAGAAATACCTCGGGTTCGCCTTTGGTCTGGGTGTGGAGCGCCTGGCGATGTTGCGATACGGAGTGAACGATCTGAGGTTGTTCTTTGAGAGCGATCTGAGATTTCTAAGGCAGTTCAACTGAATGAAATTTTCCGAAAATTGGCTGCGTGCCTACGTCAATCCCGAACTCGATAGTGAACGACTCGCCCATGCCCTGACCATGGCGGGGCTGGAGGTGGAAGCGCTGGAAACGGTAGCGCCTCCCTTCGACAAAGTAGTGGTGGGGGAAGTCTTGTCACTGGAGAAACATCCCGATGCAGACCGGCTGAATGTCTGCCGGGTCGATATCGGTTCAGGCGAGCCGTTGCAGATCGTGTGTGGTGCGGCCAATGTGCGTGCCGGAGCGAAGGTTCCGTGCGCCCTGGTTGGTGCGCAACTGCCGAAGATGGCGATCAAGCAGGCTAAAGTACGCGGCGTAGAATCCTCCGGCATGCTGTGTTCCGAGTCGGAGCTGGGACTGGCCGAAGAAAGCAACGGCCTGTTGCTGTTACCGGCCGATGCGACGGTTGGACAATCGATCCGCGATTATCTTGGCCTCGACGACAATTTGTATACCCTCAAACTCACTCCCAACCGTAGCGACTGCCTGAGCGTGGCCGGTGTGGCGCGCGAAGTAGCGGCGGTGACGGGCGCAGCATTGAGTTTACCGAATGTGGTGGTGGTGCCTGCCTCAATTTCTGACCGGATCGCTGTGGTGGTGGACGAACCAGCGGCTTGCCCGCGTTACTGCGGCCGGGTGCTGAAAGGTCTGAATGCGGCAGCAGCGACGCCGGAATGGATTGCGTGCCGGCTGAAAAGAAGCGGTCTGCGTCCGATCAGTGCGATCGTGGACGTCACCAATTATGTTCTGCTGGAACTGGGCCAGCCCCTGCATGCGTTTGACCTGGCGAAAATTCAGGGCGGCATCAGCGTGCGTTTCGCCCGTTCCGGAGAGCAACTGGAACTGCTTAACCAGCAGATGGCGGCGCTGGATTCCGACATGCTGGTCATCAGCGATACTGCCCAGGCTCTGGCACTGGCAGGCGTGATGGGCGGTCAGGCTAGCGCGGTGTCTGATACTACCGTCGATATTTTCCTGGAAAGTGCATTCTTCAATCCGGATACGATTGCCGGCAAGGCGCGCCGGCTGACTCTATCCACCGATTCTTCCTATCGTTTCGAGCGGGGTGTGGATTTCGCTGCAACGCGCGTTACGCTGGAGCGGGCCACGCAGTTGTTGCTGGAAATCTGCGGTGGCGCGGCGGGCGAGATCACCGAAGTAACGGCTGAATTGCCGCAGCGCACGCCGATCCGGCTGCGGGTGGCACGCGTCAGCCAGGTGCTGGGCATAGATTTTAGTGCGGTCCAAATGGCTGCGCTGCTCACTCGCCTGCAATTCGATTTTGCCGAAGACGGCGGCGCATTCCAGGTTACGCCGCCGAGCTATCGTTTCGATCTGGCCATCGAGGCCGACCTGATCGAGGAAATGGCACGGCTCTATGGCTACGACAACATCCCCGCACTGCCGCCCCGAGGTAGTCTGAACATGCTGGCCCAGTCCGAGGCGGCGCGGGGGCGAGATGCATTGCGGGCGCTGCTGACCGCGCGCGATTACCAGGAAGTAATTAATTACAGCTTTGTCGATGCGGCATGGGAACGTGATGTTGCCGGCAACGACAACCCGCTGTCGCTAAAGAACCCGATTGCCAGCCAGATGGGCGTGATGCGCTCGACCCTGTTCGGCGGGTTGCTCGATAACCTGTGCTTCAATCTCAATCGCAAGCAGGAACGCGTGCGCCTGTTTGAAACCGGGTGCTGCTTCACCCAATCGGCGGACGGATTTATCCAGCCAGAAAAAATCGCCGGTCTGTGTTACGGCAATACTAAGCCCGAGCAGTGGGGCGAGGTCGTGCGCGGCGTGGATTTTTATGATGCCAAGGCGGATGTAGAAGCCCTGTTCTGGCCGTGGGTTCCCCGCTTCGAGTCCGGCTCGCATCCGGCGTTGCATCCTGGCCAGTCGGCAAAGGTGTGGCTGGAGGGTGAGTTTATTGGCTGGGTCGGCACGCTGCATCCGAAGTGGCAGCAGAAATACGAGCTGCCGGCCGCGCCGGTCGTGTTCGAACTGAATATGGCCGTACTGCTGAGTGGCAGGGTTCCGTCGTTTACCGAGATATCGAAGTTTCAGGTGGTTCGCCGTGATATTGCGGTGGTCGTGGACGAGGGAGTCAGCGTGCAGGACTTGCTTGACGGCATGAGTGAGCACTTGCCGGGCGTCGTGGCCGAGCTCGCGTTGTTTGATGTGTATCGTGGCAAAGGCATTGATTTAGGTAAAAAAAGTCTTGCATTCCGGGTGTTGATGCAAGATACTCGACAGACTCTGACCGATGAAGAAGTAGACGCGGTGACCGCGCAACTTGCTGAAGTTTTGGCTTCCCGCTTCGGCGCGAAGTTACGTAATTGAGGAACAAACATGACATTAACAAAAGCCGAACTAGCAGACATGCTGTTCGAAAAAGTAGGGTTGAACAAACGGGAAGCCAAGGACATGGTGGAATCCTTCTTTGAAGAGATTCGCGTGTCCCTGGAACAAGGGGATGGCGTCAAGCTGTCCGGATTCGGCAATTTCGAGCTACGCGACAAGCCTGAACGTCCCGGCCGCAATCCCAAAACCGGTGAAGAAATTCCTATTACCGCGCGGCGCGTGGTGACCTTTCATGCCAGCCAGAAGCTGAAGGGGTTGGTGGAAGAGTCCTATCAATTAGAGGCCGCAAATGGCGGAACTCGCAAGCAAGCCTGATTTACCACCGATTCCGGCAAAGCGTTACTTCACGATTGGTGAAGTGAGCGAGTTGTGCGGAGTCAAGCCACACGTGCTGCGTTACTGGGAGCAGGAGTTTACCCAGCTCAAGCCGGTGAAACGACGCGGCAACCGGCGCTACTACCAGCACCACGAGGTGCTGCTGGTGCGCCGCATCCGCGATCTGCTGTACGAGCAGGGTTTCACCATCAGCGGTGCGCGCCATCGCCTGGAAGAAGCGGGTGAGCGCGAAGCACCGGCAGGGGTTGCAGACACTACGCCTGATGCGGGCAATGCTATGGATATGGCGTTGCTAAGGCGGGAAATCAAAAGCGTGCTGGAACTGCTTCATATCTAGTTCGAATGTAGCCGAGCCCGGAGGTTTCGGCTATAATGCCGTCTCTCGGGGCGTAGCGCAGCCTGGTAGCGTACATGCATGGGGTGCATGTGGTCGGAGGTTCAAATCCTCTCGCCCCGACCAACTTATAACTGAAGTGGAAGCCCGAAGGGGTGTACCACTTCGAGATTTCACTGGCCAACCGTAAAAATCAACGATGCGGATTCTGTTGAGTAACGATGACGGTTATTTCGCTCCTGGCTTGGCCTGCCTTGCCGAAACACTTTCCTCTCTTGCCGATATCACTGTAGTCGCCCCAGAGCGCGATCGCAGCGGCGCCAGCAACTCGCTCACGCTTGATCGCCCACTCAGCTTACGCAAAGCCCACAGTGGCTTCTATTACGTTAACGGCACCCCCACCGACTGCGTACACCTTGCTGTGACCGGCATGCTGGATCATCTGCCGGACATGGTGATTTCAGGCATCAATCACGGCGCCAACATGGGTGACGACACGATTTATTCCGGTACGGTGGCGGCGGCAACCGAAGGCTATTTGTTGGGTATCCCCTCAATCGCTGTATCCCTGGTAAGCAAGGGGGCTGGCAATTATGAAACTGCAGCGCGCGTGGTTGCCGAACTTATCAAGCGCCACCAGGACCAGCCCTTCACCAGTCCGGTGCTGTTGAACGTCAATGTACCGGACGTTCCCTATGATCAGCTCCAGGGCCGGGAAGTCACGCGGCTGGGCAGGCGGCACAAGGCGGAACCGGTGGTGAAGTCGGTTAACCCGCGTGGTGAAACGGTATACTGGGTGGGAGCGGCCGGCGCTGCGCAGGATGCCGGGGCTGGCACGGATTTCGGCGCGGTGGCACGCGGCATGGTCTCTGTGACCCCGTTGCAGATTGACTTGACTCATTATGAGCAGATGGACGTGATCAAAGGGTGGTTATGAGTGCGAACCTCAGTGGCATCGGCATGACTTCCCAGCGTACCCGGGTGCGCATGGTGGAGCGCTTGCGCAGCCAGGGTATCAAGGACGAGGTGGTGCTCGATGCGATGGCTTCTGTGCCGCGCCATATTTTCGTGGACGAGGCGCTGGCCACCCGCGCCTATGAAAACTGCTCGCTGCCGATCGGTTTCGGTCAGACCATTTCCAACCCCCAAACCGTTGCGCGCATGTCTGAACTGCTACGCGGTGGCAGGTCACTGGGTAAAGTGCTGGAAATCGGCACGGGCTGTGGTTACCAGACCGCAGTGCTGGCCCGTCTGGCGAAGGAAGTGTATTCCGTGGAACGGATCGCGCCGCTACTGATGAAGGCGCGTGGACATCTGCGCGAAATTCGAGCTGCCAACGTCAGGGTCAAGCATGCAGACGGTTCTCTCGGATTGGCGGAACTCGGGCCGTTCGACGGGATCATCATGACTGCGGCTGCCACTCACGTGCCGGAGGCGCTGCTGTCACAATTGGCCGAGGGTGGGCGGATGGTGTTCCCGATTGGAACTGGCGAACAGCGCTTGTGTCTGATAGAACATACTGCTGAAGAATATCGTCAGACAACGCTGGAGGCAGTGAAGTTTGTTCCACTATTGCCGGGGTTGGTATGATTCTGGAAAACAGGGTTTTTCTGAGGGCACAACCCTTTCCCAAGGAGGCGCCCTCACCTCAATCCTCTCCCGCAAGCGGGAGAGGAGGCAATGGTAAAGGGCGCTTGTTATGATTGGTACCGCTCTGGTCGCTGGTGTATTTGCCCTGCTGATCAGCGGTTGCGCATCGACCAAGTCGAGTGCGCCTGTACTCGAGCGCGCTTCCATGACTCAGAAATCACCCACCAAAACCAGGAAGGACGGGGACTTGCGCCCCCAGACCTATACTGTTCAGAAGGGCGATACTCTGTATGGCATTGCGCTGGAGCATGGCTTCGACTACAAGGAAGTGGCGGAATGGAACGGCATCACGCCGCCCTACACCATACATATCGGCCAGTCTGTGAAGTTTAAAGATTCTCCGCAGACGGTAGTGGTCACTCCGTTGAAAACCGGAGCGATGGCGGAAACCCGGCAAGCCGGCGAGGATGCATTGCTGAAGACCCAACCCAAGGCGCTCAAGCTGGCTTACTCAGAACAGGCGGAAAAGGCTTCCACGGCCAGGACAGAATCCCAGGACAAGCCGGTACCGGCTGAATTGCCGGCAGAGAAAAAAGAGGGTAACCAGTCCGAGGATGATGAGCGGGTCGAATGGAACTGGCCCACCACAGGCAAAGTAATCACGTCGTTCAATGAGGCATCCGGTTCTGGCAAGGGCCTGGACATCGGCGGGAAGAGCGGCCAGCCTGTTCTCGCCGCTGGACCGGGTAAAGTGGTTTATAGTGGCAGCGGACTGCGCGGCTATGGAAAACTGGTGATCATCAAGCACAACAAGACCTATTTGAGTGCCTACGCGCACAATCACAAGATCCTGGTCAAGGAAGGGCAGAGTGTGACCAAGGGTCAGAAAATTGCCGAAATGGGTGATTCCGATGCCGATCAGGTCAAGCTGCATTTCGAGATACGGCGGTTTGGCAAGCCGGTCGACCCGATGAAATATCTGCCCAGCGACAAATCCTGATGAGCGAAGACCCTTACAGCGACGATGATGAGTTCCTGAGCGAAGACAAGCCCCCTCTGGAAGAGGAGAAGGTCGAGGTGCTGCCGGAGCGGCTTGAAGTGCCTGAACTGTCTGAGCTGCCTGGCGAGTCGCGGCATGACCCGACCCTGATTTACCTGAATGAAATCGGGCAGAATGCCTTGCTGACCGCTACAGAGGAGTACAGCCTGGCGTGCCGGGTAATCCAGGGTGACTTCGAGGCCCGCCAGAGGATGATTGAGTGCAATCTCCGGTTGGTGGTCAATGTCGCCAAACATTATGTCAATCGTGGTATGGCACTACTGGACATGATAGAGGAAGGCAATCTGGGGCTCATACATGCCCTGGAAAAATTCGATCCGGAACGGGGTTTCCGCTTTTCCACCTACGCCACCTGGTGGATACGGCAGAATATCGAGCGCGCCATCATGAATCAGTCGCGCACTATCCGCATTCCGGTGCATGTGATCCGGGAAATGAATACTTGCTTGCAGGCGTTTCGTCACCTCGAGGCCCACAAAGGCAACGAACCCAGCGTGGAAGAGGTGGCGCACATGCTGGGCAAGCCGGTGGCCGATGTGCGCTATGTGCTGAACCTGAATGAGCGTATAGCCTCCCTGGATACGCCGCTGGATATTGACCCTGGACTCTCTTTGAGTGATGCGATTCCCGACGAAAATACCCTTTCGCCCGAATTGCAGCTGCAGCATACAGAGCTCGAGGCGCTCGTGCGTCAGTGGCTTGAGGAACTGGGAGATAAACAGCGCCGTGTGATAGAGCGGCGTTTTGGCCTGAACGGACATGCCATTCACACTCTGGAGGAAGTGGCTGACACCCTGGATATCACCCGTGAGCGGGTGCGCCAGATTCAGGTGGAAGCTTTGAAACTTTTGCGCCGCAGCCTTAAGCGCAAGGGGATATCGAGAGACGATACCCTCTGAAAAAAGTGGTTAACCACAGAGATACAGAGGCACAGAGTGAAAGACAAGGCATTACACCAACACGGAAAACCATCCACTTTGTGAAAGCTTGTCGATCTGTAACGCATTGATTATTGGTATTTCGTGCCTTTTCGCCTCTGTAGTGAAGGGGTTTTTAGGCTTATTTCAACCGGTATAGCGCGACCACTTCATTGCCGCTACCCGGATAGCTCACCTCAGCGCACAAGCTCTTGACCAGTACGATGCCGCGCCCAGCCAGTCTGGCGCTGGATGAAATATCCACATTCAGTATGGAATCCGCATGAAATCCCATGCCGCTGTCCGTGACTCGCAGCTTGAGGCAGGGTACCTGGTTTTCCTGTACTCGTTCCAGTTCAATTTCGATTGATCCCTGTTGCAGTCCAACCAGGCGCTCCTCGCGCATGTCGAGGTAGAGGCCGAAACCGTCTGGCTGATGTTTTATACTGGAATTCAGGGCCAGTACACCATGATCCAGGGAGTTGTTGTAGAGTTCGGAAAGAATCAGGAACATTTCCTGGCATTGCCGCTGGCTGAAATTTAACTGCTGCAGCCAGTTGATCAGCCATGGCAAGACATCAAAGGACTTGAGTTCCAGAGGGCTGAGCTTGACTGCCAGCCTGGATTCGCTCGGTTCTACCGGTTTGGCGGAGGGTTGCTCGGGTTGGGCGATATCTTCGCCAATAGGAGCCATCGGGCAGTGGATGGCGGCAAGGGAGATGTCGTCAGTCGCACTGTCCAGGCCCATGAATTGGTTTGCCGCAGCAATCAGAAACCAGAATTGTCCCTGGTCGCACTCAGCTTTCAGCGCCTGCAGGAGTCGCTCGCTCCCGAAGCGTTCACCGGCCTCGTTTTCCGCTTCAACCAGGCCATCCGAATAAAGAAACAAACGTCCCGGTTCACTCCATTGAAAAACATCGGTTTTCGAAAGGAAATCGGCATTGCTCATGATTCCCATCGGCGGTTGCGCTGCTCGCCATTCCCGAATGATTTTGCCCTTCTCATCCACAAAATAGGCGGTCGGCATGCCGCCATTCCAGATCTCGATGGTGCGTTCCGAAAAATCGATGGCGGCCAGCGTGGCGGCGACAAAGCGTTCTGTCGGCATGAGCTGCTTGATCTTATTGTTGAGTTCTCTGACGATGGTGGGAAGGCTGTATCCCTTTTCAGTCATACTGTAAAACACCTCGACAACAGGCAGCACATTCAGCGCGGCGGACAGGCCGTGGCCGGCGCTATCGGCCAGGATGACGTGCAATATGTTGTTGGGCGTGAATTCGGTAGCGATGATATCGCCGCTGAAGCGTGTTGCCGGAAGAACCAGTTGCTCAACCATCGGGTCATTTGGCTTGTGGGCACGTATGATTCTTTCCAGCAGATGTTTGGACAGGTTTTGTTCGCGTTCGTTTTCTGCGTGGTAGCGCTCCAGTTGTTCTGCTTTTTCGGTTATTTCGCGCTGCATTTCCGCGATGCGTTGCATCGCCTTGATTTTGGCTTGCAGGATAGGCAGGTTGATGGGTTTGGTCAGGTAATCGTCCCCCCCGACTTGCAGCCCCCTGACCAGGTCGCTGTCCTGGGCTTTTGCGCTGAGGAAGATCACCGGGACCCATTTGTTGCCAGCCAGTTTTCTGATTTCTGCGGTAGCCTGGTAGCCATCCATGACCGGCATCATGACATCCATCAAGACCATGTCCGGCGATGACTCACGGTACGAATCGACTGCTTCCTGACCATTTCTCGCCAGTATCGTGGTGTGGCCAAGCCTGGTGATGAATGTGCTGATCAGAACCAGATTCGGTTCTGTATCGTCAACGACAAGAATATTGAGTGGTTTGTCCATAGGTATCCGTGCTGCGACCCTAGCTGATGGTAAACAGTCTCTGGAAGTTGGCCACATCGAGTACCTGCTGGACGAGGCCCGTACAGTTCGTCAGCGAGACCTTCAGGTTCGTATTCTGGGCTTTTTCGCGCAACAGCAACAACATCCCCAGGGCAGAACTGTCGAGGTAATCCACACGGCTGAAATCCGCTTCGATGACTTTGATCTCAGGAGTTTGCAAAGCCTCGTCGCAGGCATTGCGAAATTCGCGGTGGGAACTGAAGTCAAAACGGCCATTGAGGACCAGTCGGGCTGTTTCGCCTTTTTTTTCTACGGTTATCTGCATGGTGATTCGGCCTTTCTAAAAGTGAGGGGCTATTCATGTAGGATGGGTGGAGCGTAGCGATACCCAACAAGATATGGCGAACAACGATGGTATCGCTACGCTCCACCCATCCCAGGCCTTCTAAACACGGAAGGCGCGTGAGCCCAGACTTGCCAAGTATGCCATAACGCGCGCAGACATGTCCTGCAGGGGGACGACTTCATCGACGCCGCCCGAGAGAATGGCTTCCTTGGGCATGCCGAACACCACGCAACTGGCTTCATCCTGGGCGAAGTTGAAAGCGCCGGCTTGCTTCATCTCCAACATCCCTTTGGCGCCATCCTTGCCCATGCCGGTCAGAATTACACCGATGGCATTCTTGCCCACGTGGTTAGCAGCGGAGCGGAACAGGACGTCCACCGAGGGGCGATGACGATTGACGGGCGGCCCGTCGGATAGCTCGCAGACGTAATTGGCGCCGCTGCGCTTTACCAGCAAGTGGGAATGTCCCGGCGCGATGAAGGCATGGCCTGGCAGGATACGGTCACCATTTTCGGCTTCCTTAACCGAAATTTTGCACAGGGTGTCGAGGCGCTGGGCGAACGATTTGGTGAAGGCCTCCGGCATGTGCTGGGTGATGGCGATGCCGGGGCAGTCTGGCGGCAATTTGATGAGAAAGTCCTTGATCGCCTCGGTCCCGCCCGTGGAGGCGCCAACGATAATCAATTTTTCTGTCGAGGCGATATGATTGGACAGGGATGGCAGTATGGCATCGGCTGTCAGACTTTTCTGGACTATCATGGCAGAAGGCTTTCTCATACGCGCCTTGGCGGCGGCGCGGATCTTGTCGGCGATTTCATCGCTGTATTCCTGCAAACCGCGGCTGATATCGAGTTTGGGTTTGGAAACGAAATCGACCGCGCCCAGTTCCAGTGCGCGGAAGGTGATGTCGGAACCTTTTTCGGTGAGGGTGGAAATCATCACCACCGGCATGGGCCTGAGGCGCATCAGCTTTTCCAGGAAATCCAGACCATCCATGCGCGGCATTTCGACATCAAGGGTGATCACGTCGGGATTCAGTGCCTTGATCATTTCCCTGGCGACGAGGGGATCGGGCGCAGCGCCGACTACCTTCAAATCTTTGTGGCTTTCGATAATCTCCTTGAGCACGCTGCGGATGAGCGCCGAGTCGTCGACAATAAGAACCTTGATGGTCATGCAAGCATTCCTTGTTTGAGGCGAGGGGAAAATTACAGGTCATGCTTCAGCCCGACCTGCAATACGTTAAAACAATTCCACATCGCCTTCCATCTTGGCGTAATCCAGGCGAGATTCGTAATCCTTCTCGCGATCCACGATGGTGTTATTGTGTACACTTTTCAGTTTTTTGATCAGTGCCCGTCCGGTTTTGGGAAAGTAATAGACCTTGCGCGGATAGATGTCGAGCAGATCCTCGGCGACAATCTTGATTTTTTCGGAGCACAGAAAGTCCAAAGCAAAATCGGCATTGCGGGCGCCGACGTTGGACACGGTGAATCCACGCAGGACGTTTCCCCCGCCGAACACCTTGGCTTCGAAATTATTGCGTTTAGCACCCAGCTTGATCAGGTGGTTGATCAGCATTTCCATCGCATAGGTACCATAGCGCGCCGAGACGCTGACGGGATTCTGCGGATCGTTGTCGCTGTGGGGCAGCATGAAATGGTTCATGCCGCCGATCCCATTGGTCTTGTCGCGCAGGCAGACCGAAACGCAGGAGCCGAGCACGGTGACGACCAGCATGTCGCGCGTGGTGGCGTAATATTCGCCCGGCAGGATCTTGGCCGCTTCCATATTGAAATGGCGGTCGTAATAGAGGTTAGGCGAGAGGACTTCATGATAATCCGGAGAGGTCATGGAGTATTCATCCGGTTACCCATGGGCAGCGAGGTGTTTGGCCTGGGGCGTTAGTTCATAGATGGTCTTGCCCTGTGATTTGAACAAATCGGCAGCATGGTAGAAGCTTTCCGAGTGACCGGCAAACAGCAAGCCGTCCTTGTGCAGCAGCGGAACGAATTTTTTCAGTACATCGTATTGGGTTTTCTTGTCGAAATAGATCATGACATTGCGGCAGAAAATTGCATCGAACGGTCCGCGCATCGGCCAGGATTCATCGAGCAGGTTGATTTGCCTGAAGGTGATCATGTCGCGCAATTCCTTGCGCACCCTGGCCTGGCCTTCCTGCTTCCCGGTGCCCTTGAGGAAAAACTTTTTTACCATTTCCTCCGGTATCTTTTCCAGTCGCTCCAGCGGATAGACGCCTTCCTGGGCCTTTTGCAATACGGTGGTGTCCAGATCCGTCGCCAGTATGTGCACCGGCGGCGTGAAAGTGCCAAACAGATCCACCATGGTCATGGCCATGGAATAGGGCTCCTCGCCGGTTGAGGAAGCGGAGCACCAGAGCGAGATCGGATGGTGTCTGCCAACCTTTTTAACATGATCGGCCAGGAGCGGGAAATGATGCTGCTCGCGGAAAAAGGAAGTGAGATTAGTGGTGAGGGAGTTGGTGAAAGCCTCCATTTCTACATCGTCGCCCCGTTCCAGGCGAGCCAGATATTCGTTGAAGCTGGGTATTCGTGTTACGCGCAAACGGCGAGCCAGGCGACTATAGACCATGTCCTGCTTGGCGGGCGACAAAGAAATGCCAGCCCGATCATAGATCAGTTTGCGGATACGTTCGAAATCCTGCGTAGTGAAATGGAACTCGCGTGCTTCGTTGATTGGAGATTCTGCCATGGCTTCATTAAGTCCTGAGTGCTGAGTCCTGAGTGCTGAGTCCTGAGTGCTGAGTGCTGAGACTAAGCTCTCAGGACTTTAAACTCAGCACTCAGGTCTGGTTTCTAGAACTCCTGCCATTCATCCGTATCACTGGAGGACTTGGCCGGCTTGGGTGCGGATCTGGCTGGTGTGGTGGCTCGACGTGGGGCCATGGCTGTTTTGTTCGGAGCGGCAAGCTGTCTTGAGGTCGAGACACGACTTCCGGCATTGTCGATCTTGAATACCGACACCGACTGCGACAGATTCTGCGCCTGTTCTTCCAGCGATTCGGCGGCAGCTGCGGCTTCTTCCACCAGCGCGGCGTTCTGCTGGGTGACTTCGTCCATCTGGGTGATGGCCTGGTTCACCTGTTCGATGCCGGCGCTTTGCTCCGTCGAAGCGGCGGAAATTTCCGCCATGATGTCGGTGACGCGCTTGATGCTGGTGACGATCTCTTCCATCGTCTGACCGGCCTCGCCGACCAGCTTGGTACCGTTCTCCACCTTGTCCACCGAATCGCCGATCAGGGTCTTGATCTCCTTGGCGGCAGCAGCGGAGCGCTGCGCCAGATTGCGCACCTCGGCGGCCACTACCGCGAAGCCACGGCCTTGTTCACCGGCACGGGCCGCTTCTACGGCGGCGTTCAGGGCCAGGATGTTGGTCTGGAAGGCGATGCCATCGATGACGGAGATGATGTCGACAATCTTGCGCGACGACTCGTTGATCGAAGCCATGGTGCCGACCACTTGATTGACCACCGCACCGCCCTTGCCGGCCACGCCGGAAGCACCGATGGCGAGCTGGTTGGCCTGCTTGGCATTCTCGGCGTTCTGTTTCACGGTAGAAGTGAGTTCTTCCATGCTGGAAGCGGTTTCTTCCAGGCTGGAGGCTTGCTCTTCAGTGCGCTGCGAAAGGTCCTGGTTGCCTTGCGCAATTTCCTTGGAGCCGGTGTTGATGCCTTCCACCGCCACCTTGATCTCGTTGACGAGCGTCTTGAGGTTGTCCACCGTGCCGTTGATGCCATCTTTTACCTCGCCGAAAGTGCCGGGGTATTCCTTGGTGATGGACTGGGTCAGGTCGCCCTTGGACAGCGCAACGGCAACACGCAGGATGTCGTTGAGGCTAATGCCGACCGTATCGGAGAACTGGTTAAGCAATTCGGAGAGGCGCTTGGTATAGCCCTGCTTGTCGGAAAGGTTCATTTTGTTGTTCAAATCGCCCTGCGCCGCAGCCGCCACGAGGGTGTCGATTTCCGTCACGATCTTGTTCAGGGCATCGACCGTGACGTTTACACCAGCTGACACTTCGCCGAATGTGCCGGGGTAGATCTTGGTGATCTTCTGGGACAGATCGCCATCAGCCAATGCCTTGGCGACACGCAGGATATCGCCGAGGCTGACCTGGGTGGTTTCGGCGAGCTGGTTCAGGGATTCGCCGATAGCCTTGCCGAAGCCCTGCTTGTTGGACAGATCGACCTTCTTGCTGAGATCGCCTTGAGAGCCCGCATTCACGACCACCTGGATGTCCTTTACCAGCATGGTGAGCGCATCCTGCATGGACTTGAAGGAATGGAGCAGCTTGCCGACTTCGTCATTCTGGTGGATTACGATGTTGCTGCTCAGGTCGCCGGCGGCGATCTTGCCCGCTATTTCCTGTGCCGTTTCCAGCGGCCGCAGGATAGCGCGCATCAGCAGGAATCCGCTCCACAGGGCCAGCAGGACGCCGAGTACGATAACGGTAATGGCGATATTGCGGGTGCTGCTGTAGCGTGCCGTGCTTGCTTCGAATTCGTTCTTGGCGACGTCGAGCTGGAGCTTGATCAGCGCATCGATCCCTTCGCCAACGGGCTTGTACAGGGGGCGAATCTTGGTTTCGACGATTTGCTTTGCTTCATCGATTTTATTGGCGCGCAAGGCGGTAATTGAGGCCTTTAGGCCTTCCACCACGAAACGCTTGCGGTCATCGGCAAACTTGTCGGCCAAAATCTTCTCTTCGGCCGTCAGGGTGGTCGCCATGTAGGCATCCCAGGTCTTGGTGATCAGCTCGATGTTGCTCTCGATCTCGGTGGTGAATTTCTGGATGCTTGCCGGGGTCGGGTCGTTGATCGCATTGGCGTTCGCAATCCGGTTGCGTAACAGGGCCCTGACGATGGTGTCCAGTTGACCCATGGGAACCGTTCGGTCTTCGTAAACCATTTTCAGGCCTTCGTTGCTTTTGGCCATTCCGTACAGCCCGTATATCCCGATGCCGATCAGGAGAACGGACATGAAGCCGATCATGAACAGCAGGCGTGACTTGATGCTGAGGTTGTTGAACATTGGGGGTTCCTTTTTTGGTTCGATTTGCTGGTAATTTGAATATTTAAACGGTTATGCAGCTACGCTTTCCATCAACTCCATGTCGCTGCTGGTCATGAGCCGTTCGATATCCACCAGGATCAGCATGCGCTCGTCCACTGTGCCCAGGCCCATCACGTACTGGGTATCGATGGCTGATCCGAATTCTGGCGCGGCCTTGACCTGATCCGGATTGAGGGTGATGACATCGGAGACGCCGTCCACAACCATGCCGACCACGCGGTGGGCGACATTCAGGATGATCACTACGGTGAACTGGTCGTATTCGACCTTGCCTAGATGGAACTTGATGCGCATGTCCACGATGGGCACGATTATGCCGCGCAGGTTAATCACCCCTTTGATGAATTCCGGGGTGTTGGCGATTGCGGTAACCGCATCGTAACCGCGGATTTCCTGTACCTTGAGGATATCAATGCCATACTCCTCCTTGCCCAGGGTGAAGGTGAGGAATTCGTTGCCTACCGCGCTGCTGTCGGTGTTCTCCGTGCCGCTTTGTGTCATGTTGACTCCTTTTTAGTGCGTAGGATGGGTTGAGGCGCTTGCGCCGATACCCATCGCTTTATGGTGATGATTGATGGGTATCACTAGGCTCCATCCATCCTGCTCATACTATTTTTTGCCCACCCTACATTAGAACTCCTGCCACTCATCCCCATCGCTGGCCGCCTTGGCCGCCTTGGCCGGTTTGGGTGCGGACCTGGCCGGCGCGGTGGCGCGGCGCGGCGCCATGGCTGTCTTGGTCGGGGCGGCGAGCTGGCGGGAAGTCGAAGCACGGCTTCCGGTATTGTCCAGCTTGAACACCGAGACCGACTGAGACAGATTCTGCGCCTGCTCTTCCAGCGACTCGGCGGCGGCCGCGGCTTCCTCGACCAGCGCGGCATTCTGCTGAGTGACCTCGTCCATCTGCGTGATGGCCATATTCACCTGCTCGATACCCGAACTCTGTTCTACCGAAGCCGCGGTAATTTCGGCCATGATGTCGGTCACGCGCTTGATGCTGTTGACGATCTCTTCCATGGTACTGCCAGCCTGTTGCACCAGCTTGGAGCCGTTCTCCACCTTATCCACAGAATCGCCGATCAGGGTCTTGATCTCCTTGGCGGCGGCAGCGGAGCGCTGAGCCAGGTTGCGTACCTCGGCAGCGACCACCGCGAAACCGCGGCCCTGCTCACCGGCACGTGCTGCCTCGACTGCGGCGTTCAGGGCCAGGATGTTGGTCTGGAAGGCGATGCCATCGATCACCGAAATGATGTCGACGATCTTGCGTGAGGATTCGTTGATCGAGGCCATGGTATCCACCACCTGCCCCACCACCGCGCCGCCCTTGCCGGCGACATCGGAAGCACCGATGGCGAGCTGGTTGGCCTGCTTGGCGTTCTCGGCGTTCTGCTTCACGGTGGAAGTGAGCTCTTCCATGCTGGAAGCAGTTTCTTCCAGACTGGAGGCCTGCTCCTCGGTGCGCTGGGAAAGATCCTGGTTGCCCTGGGCGATTTCCTTGGCACCGGTGTTGATGGATTCCACCGCTTCCTTGATCTGGCCGACGATTTCCTTGAGTTGCTCCACCGTGCTGTTGGAATCATCCTTGAGCTGGCCGAAGGTGCCGGAATACTCGGTGGTGATTTTTTCCGTCAGGTCACCGCGGGACAGAGCTCCGAGTACACGCACTACTTCGTTGAGGCCGGTTTCGCTGGTTTGCAGCAACTGGTTCATACCTTCACCCAGCTGTTTGAAGAAGCCTTCCTTGCCCTGCATCTCGATGCGCCGGGTGAAGTCGCCCATGACAGCGCCTTCCACAATCGAGGCCACCTCTTTCTCCACCGCCACTTCGGCGGTGCGGTCCTGCCATTCGGCCACTGCGCCCAGGCGGTAGCCTTGCTCGTTGATGACCGGGCTGGCACTCACCACCATGGAGCGGCCGCCCAGATCCATGCTGGCGGTATAGGTGGTGCTGAGGGTGGAGAGCAGTTGCGCCTGATGTGCAGGATTCTTGTGGAAGGTGTCGATATTGGTGCCCACCAGATTGGCGACCGAGAAATTCGGCAATTGCTTGCGGATGTCTGCTTCAGCCTTGCCGAGGATATTGACCACCGATTTGTTGACGTAAATGATGTTACGGTCATTGTCGGCAATCATCACGCCGGTGCTGACGTTGTCCAGACCGATCCTGATGCGCAGATTTTCGTCGGCGACCCGGTTGGATTCGGCGACGTCGAAGCCGAGTTTGATTTGCATCGACTTGAGCGATTCAATTACCTTGCCGATCTCGTCATGGCGTTCGATATCAATGGTGTTGTTGTAATTGCCCTGGGCAATCTGGCCGAAGTGGCCGATGGCAACGCCAAGCGGACGCGTGATGGCGCGGAGCAGGGCGATGCCCAGCCACAGTGCTACCATGATGCCTGCCACGATCAACCCGATGACGGTATTGCGGGTGTTGTCATAGCGCACTTGCGCCGCTTCGAATTCCGACTTGGCCACACTGCCCTGTAGCTCGATCAGCTTGAACAGCGTTTCGCGCGCGGCGGCAAATTTCGGTCCCGCATCCTTGGCCGCATTTTCCTTGGCTGCAGGGTAGTCACCGTCTACCGACAGCTTCATGGTACGGTTGCGCGATTCCACGTAAGTCTTCCATTGCGAGTCAAAATTGTCCGTCAGTTGCTTTTCATCCGGCGTCAGGGTGGTGGCGATGTATTTTGCCCATAATTTGTCAATGTCTTTATCTATTTCGGCGGTGTCTGCAGTGGCTTTTATCGCCACCTCCGGCTTGGGAGCATTGGCCGCGACTACGGCATTGGTGCGTATGCGGTTGGCCATGTCGATGATGAGTCCGAGATCCATCAAGGGGGTGGTACGATCTTCAAACACGGTGCGCAGGCCGTCATTGACCTTGTTCATGCCGAGCAGGCCCATGCCGCCTATGACCAGCATCAGAACCGCCATGATGCCGATGACGGTGGCCAGGCGGGACTTGATATTGAAATTCTTGAACAGGTTGATCTTCGAAAAAATGCTGGATTTGACGACTTTGCCATCCTGAATACGCAGATTGCCTGCCCGGCCTTCACGGAACAACTGGTAGGCCTGGGATGCGGCTGCGACTTGCGCCTGAGTGGGCTTGCTACGCACCGACATGTAGCCGGCCAGTTGACCATTTTCGTAGATCGGCGTGGCATTGGCCAGCACCCAGTAATAGTCGCCATTCTTGCAGCGATTCTTGACCAGCCCGGTCCACGGGGAACCGGCTTTCAGGGACCTCCAGAGATCCGCGAAAGCTTCCGGCGGCATATCCGGATGGCGCACGATGTTGTGCGAAGTGCCGATCAACTCTGCCGAGGTAAAACCGCTGATGCGCAGGAAGTCTGCGTTGATGTAGGTGATGGCGCCCTTCAGGTCGGTCTTGGAAACGATGGAGTCCGTGTCCTTGATGACATACTCATTATTGGTCACCGGCATGTTGATTTTCATTGCGCATTCCCCCAGAATTTATTTGATTTTTGCTAAAACAGTTTTATTTATCGTCGCCGGTTATGAGTTTCGATGTTCGGCAGAATTGATTACTGTTGCCTGATCCGCACCAGCGCCCCGATATCCAGAATCATCGCCACCTTGCCGTCGCCCATGATGGTCGCGGCGGAAACGCCCGGCACCTTGCGGTAATTGGTTTCCAGCGTCTTGATCACCACTTGGTGCTGGCCGACCAGCTCGTCCACGAACAAAGCCGCTTTCTTGCCTTCGGCTTCGAGCAGGACCACGATCCCCTGCTGCGGATCGGTAATGCGGGGTGTGATGCCGAAGACTTCATGCAAGGCGATCAGTGGCAAATATTCTCCGCGTACATGGACCACGCGGCCCTTGCCGGTGATGGTTTTGACCTCTTCCGCCGTGGGTTGCAATGATTCGGTGATAAAAGTCAGCGGGATGATGAAGATCTGGCCGCCCACCGCAATCGACATGCCATCCAGAATGGCCAGGGTCAGCGGCAGGCGGATGGTGATCCGGCTACCCCATCCGGCAGAGGATTCGATCTCGACCTGACCGCCCATGGCAAGGATGTTTCTTTTTACCACGTCCATGCCGACGCCGCGACCGGACACATCGGTGACCACGTCGGCAGTGGAAAAGCCGGGGGCGAAAATCAGTTGCCAGACTTCGCTGTCGGGCATGGAATCGCTGACCGGAATATCTTTTTCACGGGCTTTGGCCAGGATTCTTTCCCGGTTCAGCCCGGCGCCGTCGTCGTTGACCGAGATCACCACGTTCCCGCCTTGGTGGGCGGCCTGCAGAGTGATGGTGCCCTGCGCCGGTTTGCCGGCGGCAATGCGTGCCTCCGGCAGTTCGATACCGTGATCCAGACTGTTGCGCACCAGGTGGGTGAGCGGGTCGGTGATTTTTTCGATCAGGCCCTTGTCCAGTTCGGTGCCCTCACCGATGGTGACCAGTTCGACTTTCTTTTGCAGTTTGGAAGCCAGATCCCTGACCACGCGCGGGAAGCGGCTGAAGGCGAAGCTGATCGGCATCATCCGGATCGACATCACCGATTCCTGCAGATCGCGGGTGTTGCGTTCCAGCTGGGAAAGACCGTTCTGCAGTTTTTCGAAGATTGCAGCATCCACTTCGGAGGCGGTCTGAGCCAGCATGGCTTGGGTAATCACCAGTTCGCCGACAAGGTTGATCAACTGATCCACCTTGTCGATGCCGACCCGGATAGAGGCGGATTCAGCCTGTGCGCTGGCAGGCGCCTTGTCTGTCGCACGGCGGCCCGGGTTCGCGGGTGGGCTGGCAGGCTCGTCAGGGTTGGTCAGCGGTTGGGGTGCGGCAGCGGAGGTGTAGGTTTCAGGCTGTTCTTCAGCAGCAGGGATGCCTGCTGCGGTGTCGATTTCTTTGAAAAAACCATAACCGCGCTTTTCATCGGCCTGTTGAACTGCCAGTGCCGCCGAGACATCTACAAAAAAACCAAAACTTTCGTCACCCGAATCCGAGACAGGGGTTGCCGCTACATCTGTGAAAAAGCCGTAACCGGGGTCTTCTTCAGCGGGTGCTTCGGTATCGGTAAAGAATCCATAACCCGTGTCGTCTTCGTTCGCTGCTGTTTGTGGCTGGGTAGCTTCGGATTCGATTTTGATCTGCTCCGGTTGCGCGAAGAAGGCGAAGATGTCGGCGATGCCAGCTTCGTTCGCCGTGGTCAGCAGCGTCATTTGCCAGGAGCGAGGGGTGGCTTTTTTGCCCTTGCCCTTGGCTGCCTGCTCGGTGATTTCGAGCTTGCCCAGGGCGGCCAGGTCGGCAAACAAGGGTTCCAGATCCTTGATCTGATCCAGCGTTTGTTGATCAGGGGAAAATTCGATGCGGTAAAGGCGCAGATCAGAACAACCGTTTTCCACCATTGCCCCCTCTCCCATTGTGGGAGAGGGGGGGGGTCCCTTGCGGGAGATGAGCGGATTCCGCTTTCGGGCTGTCGCTCGCCAGGTTATTGAGCTTCACGCAGATTTCGTCGGCAGCCTGGGTATCGACCTCCTCGGCACTCTGATGGCCGGCCAGTTGCCCGCGCAGCACGTCGCCGGCTTCTAGAAACGCATCCACCATTTCGCTGCGCAGCGCCAGTTCGTTTTTGCGTAAGCGATCCAGCAGGGTTTCGAGGATGTGCGTCACCCCGGTCATGTCGGTAAAGCCGAAGGTGCCGCTACCGCCCTTGATGGAATGAGCGGCGCGGAAAATGGCGTTGAGATCGTCGGGATTGGGTGAATCGACGTCGAGACTGAGCAGGAGGCGCTCCATCTCGTCCAGGTGTTCGGCAGCTTCGTCGAAAAACACCTGGTAAAACTGACTCATATCGATGGTCATGCGGTGCTTTCTGCGAACGTGAGGTTAGCCAATAACTTTTTTAACGACTTCCAGAAGTTTTTGCGGGTCGAACGGTTTGACCAGCCAGCCTGTGGCACCCGCTGCCTTGCCCTGGGCTTTCATCGCCTCTCCGGATTCGGTGGTGAGCATCAGGATGGGAACGGATTTGTAGGCAGGTGTGGCGCGCAGCGTTTTGATCAGGGTCAGGCCGTCCATGTTGGGCATGTTCTGGTCGGTGAGGATCAGATTGAACGACTTGCTTTTGGCTTTGTTCACGCCGTCCTGTCCGTCCACGGCTTCTGTAACTTCATAACCTGCGCCCTTGAGTGTGAAAGCGACCATCTGACGGATGGAAGCGGAATCGTCTACTGCCAGGATCATTTTTGCCATCGTTTTGTAACCCCAAATTATTATTTATTGGTAAGGATAATCTTTAATTATCGGCCATGCAAAGAAAATAAAACCAGAAAAACAAGAGGATACAAACATCCTAAAACAGTTCGATGTCCCCGGATTCCATCTGGTTTTGTGAAACGGGGTTGTGCCGGGATTGCTTGATCAGTTCAGAGGCCTGGTCGATGGCTTGATGAAAGCGCTGCAGCCGGAGTATGCATTCGCTGCGATTGTCTGCACCGGCCATGTCGTCGTTGATGGGGATACCCGCAATGCTATGGATGATGGCGCCCATGTTGCCGATGCGCGAGTTGATATGGTTCAGCAGCTGGGATGCGAGATCCTGGAATTGCAGCGAGGTGACTGCCATGCGCACATTGCCTTCCACTTCGCCGGCGATGTCGGACAGGTCGGTGACGGTGCTTCCCATGCGGTCGTTGACTGCCTTGATTTCGGCCATGGTTCCCTGGACCTTGGTCTTGGATTGCAGGGCAAAATTCATGTCGCGCGAGGCCATTGCGTTGATGGCGGTCTCCGCGGTGCGAACTGAACGATAAACCGAGTCCATGTGCGTCCGGATTTCATGGCTGAACTGATTCGACCGGTTGGAAAGATTGCGTACCTCGTCCGCCACCACGGCAAATCCTCGTCCCGCTTCGCCGGCGCGGGCGGCTTCGATTGCCGCGTTGAGGGCGAGGAGGTTGGTCTGCTTGGAAATGGCCTCGATTTCGCTGAGCACGCTGACG
Source organism: Gammaproteobacteria bacterium (assembly GCA_018823025.1). GTDB lineage: Bacteria > Pseudomonadota > Gammaproteobacteria > Burkholderiales > Sulfuricellaceae > Sulfuricella. The sequence continues at coordinate 74 of JAHJJI010000115.1, read as the reverse complement.
ATCTGGTCCACATCGCCGGTAATGTCGTCCATCATGGCCACCAGCCCCATGCCGGCCTTGCTGGTTTCTACGGT
>JAHJJI010000114.1 GCA_018823025.1 Gammaproteobacteria bacterium | reverse complement strand
CGGTGTAGCCGGGTTGATCGAAAATTCTGTGATGCTCAGATCGGGTTCCTCCTCCTCTTCCGGCGCGACCACGTCGATCTCAACCCAGATGTTATAGACAAAGGTATCACCCTCGTCGTCCTCGATCTGCCAGGTGCCTTTATAGGTATCCGGCGTGCTGGGCGCTTCCAGATCGACTTCTATATCCACCTGCTCACCCGGCGCCACATTCTGCGGCAGGTCCTGGCTGTTAGGCCCGTCCATCTTGTCGCCGCTGCCGAACACCAGTTGGTAATCGGTGTTCCAGGTGCAGGTGCCGTCGTTGCGCAGCCGCCAGGACTTGGTAAAATTCTGGCCCGGCTCGAAATTTGTGCCATCCGGTATGGTCTCGCTGATGAAGTAAGCGTAGTTGCAGGGTTTGGGCGTCTTGGTGGGCGGCGCTTCTTCCTCTTCCTCCTCCTCTTCCTCTTCCTCCTCCGGTTCCACCGTCAAGGTCGGTTCGACCGCCTGGGTATCGCCCGGCTGGGCGCCACTGGCCGCCAGGGTCTGGGCGATGGCGGTCTGGATGGCCGCGTCCTCATCTTCCTCTCCGCCGCCAAACGAGATCGTGCAGGCCATGACCGGCAGCAGGATCGCCAGCCACACCATTAAAAGTCGTTTCATTTTTCTCATCGTTCCTCCTTTGTACAATAAAGAACTAGCGTAAAGTCATTATATAGGATTTCACGGCCGAATAAACGGTATAATCTCTCCCATAATTCGAACGCAACAGGACCGCAAATTGAAAATCACCCTGGTCATTCCCACCTACAACGAAGCCGAGAACCTGCCCAAATTGCTGCAAGCCTTGTTCGCGCTGCCCCTGCCGGAGCTGAACGTGCTGGTTGTGGACGATAACAGCCGCGACGGCACCGGCCAGATCGCCGAGGATCTGAAAAAGACTTATAAAGGCAAGCTGGACGTGATGCACCGCGCCGGCAAGCTGGGACTGGGCAGCGCCTACATCCAGGCCTTCACGCGCTTGCTGGCGGGCGATTCCGGGGCCATCGGCCAGATGGACGCGGATTTTTCGCACGAACCGGCCAAGGTGGCCGAGCTGGTTGAAGCGCTCAAGAGCTGCGATATGGCGCTCGGTTCGCGCTACGTGCCGGGCGGCAGCCTGGATAGAGACTGGCCGGCCTGGCGCAAGTGGCTGTCCACCTTTGGCAATTTCTACGCGCGCAGTATCCTGCGCCTGCCCATCCGCGACACCACCGGCGGCTTCCGCCTGTGGCGGCGTGAAACGCTGTCCGCCATGCCGCTGGAGCGGGTGCGCTCGAACGGCTACATCTTCCAGGTGGAGATGGCTTACATCGCCTACAAGCTGGGATTTCATTTTAAAGAGATACCCATCTATTTCGCCGAGCGCAAGTTCGGGCAATCCAAGATGTCACTGCGTATCCAGATCGAAGCCGCGCTGCGCGTCTGGGGGCTGCAGGGCCAGTACCGCGACCTGAAACCGCTCAAGAAGTAACTTTATTTTGAATTCAGCGCTTTGAGCTGCAGGCTGGCAGCCGCCAGCTTGCCCCACTCGCCCAGGCTGAGCGTCTGGGCGCGCCGCTGCGGGTCGATATCCGCCGCTTCCAGCAGGCGCGCCGATCCCTCAACACCCAGCCCGGCGTAGCCCGCCAGGGCGTTATGCAGCATCTTGCGTTTATGGCTGAAAGCCGCGCGCGCCAGGCTGAAAAACTCCGCCAGGTGCTCCTGCGGGATGAGCGGCTGATCCAGCAGTTCGATCAACAACAGCGCCGAATCGACCTTGGGCGCCGGGTAGAAAGAGCCGGCCGGGATGTTCAGCGCCACGCGCGGCTGGCCGAACACCTGCACGCTCAACGCCAGCAGCGAAAGGTCGCCCACTTTGGCGCAGATGCGCTGGGCGACTTCCTTTTGTATGGTCAGGGCCAGGCGTTTCGGTTTTACCCGCGCGGCCAGCAGATGGCGGATGAGCGCGGAGGTGATGTAATAGGGGATGTTGGCCACCACCAGGTAGCCGGAGGCGCGCATCCACCCGCCGGGGTCCATTTTCATGATATCGTCATTCACCAGGGTTACATTGGGGAAATCCTTGAGCACCTTCCCGAGCACGGACGTGAAGCGGCTGTCCATTTCCACAGCGCACACGCGCCCGGCGGCCAGTGCCAGGTAGCGCGTCAGGCTGCCCAGCCCCGCGCCGATCTCCAGCACCTCGTCCTCCCGTCCCACGCCGGCCGCTTCCACGATGCGCTGCAGGTAGGTATCGTCCACTAAAAAATTCTGCCCCAACTTTTTATTGGGGCGCAAGCCGTAATCCTTGAGCAGCGACGGAACCGGCAGCGGGGCTAATGTCAAGGCAGATCTCCGCTGAAGCCGGAGGGCACGGGGGTCATGAAATAAGCAGTCAGGTTCCTGCTCCAGGAAATGTATTCAGAAGTCGGGATGAAGACATCCAGCCAATCCTTGCCGGAGCAGCCCGGGCAGACATCCAGCACGGTGGCTACGCCGTAACCCGGGATGCAGATGCTGCTTCCCTTCAATATTGAGTACCACTCCGGGCTGACCGCCACCACGCCGTAATACGGCCAGGCGCCCGAAGCGGTGGTTTGGCCGGTGTCGTGATAAGAAGTCACGTACACCTCTTTGGCCAGCCAGTAATCCACGTAACATTCGGTGTCGGCCGAGCGCTGGATGACCACCTGGCTGCCGTAGGCCGTGATCTGGTTGAGCGGCTGTTTGGAAACCCAGGTCTGTTCGGTTGTGCGCGCGACTTCCACGCCGTTCTCGTAACGCACGCGCAGGCTGGAAACCTGCACGCCGTTCTCGCCGGTTTGGCGCACTTCCTCTGTTCCAACTGTCAACTCGGCGTCGGTCACCCGTTCTTCGGCGTAGGCGATGGCGCTTTCTTCCAGCAGGATCTCTTCGCGCACGCGCACCACGCGGATGACGCCGTCCGCCGGGATGGGCTGGTCTTCAGCCGGGATGGAAACGTCCAGGTTCTGCAGCGCCACGCCGGCTCGCGCCAGGGCTTCGCCCACCGTGGCGGCAGCCGAGGAGACCGCGAATTGGGTATCGCCCACCTGGATGGTGAGCGGCAAGGCGCCCGCCAGCTCGACCTGCACAGGGGCGATTAAGGGCGTATCCAGCGGCAGCGATAATTGGTCGCCGCTGCTGAGCATGATGCCCTGCTCCCACAGCGCCGCGCCCAGCGTGGGCGCTGAGGAATAGAACACGCGCCGCTCCCCGCCGGTGATCAGCGTGACCGGCTGGGCCGGCTGGTACACCAGCGTTTGCCCCTGCCTTGCCGGCAGCTTGAAAGCCGGGTCGATCTGCAGGCCGGAGTAAATGATCGCGTCGCCCGGGTAAAGCTTCAAGCCGGCCTGCCCTAGCCAGTTGGCGGCGATTAAATTGTTCACATCAATGCGGGTCGGGTCTTGCGCGTTTTTCACCCGTATCTCGGCGCTGAAGGCGCGCGGCGAAACGAACCAGGCATACAGTATCAGCAGTACCCCCGCGGCAATCGATACGTACGCGGCCGGTCTGCCGAATTTCTTCAACATGTCCATTGCGGGTGATTGTATCAGAAAAAAGAAAAACCCCTCGAAAGGGGTTCAGTGCCGAGAGCCAGAATCGAACTGGCGACACCGCGATTTTCAGTCGCGTGCTCTACCAACTGAGCTATCTCGGCGCAGAGAAATGAATTCTACCCGCTAGCCTATGGCTTGTCAAGCGAAGCCTGGAAAACCATGGAGAAAAGCGCCTGCTCGCCGGGATCGGGCTATAATTTACGGTAATTGCCGGCATGGCTATTTATTATGATTTATAATAAAATAATGATTATTATTCATATGATTATGAATCCGACATCTTTTTAACGGAGAACGACCTTGAATCCTGTTTTCAAAAAAATATGCCTGATCGCGCTGCTGGGTGCCTGTTTCATCTTATTCTCCTTTTCGCCTGCCCAGGCGCAGAAAAAAGCCAGCGCGGCGGTCAACATTTATTTCTTTTGGGGCGAGGGCTGCCCGCACTGCGAGGAAGAGAAGCCATTCCTGCAATCGCTGGCCGATGGCAACGGGCGCGTGAAGCTGGTGGATTATGAAGTCTGGTATAACCAGGACAACCAGGCAGTCTTGAGCGCTTTCAGCGCTTTTTTGGGTTTCGAACCACGCGCCGTACCGGTAACGGTGATCGGCGAACGCTACTGGATCGGCTTCAGCGATGCCTACAAATCGGAAATGGAAGCCGCGCTGCAGGCTGCCCTGGCTGACCCCGACCTGCTGGATATCGGTTCCCAGGTTAGCGCGGGCAGCGCTCAGGCAGCCCCGCTTGACCCGCTGGAATCCGCGCCGGTGGCTGAAAGCGCCCCTGAAAGCAGCGCGAATGTCCCCGCGCCGGCAGCGGACGCGCAGAACGCGCAGATCATTGAGCTGCCGCTGCTGGGCAGCTTCGATCTCGGCCGCCAATCCCTGGCGGTCAGCACAGCCATCATCGGCTTCGTGGACGGCTTCAACCCGTGCTCACTGTGGGTGTTGAGCGTGCTGCTGGCGCTGACGCTGCACAGCCGTTCACGGAAGAAAGTGCTGGCGGTCGGGCTGACCTTCCTGATCGTCACCACGCTGGTTTACGGCCTGTTCATCACCGGCGTTTTCACCCTGCTCTCTTATATCGGTTACCTGAAATGGATCCAGGCCGCGGTGGCCTTGATCACCTTCATATTTGGATTCGTCAATCTGAAAGATTACTTCTGGTACAAAGAAGGCATCTCCTTCACCATTTCCGACAAGCGCAAGCCGAAACTCTACCAGGACATGCGCGGCACACTGAACGACACGCGCTCGCTGGCCGGCCTGATCGGCTCATCCGCCGCGCTGGCGGTGGGCGTCTCTTTCATCGAGTTCTCCTGCACGGCCGGCTTCCCGGTGATCTGGAGCAATTTGGTCGCGGCCAACCAGGTCAGTACGCTGGGCTTCATCCTGCTGCTGGGGTTGTACATGCTGATCTACCTGCTGGATGAAATCGCGGTGTTCGGCACGGTGGCCGTCAGCATGCGCGCCAGCCGCGTGGAGGAGAAACACGGCCGCCTGCTGAAACTGGCCAGCGGCGTGATCATGCTCACGCTGGGCTTCGTGATGCTGGTCAACCCGGCCTGGATGAACAGCATCGGCACTTCCCTGCTGGTTTTCCTGGCCGCGCTGGCGCTCACCCTGCTCATCTCGCTCATCCACCGCCGCATCCTGCCCAAGTTCGGCATCCTGATCGGCAGCGAACTCCAGCCTGAAAAATCCCGCAAGCACAAAAAGCATTAGGCAAAACAGCAGGAATAGTGAAGTGGATCAAACCTCCCCGGCCAACCTCCGGGGAGGTTTTTTTATGCCTTCCCCAGCGCCTGGTCCAGATCCCACAGGATGTCCTCGATATCCTCCAATCCGATACTGAGGCGGATGAAATCGGGCGATACGCCCGCGCTTCTCATCTGTTCTTCATTTAATTGGCTGTGCGTGGTGGTGGCCGGGTG
>JAHJJI010000113.1 GCA_018823025.1 Gammaproteobacteria bacterium | reverse complement strand
TGACTTTCCGCCTCACCCCTCACGCCTCACCCCTCACTTCTTCTCAGCAACCACACCATCCCGGATACCCGCCGCCTTCAGTTTAGCCTGTACCCGCTCCGCCTCTTGGCGGGTAGCATAAGGACCAGCGCGCACACGCAGCTTGTCACCGCTCGGTGTTTTCACCGTTTCAGTGTAAAACTTGATCTTCAGCTCCGCCAGTCTGGACTGACGCTCTTTGGCATTGGCCAGGTTGGCGAACGCGCCCAGTTGAATCTCGAATGGCACCCCTTCCTGGTTTGAGGTAACTGCAGCGGATTTCTCGTCCTTGAGTTTCGACTGGGATGCGAGTTCCTTGACAGCAGGAACCCACTCAACGGAAGCTGCTGCTGCAGATGCTTTGGCGGATTCTGTGATCTTGACGGGCGGAACAGGGGGCTCAACTTGCGGGGTTTGCGTTTCGGCTGAGACCGGTGCCTGCACGGCTTTCTCTGGCTGTGGGTGAGGCGAAGCAGGAGCTGGCGCCGGTTGCACGGGTGCTGTTCGGGAAGCAAAGTCCCCGCTCGAACCCGGTGATGGAATGTTGATGGCAATATCCTGGCCGGACTGTCTGGATTCGCCGTCCAGCACCATGGGCAGGGCGATCACCATCACAGTAACCAGGGTGACCGCTCCGATCAGGCGCCTTCTTGCGCGTCGCCTGAGTTGGACTTCCTCGTCGCTCATCGCATACTGATTTGCCATTAATTCGTCATTCCTTGGTTAACGGGGCTTCCCTCTCCCCAACCCTCTCCCGCGAGCGGGAGAGGGGGCAAACGTGAAGGGCGCTTATTTTGATCGCATCGCTTCCGCGACAGTGTAAAAAGAACCAAAGACCAGAATTTTATCATCTTCGGCCGCCTTGGCACAGGCATGGCGATAAGCTTCCGCCACCGTCGGGAACGCCTCTGCACGCTGCGCCAAATCCTCCTGTTCCAGCACGCGCATCAGTTCATCGGCGCTCGCGCCGCGTGGCTGCCCGATCCCGGCAACCCACCACAGGTCCACTTGTTCTTTCATCACCCGCACAACCCCGGCAATATCCTTGTCGCGCAACATGGCGAAAACGGCGATGACCTTCCCTGTCGGCGGCATGGCACGAAGATTTTCTGCCAGTGCCCTCGCCGCATGGGGATTGTGCGCCACATCGAAAATCCGCTGCGGTCGTCCTGGCAGCACCTGAAAACGCCCAGGCACTACCGCCTCCAACAGGCCACGACGGATGTCGTCGTGGGCCACCGGCAGCCGTGCCCTGAGCTGCTCCAGTGCGGCCAGACAGGTCGAAGCATTACCCAATTGATAGGCGCCGCGCAAGGCAGGATAAGGCAGGGACAGACGCAGCCCGTCTCTGCTCGTAAAACGCCACTGGTTCGACTCCAGGCCGTCATAGCCGAAATCGGGACCGATCCGGCGCAGGTTTGCGCCGATTTTCTCGGCATGGGCCAATACACTGTAAGGCACGTCAAACTCGCCGCAAACAGCTGGCTTGCCGGCGCGGAAAATTCCAGCCTTTTCATAACCAATCGCCAAGCGACTGTCGCCGAGATATTCCATGTGGTCAAAGTCCACACTGGTCAGCACCGCGCAGTCGGTGTCGAAAGCATTAACCGCATCCAGCCTGCCGCCCAGACCAACTTCAAGAATCGCCACATCCAGGCTGGCGCGTGCAAACAGCCATACTGCGGCCAAGGTGCCAAACTCGAAATAGGTCAGCGAAACGTCTCCGCGCGCCTGTTCGACCGCAGTAAAGGCTACGCACAAGGCGTCATCGCTGACTTCTTCGCCATTAATCCGCACCCGCTCGTTGTAGCGCAACAGGTGAGGCGAGGCGTACAGGCCGACACGGTAGCCGGCGGCCAGCAGGACCGCCTCCAGCATGGTGCAGACCGAGCCTTTGCCGTTGGTGCCGGCGACAGTGATGATGGGGAATGAGGGACTCAGGTTAAGGCACTGCTTTACCTCAGCCACCCGATCGAGGCTGAGGTCGATAGCTTTGGGGTGTAGCTGTTCTAAATAGCCCAGCCACTCAGCCAGGCTGTTCAGTGCTGAGTCCTGAGAGTCTGGCGCCGAATTCACTTTTCGCACCGCTCATTCCACTCAGGACTCAGCACTCGCAACTCAGGACTCAAGCCGCCGCTGGCGGCAAGCGCATCATCATGGTAATCAGGTTGGCCAGCCGGTCGCCCAGTTCGCGCCGGTCCACGATCATGTCGATCGCGCCATGCTCAAGCAGGAATTCGGAACGCTGAAAGCCCTCCGGCAAGGTTTCGCGCACCGTCTGCTCGATCACGCGTGGTCCGGCGAAACCGATCAGCGCATTGGGTTCGGCAATGATGGTGTCACCCAGCATGGCGAAACTGGCGGAAACACCACCCATGGTCGGATCGGTCAGCACCGAGATGAACGGCAGCCTGGCTTTGGCAAGCTGGGTCAGCGCAGCGCTGGTCTTGGCCATCTGCATCAGCGAGGTCAGGCCTTCCTGCATACGGGCACCACCGCTGGCAGCAAAACATACAAACGGCAGATGCTGCTCGACGCAGACCTGAACGCCGCGCACGAAGCGTTCACCTACCACCGACCCCATCGAGCCGCCCATGAACTTGAACTCGAACGCCGCCACCACCAGGGGCAAGGTTTTAATACTGCCCTGCATCACCACCAGCGCGTCGGATTCGCTGGTATCGCGCTGTGCTTCTGTCAGGCGATCGGTGTAACGCTTGCTGTCCTTGAATTTGAGAAAATCCACCGGCTGCAATTCCGCACCGATTTCGAAACGGCCTTCCGGATCGAGCAGCAGATTAAGCCGCGTTCGTGCCGACAGGCGATTGTGATAACTGCACTTTGGACACACCTCCATGTTTTTTTCGAGGTCGGCGCGATACAGCACGGCCTCGCAGGAAGGGCATTTGCTCCATAAGCCCTCGGGCATGCTTTTCTTGGCGCCCTCTACCTTGCGCTTGATTTTGGGGGGGAGTAATTTCTGGAACCAGCTCATTTTCTATATTCCTTATTTGTTTCCATCCATGGCGTCCCGGAAGCTCTTCACCAAGTTGTAAACATTATCCAGCAAGGATGCAGCCGTCGAATTCTCGATTTCCTCCACGATGCGACTGCCGATCACAACTGCGTCAGCTATTTGTGACATGGTTTTTGCAGTCTGGCCATCCCGAATACCGAAACCGATACCCACAGGCAGGCTGACTGCCGCCCGGATCTGCGGAATCTTCCTCGCCACTTCGGCAATGTCGAGAGTGGCCGAACCCGTCACTCCCTTGAGCGAAACATAATAAATGAAGCCGCGTGCCAGCTTGCCAACCTGCGCCATCCTCGCTTCCGGCGTGGTTGGCGACAGCAGGTAGATCGGATCGATGTAATGGCGAGCAAGATGCTCCACGAACGCAGCACTCTCCTCTGGAGGATAGTCCACCGTCAGAACACCGTCTACTCCGGCCGTTGCGGCAGCGGCTGCGAACTGCTCGTAGCCCATCGCTTCGATCGGATTGGCATAACCCATCAGCACCACGGGCGTAAGCGTATCTTTTTTGCGAAACTCGACCACCATGCCGAGCACATCGCGAAGACTGACGCCGTGCTTGAGCGCCCGCTCGCTGGCGCGCTGGATGGTCGGACCATCTGCCATCGGGTCGGAAAACGGCACCCCCAACTCGAGAATATTCGCCCCTGCCTCGACCAGACGGTGCATCAGCGGCACCGTCTTATCCGGCTGAGGATCACCTGCAGTAATGAAAGGGATCAGGGCTTTTTTGCCCTGCGTTTTAAGTGTGCTGAAAGTGGCTGCAATACGTGACATGAATAGTATTTCGTCGAAAGAATGAATTTATGCGAACATCAAACGATGGCCCTTGGGCTGCGGCACAGGATCGCCAAACTCGCTGGCGGTATCAATCCACAACCGAATTGCCTGCTTAACGCTGGTCAACGCAATCTCCTGGCTCTCACCGTGTGCCATGCAACCTGGTAGTTCCGGTACTTCAGCGATAAAAGTGTGGTCTTCATCGCTCCAATAAAGAATGATTTCGTATCTGTCCATTACAAACCTCCGCCAAGCTGATATTGGAGAATAATATTTCGCACTTGTCTCACTTGATAAGGTTTGGCCTTGGCGCCATCTTTTTGCAAGTTGATCAACTGAGGCACCCCGGCCTTCCGGAAAATATGATGGCTACCGCGCGTCCTCCTCTCAAATCCAAGATCGCACAGCAGTCCGCATAACTCGTCAAACCCAATATTGCTATCCGACAGGCCGCGCAACAACTGAAATAGCAGCTTATCGTAATTCCCCATTAAAACTTGATTCCCGACAACTCCGCCACCGTGTTCATGTCCTTGTCGCCGCGACCGGACAGGTTGACCAGCAGAATCTTGTCGCGCGGCAGGGTGGGGGCAAGCTTGGCTGCGTAGGCCAGCGCATGGCTCGATTCCAGCGCCGGGATGATGCCCTCGAAGCGGCACAGATCGTGAAATGCCTGCAGCGCCTCGGCATCGGTCACCGCGACGTATTCGGCACGGCCACTGTCCTTGAGCCAGCAATGCTCGGGGCCAACGCCGGGATAATCCAGGCCGGCGGAGATGGAATGGGTTTCGGTAATCTGGCCGTTGGCATCCTGCATCAAATAGACCCGGTTGCCGTGAAGCACGCCGGGCGTACCGGCGTTCAGCGGTGCTGCGTGCTTGCCGGTTTCGAGGCCGAGGCCAGCCGCTTCCACACCGATCAGCTTGACACTTTCGTCAGTGATATAGGGGTAGAACAGGCCGATGGCATTGGAACCGCCGCCAACGCAGGCAATCACTGCATCCGGTTGGCGCCCGGTCATTTCCGGCATCTGTTTTTTGGCTTCCTCGCCGATGACCGACTGGAAGTCGCGCACCATCATCGGGTAGGGATGCGGGCCGGCAGCGGTGCCGAACACATAGAAGGTGCTTTCGACATTGGTCACCCAGTCGCGGATCGCTTCGTTGCATGCATCCTTGAGGGTCTTCGAGCCGGATTCGACCGGCGTCACGGTGGCGCCCAACAACTTCATGCGGTAGACGTTCGGAGCCTGGCGCTTGATGTCCTCGCTGCCCATGTAGACCACGCATTCCAGTCCGTAGCGCGCTGCCACGGTGGCGGTCGCGACGCCGTGCATGCCGGCGCCGGTCTCCGCGATAACACGCTTCTTGCCCATGCGGCGGGCGAGCAGGGCCTGGCCGATGGCGTTGTTGATCTTGTGCGCGCCGGTGTGGTTGAGATCCTCGCGCTTGAGGTAGATTTGTGCGCCGCCGAGGCGGTCCGTCCAGTTTTTGGCATGATAGATCGAACTGGGGCGACCGACATAGTGCTTGAGCTCGTAGGCAAATTCAGCCTTGAACTCCGGGTCGTCGCGATAACGCAGGTATTGCTGACGCAGTTCCTCGACAGCCGTCATCAGCGTTTCCGCCATAAAAATTCCGCCGTAAGGCCCGAAATGGCCGGTCTGGTCCGGCAAATCATACATCTGCACTTATTTACACTCCCTGGGGTTTGCACCCCTTACGTACTCTTTCAATGAACGCGGCGATCTTCGCCGCATCCTTGATTCCTTTTGACGCTTCTACCCCGCTCGACACATCCACCGCCCACGGCCTCACTCGGCGAATCGCATCTGCAACGTTGGCAGGCTCCAATCCCCCGGACAAAATCACCGGGAGCGACAAATCAGCCGGTATCAATTCCCAGTCAAAAGACTGGCCGGTACCGCCCGGCGTGCCTTCGACATAGGCATCCAGCAGCAAGCCTTGAGCTTCCTGGTAACGAATTGCGCATTGTACCAAATCCACCCCCGCTTTGACGCGAATTGCCTTCAGATAAGGAACACCGAAGCCGGCGCAGAATTCCGGCGATTCGTCACCGTGGAATTGCAGCACATCGAGATGCACCTCGTTAAGCACCGCTTCCACCTGCTCTGCCGCTGGGTTGACGAACAAACCTACAGTGGTGACGAAGGGTGGCAGGGCGCGGGCAATCTTCGCTGCCTGCGCCGCTACAACGTGGCGCGGGCTGGGCGGATAGAACACCAGTCCGAGGGCGTCAGCGCCGGCCTGGGCGCAGACAAGTGCATCTTCACTCCGGGTGATGCCGCATATCTTGATTCGCGTCATGCTTGGTCTTCAATGCAAAGGGGGAAGTTTAATCTCAGCTCAGCCAAACGCAAAATTCGGCATTCTCGAAAGCTGGGGTATAGCCCATTTTGGATCGTATCCGATGCCAGCCAGGTACAAACCATCCGGCGCAAAAGTGGGCGCGGAGTGAATACGGTTACGATTTTCCAATAAATCCTGCATCCAGGCGGGTGGGTGCTTACCCTTGCCCACATAGACTAAACTGCCGACCAGATTGCGCACCATGTGGTGGAGAAAGGCATTGGCGGTGAGGTCGAACAGAATACACTTTCCACTTATTGCTATCTCAATTTTCCGCAGATGCTTGATCGGCGACTTGGCTTGGCACTGGGCGGCGCGAAAAGCGGAGAAATCATGCTCGCCCAACAGAAACTGAGCCCCCTGCCGCATCGCCTCAACATCCAGCGGCTGGTGAAACCAGCCCACCTTGCCTGAAAGTAGCGCGGGACGTACCGGGTGGTTAAGCAGCAAATAGCGGTAGCTTCTGGATACCGCGCTGAAACGTGCGTGGAACTCGTCACTCACCGGCTGAGCCCACAGTACGCCGACACTGTCCGGCAGCAGAGCATTAACGCCGCGTACCCAGGCACTGTCCGGCCTTGTCACGTCAGTATCGAAATGGATGACCTGATGCAGCGCGTGTACGCCAGTATCGGTTCGCCCCGCAGTCACCACACGAAGGGATTTACCGGCGATGCCGGAGAGTGCCCGCTCCAGTATATCCTGCACGCCACAACCGGAAAGTTGGCTTTGCCAGCCACAGAAACGACTGCCGTCATATTCCAGGCCGAGCGCGATCCTCATGAAACGCCCCGCGCCAGTAGCAGCCCGAACACCAGGACAGCGCACAATAATGCCGCGTAATCCGGGCTGGATAAATACCCTATTTCCAGTTTAATGCTCACCATTTCATGACTTGAGCCATGCAGTGCCGTTTGCAATCGTTCGCGCCATTCGCCGGAGCGGCGTGGCCCGACCCGCTCGGCTTTTTCCGCATAATGCAGGGTTAGCCAGATGCGCGAGGCAATCCGATCGATATCCACCCCGATCAGAACGAAAGGCCGCAGCAGAAAATACAGGCCCGCCAATATCCGGTCGCGTGAAGTCGTCGCCAGCAGTAAAGCCAGCGTGGCCAGCAAAGCGAGCAGGCGAAGTGCCTGGAGGCCACCCGACAGCAAGCCTTCCTGGCTGGGGCTGTAAGCCCCCAGGACAGCAACCGCCGCCACGCCGGGGGTAACGAAGGCGTACACCAGAATCAGGGAAATCAGCAACCAACGGCTGCGACGTAACAATTTGAGGTATTGGGGGGATTGCCGTAGTAACAGCGGCAGGGAAAACAAGAGCACGATCGCTAACAATTCGACTGGTCGCAGCCAGGGAACGCAAAAAGCAAAGGCCAGCCAGATCAGGATCTGGCTGGCCGGATGCAGGAACTCACCGCCTGCCTGCGGTGATTTTTCTACAAACACATCACCCCAGTTCAGCGAGCAGCTTCTGTGCTTCTACCTGTTGCTCGGCCGCACCTTCTTTCAGCACTTCCTGCAAAATGTCCCGCGCACCTTCCACATCGCCCATGTCGACGTAGGCTCTCGCCAGATCCAGCTTGGTCGAAACTTCCTGACTGCCGAAATCATCCGGCGAATCGATAGGCGCCACTTTTTCCGAACCAGGCTCGCTCATATCCAGGCTGATACCGGAAAGGTCAAGGTCCGGAACAGCCACACCTTTTGATTCGGTGGGCGCAGGGGTTTCCTCCTGATCCAGACTGAAATCGAAATCTAGCGGAGACTCTTCAACGGGAAGAGCAGCAAGTTCGATGGACTCCATCTCTTCACCCGCAGATGCAGCTTCCTCTTCAACGGAGAAATCGGGCATATCCAGTTTGTCCCCGACTTCCGCCATCTCATCCTCAGCGTCGGGGGCGGTGGTCAATCCGCCGATATCGAGCCCCATCACTTCGTCTTTCCAGCTCTCGGCGCTGATCATTTCCTCGGCAGGTGCGGCAGGAGCCGTCTGGGTCGGCGCACCAAGATCGAACTCCATCACGTTCTCATCCGACTCCATGGTTGCCGAAGCCGGTTCTGGTGCAACTTCAGCAACGGTTGGAACACCCAGATCAAGATTGAAATCCAGTCCTTGGTCGGCAACCGGCTCTTCTGTCTCGACAACTGGTGCAGCCGCAGATTGCTCAACTGGAGCACTCGCTTCAGTCAGCACATCCAGATCGAGGTCGAACCCTAAATCGGTAGCAGCTTCCTCAACGGGCAGGCTCTCCTCAGGGAGTTCCAGCAGTACATCAGGAGTGGCTTCGGCTTCCGGCGCTGCGATGTCGAGATTGAAATCCAGGTCTGTCCCAACGGCTTCATCAACAATCTCAGGGCCACCCAAATCCATGGTGACACCATGCTCTGCCGCCGCGACCAGACCCGCAGTGCCACCAGCCACAACCATGGTCTTTTCAAATGCCTCATCACCGGAGGCGGCAGGCTTCATTGCAGTGGCTGCTTTCGATTGCTCGCCATAGAGCGGGTTCTTCGGATCCAGGGTACGGCCCATTTCGGCCGCCTTGTCCCAGACCGGGCTGGCCTGACCGCCAAGCGCGGCATACATTTCTCCTGCAACGGCTTCGAAGGCATTCAGATTTTTGCGGCCGACATAAATTTCCAGCAGCTTGAGGCGAATTTCGTGACGATTGGGATCCTTGGTCAGCGCTTCCTTGAGGATCTCTTCCGCCTGCGCATCACGACCGTAGGCCATGTAGACCTCAGCCTCGGCGATGGGATCAACTTCGTTGGTATCAATCGACCCTAATCCGGCTTGGCTGAAATCTGTCAAAAACGAGGTGTCACTGGTGTCTATCTTGCCGCCGCCGGTACCGCCCAGAACCGTGTTGGCCTTGAGATCACCATGGGTCATTATGCTGTCTTCGAAACTGGCAACGCTTTTCTTGCGTCTAGCCACAACCGCTTTCACACCCAGCAGGCCTAGCAACAATATTGCCACTGCGCCGCCACCCAGATAGATCGGGTTTTCCATCGCTTCATCGAGGAAGGATGCTTCCGGCTTCTTCTGCTCAACGAGCACTGGTTTGGGTTTCTTCGGCTCGACTGCTGGTTTTTCTTCAGCCAGGGGGGATTTTTCTGCGACCGCAGCCGCAACTTGCTGCTCTGTAGCGGGAGCGGCAGGCTTTTCTTCAGGCTTGGCCACTACTGGCACAACAGGCGCGGGGGCAGGCGATGCCGCCGGCGCTGCCTTGGTTGCGGCAGCTTGTTTCTGCAGATCCGACAGGCTCTGATTTTTCAGCTCCAGCAACTTCTGCATTTCCTTAATGTTCTTTTCCAGGTCGGAGATGCGCTGGTTAGCCTCATGGATCGCCTTTTCCTTGGCCGTGGCCTCTTCATGCATGGCCTGGATCTGCCCCTTCATCGCCTGCATGTCCTTGCCACCAACAGCCGCGCCCGGCTTTGCTCCACCCATGCCTTCACTCTTGGACAGCTTGAGAACATCCGTGGCGGATTCTTTCGCTGCAGTGGCCTTGTCTTCCACTGCTGTGGTTATCTTGCCGCTTACTGCCTGCCTGGCCGCGTCTTCCTGCGCCGGCTTAGCCTCGGCGACGGCAGCCGCCAGCTTCTGACGGTAGGCATGCCAATCGGTGGAATGCGCTCGCACCTGCTTAGCGGCCTCGTTCGCTTTCAGCTCTTCGACTTGCCCGGCCTCGGGCACGCGCAGAATCTGGCCCGCCTTCAACCGGTTCATGTTGTTGCCAGAAAACGCCTGCTTGTTGGACTGGAACAATGCGACCAGCATCTGCTCCAGACTGACGCCCTCTGGCTTCAAAGCAGAAGCGATACCCGATAGATTCTCGCCCTTCCTGACTGGGCCATAGGCTTCCTTGGCAGGCTTACCCTCTCCGGCAATTTCTGCCTTCGCTTCCTCTTTTGCCCGCAGCTTCTGGTCCGAGGGAATACTCGCCCTGATTTCCGGCTTTTCAGCGCCACTCGGCGCATCAGCCGGTTGAGCCGCAACGGCCGCTGCCTGCGCAGGCGCAGCTGAAACGGGTTTGACCACCGGAACGGCCACCGGCGAAGTTTCTGCCTGCTGCGCACCGTAACCGGGAGGATCAAGCAGGATGGTGTATTCACGGACCAGACGACCGGCGGGCCAATCGAGCTCGATCAGCATATCCAGGAAGGGTTCGTCTACAGGTTTTGTGGAGGTAATCTTGAGATAGGGCTCGCCGTTTTTTTTCTGCTCCACACTGAATCGCATGGCAGAAAGTACGGAGACACGCTCTATTTTCGCTTCCTTAAAAGCCTCGAAGGAGGCAAAACGGGCACGAATTGAGCCGAGGTCTTTCTTGTCCACCGCAAGCAGGTCGATTTCTCCCCTGAACGGTTGCCCCAGAGTTGACATCACCGTCAACTTGCCCAACCCAGCCGCAAAGGCGGGGAGAGATGCCACCAGCATCGCACCGGCAGTCAACCAAGCTGTTTTCTTAAATTTTCGATCCATGCCACCCTCATTAGATTTTTTGGCTAGGCTAACTAAATTAACATCATGAAGTTAGGGATGCAAGCTAAAACTGCATGTTACATTGGGCTGTAAGTGGATAGATTAATTACAAGTTTGTAACCTCAGCATGGCCAAATCGACCAGAAAAAGCGAAGCCCCAATCGATACCACTGTCATCGTACCGGTTGGGGCTAGAAATCGCTGTTCAGTCTTCGATCAGGATGCGCAGCATGCGGCGCAAAGGTTCGGCCGCACCCCACAGCAACTGGTCGCCGACGGTAAATGCCGACAGGTACTGCGGGCCCATGTTGAGCTTGCGCATACGGCCAATCGGTACAGTCAACGTGCCAGTCACTGCCGCAGGAGTAAGCTCCTTCATGGTAATTTCGCGGTCGTTGGGCACCACTTTCACCCAGTCGTTGTGCGCGCCGATGATGGCGTGAATCTCATCCAGCGGCACATCCTTGCTCATCTTGATGGTCAGCGCCTGGCTGTGGCAGCGCATCGCGCCGATGCGCACGCACAGGCCGTCGATGGGGATCTGGTTGCCGCTGCGGCCGAGGATCTTGTTGCACTCGACCTGCGCCTTCCACTCCTCCTTGCTCTGGCCGGACTCAAGCGCCACGTCAATCCACGGAATCAGCGAACCGGCCAGCGGCACTGGCCAGGCATCCACGGGATAGCGGTCGGAGCGAATGAACTCCGCCACTTTCCTGTCTATCTCCAGGATCGCCGAGGCCGGATCATTGACCAGCGCCTTGACCTCATTGTCGATCGCGCCCATCTGCTGGATCAGCTCACGCATGTTGCGTGCGCCGGCCCCCGAAGCGGCCTGGTAGGTCATCGGGCTGATCCACTCGATCAGGCCCTGGTCAAACAAACCACCGATCGCCATCAGCATCAGCGAAACCGTACAGTTACCGCCAACGTAAGTCTTCACTCCCTTGGTCAATCCGTCCTTGATCACGTTCCTGTTGACCGGGTCGAGGATGATGATAGCGTCGTCCTTCATGCGCAGGGTGGATGCGGCGTCGATCCAGTAGCCATTCCAGCCGGCGGCGCGCAGGTCGCCATACACTTCCTTGGTGTAGTCGCCGCCCTGGCAGGAAATAATGGCGTCCATTGCCTTGAGTTCGGCGATGTCTCTGGCGTCCTTCAGCGGCGGAACATCCTTGCCGATATCCGGACCCTTGCCGCCCGGGTTGGACGTAGTAAAGAACACCGGCTCGAAATGATCGAAATCTTTTTCTTCGCGCATCCGCTGCATCAGCACCGAACCCACCATGCCACGCCAGCCAACCAAACCTACTTTCATCATGACTAATTTCCTCAATACAAAAACTTAAATCTCACCGCAAAGGACGCCAAGGCACGCAAAGGAATTCTCTTGCTTTACCTTGCGATTCCTTAGCGTCCTTTGCGG
>JAHJJI010000112.1 GCA_018823025.1 Gammaproteobacteria bacterium | reverse complement strand
TTGAAGCGTTTTACAATCGGAAACGCCGCCATTCCTCATTGGCCTATCAGAGCCCGGCACAGCATTACGCCAATTGGCTCATGAAGGAAAATCGGGCGGCATGAGCGCTACGTTGGTAGCCGGAAAATACAACCAAGCTCAAATCCCCCCTACCCCCTTTTTCAAAGGGGGAAATCAGAATCGGAGACGCTACCTTCTTCCCCCTTTGTAAAAGGGGGATTGAGGGGGATTTGGGTCAAGCCAAGCCAACACCCCCAAGCCTGCGGCACGACCGCTTGCGAAACAGGCGGTGAGCAGATATCCCCCCGTCGGCGCCTCCCAGTCCAGCATCTCGCCCGCACAGAACACGCCCGGCAAGGAACGGATCATCAAGCGCTCGTCGAGCGCCTCGAACGTAACGCCACCTGCACTGCTGATCGCCTCATCGAGCGGGCGTGGCGTGATGAGGCGCACCGGTAGCGCCTTGATCGCCGTCCCCAGGCGGGCCGGATCCGCAAAATCCTGCGCCGGTACGCACTCACGCAGCAGGCCAGCCTTCACTCCCTTGATCCCCAGCCGACTTTGGAGGTGGCTGGCCATCGACCGCGAACCCCTCGGTCGCGCCAGCTCTGCGATTACGAATGGTAGTTCCCTGTCGGGAAGCAGATCGAGATAAATTACCGCAGCGCCTGCGCTCTCGATTTCGTCGCGCAGACGGGCAGACAACGCATAGATCAGGCTGCCCTCGACACCGGTCGCAGTGACCATGAATTCGCCCTGCTTGCGAACCGTGGCATCTTCTTGATTCGTGAAAGTCACCACTACCGACTTCAAGGGATGGCCGGCGAAGCGGGTTTGAAAGTGCGCACTCCAGCCGACATTAAAACCGCAGTTAGCGGGGCGCAGAGCCGCGACGGGAATGCCTTGCTGCTCAAGCAGCGACACCCACGCACCATTCGAGCCGAGGCGCGCCCAGCTACCGCCACCCATTGCCAACACCACCGCATCACTTCGCACCGAAATGTCTCCATCCGGTGATGAGAAGCTTAGCGCGCCATCCCCGTTCCAGCCCTGCCAGCGATGCCGCATATGAAAGCGCACACCGGCTGCGCGCAAGCGGTGCAGCCACGCACGCAGCAACGGCGCTGCTTTCATTTCGGTAGGGAATACGCGACCGGAGGTGCCGATAAAGGTCTCGACCCCAAGCTCATGCACCCACAGTCGCAAGGCTTCAGGCCCGAATGTTTTTAACCAGGGTTCGACCTGCGCGCGACGCGCGCCGTAGCGCGACAGGAAAAGCTCGGACGCCTCAGAGTGAGTGATGTTCAAGCCACCTTTGCCGGCCAGTAGAAACTTGCGCCCCACGGAGGGCATGGCATCGTAGAGATCGACCTGTACGCCGTTCTGGATCAATATTTCCGCCGCCATCAGTCCGGCAGGGCCGCCGCCGATGACCGAGACAGGCCGGCTGTTCAGGCTTTTTATGCTGCAACCCGTTGAAAAACTCGAATACGAGGCGCAATTTTGTCTGTGAGATTGCGCGTTGCTATCCGCATGTCGTACTCGCTTTGCAGGTTTAGCCAGAAACGTGGCTCCATTCCGAAGAATATTCCGAGACGCAACGCAGTGTCGGCAGTAACGGGCCGTGATCCGTTGACAATATCACTAATGCGGCTAGGCGAAACATCAATGTCAGCAGCCAGTTGTCTGGCTGTAATTCCCATAGGCTTCATGAAATCCTCAAGGAGAATTTCGCCGGGGTGAATCTCTTCAAGCAGTTTTGTCATTTCCTGTACTCCTCTAAATTTCCCATTCAGTGATAATCAACAATTTCTACACTATGGGCGCCATCCTCATGCCACACGAAGCAAATCCGCCATTGATCGTTGACGCGAATGCTGTGTTGCCCCTTGCGGTCAGCTTTCAACGGTTCCAAGTGATTCCCCGGAGGCACTCGCAAGCTGTTTAGTTCGGTGGCGGCATGCAGTTGAAGCAACTTGCGACGCGCAACCCGTTCGATATTCTTGAATCGGGAAACGCCTTGGCTGTGAAATAACGCCTGGGTGTCAGGGCATGCGAATGAACGAATCATGATTAATGATATTCCGCAATACAGAATCTGTCAAACGGAAAAATCGCTAGCGATCAGATGCACCGCAGGGATGACGATCCGTCCCGCAGCGGTGAAACTCGCCTAGAGGGCGATTGAATGTATATTCAGCAGGCCTGACTATCAGCTCCTGAGCCGAAGCGCCCGCATTGCCGCCGGGGAGGGTAAAAGGCAGCGCCACTACTGTTAGCACGGTTCCGATTACTGTGGCAGCCAAACCCAAGGGTCGCAGCACTACCAGATCCACCACCATGTCCGTGGCTTTGTCGCCAGTTACAGCATCTTCAGCGGCTGCAGCGAGAGGGGTGACGGCAAACACAAGGGCAATAAAACAGGCTTTCAGTCTATTGTTCATTGCTGTGCTCCTTGTTTCAATTGTATAGCACCAATCCACATACCATTCAGCAAACAGGCGGCAGGCTTGGTTACGCGTCATCGTCGTGGGGGCCTACCCAGAAATGAGGGTTGTGTGCAATTTCCCAGAGATGACCGTCCGGGTCTTTGAAATAGCCGGAGTACCCGCCCCAAAAGACCTTCTGTGCAGCTTTGGCGAGCGTTGCTCCAGCGGCAAGCGCCTGGCCCATGACTGTTTCCACTTCTTCTTCCGAAGAAACATTGTGGGAAAGCGTGAACCCTTCGAACCCATTTCCTTCGGGCGGAACAGTGGCATCTTCGGCAAGGGCGGTACGAGAATACAGACCTAGCCAGCTGCCATTAAGGGTGAAGAACGCGACCTCGGGCGGAGATTTCATGCGCGGGAAGCCCAGTCCGGCCTCGTAGAATTTGACCGCTGCTGCGAGGTCTCGAACCCCGAGGGTGATCATGCTGATGCGTGGCTTCATGTGTTCACTCCTTACATGACGTATTAACGTTTGAGGTAAGTGGCGCGGAGACGGCTTGCCGACGGAGCGTCCCACTTGACCGAGAGGTTATGCATAAGTGTCGTCTGTGGCGAGAAGTTGAATGAACTCAGGTGGGAGGCTTCGCCGCACCTCACCTGACACCTCAATTTCGCGGAAATCGTCTTTAGCAGCATCCAGCATGCGGGCAGCCTCCATTGGGAGGTGCGTTTGGATTTCTAAGTCGTCGGACGCAGGCACTTTGGGGCGATCATTCCCGGCATGTTTTAATGCGTTATAGACGGCGCGAAATATTCCCTCACGAGCTGGGTCGTCGCCTGGTTCGGCTATTGCGTTTGCAATCTTCGCGAGAAGCTCATGTGTTGTGCGGTTGCCTTGCTCTTTGAGAAGCGGGCCAATGATTCCGATTACCGCTCCAGAGAGCAGGATTGAAGTGATGTAGTCGATGTCGCGGGTGGCTTTGACATAGCGAGAATGCGCCTCGACAAACATTTCGGAAGCGACCTGCACCTTATTTAGCGTGCCCATAGCTGACTATGCATAACGTTAAATGTGCCTCCAAAAAATAACTGATGCTACCGTCTTGCCTGCTTCGCTGCACTTGATTGGATCAGGTGCGCGGGAAAATCATTTAAAGCACTACAGTTGCCATACTAAACGGGCATATTTGGATTGGATTAAACGATTTATTTATCATTTTTACAAGCGCCATCCGAATTAGTGGTGAGCGAAGCTGAAGCTGAATTCGAGGGAAAGGAGTTCTGCATAAGGAGCGCTTTGCGCATCTGTTTAGATGCCGGGGGCTGCCCGGCAGCAGGTTACTTTATTTTGCTTGTCCAAAATACAAGTAACCAAACAAAAAGACACCCTGCCGCGCCAGCCCTGCGGGCTACCTTCGGTTTGACGGCCAAATTGGGCGGCTGCGCAACTCGCTCTAGCGGGGTGCACACCCCGCACCCCACCGCGGACCTCGAACAGTGCTCGCCTTCATCCCAATTTGGCCGTCAAACCGAAGCGGCGCAGAAGGGGATTTGGGTTTTGTGGGCGGAGCCCGTGTTTTGGGTGCCCTCCCCGCTGGGGAGGGCGGTTTTGTGTTGATTTGCTTTTTGGCCCCCTTGGGCCGCCGCCGAGTAGCGCAGACAAGCCGGGGGATTTCTGCGAGGACTGTCTGAGCGCAACGCGCGAGTTCCGCAGCAGCCCGGCTTGGCGAGCAACGCAGGGAACCCCGCAGGGGCGGTGGAGAGGGGCGGCTTTCTTTGGTTCCTTTCTTTGGTCGTTTAAAAGAAAGGGACTAGCCCGCCGGGCTACCCCCGGCACCTAAACAACTGCGAAGCGCACAAAACCAACTAAATCAGCCTAACGGTTATTTCGCTATGACCGTTTCCCTCTCTCCCGGAAAGGCGCCCTCTCCTCAATCCTCTCCCGCAAGCGGGCGAGGAAGCAAACGTGAAGGGCGCTTGTTTTGATCTGAGGGACGAGGTCTTGCTTCGCGAGTTTTACGTTAAACCGCCCGCGGTACCTTAAACCAAACCGCATACAACGCCGGCACAAACAGCAGGGTCAACATCGTAGCGACGAACAACCCGCCCATGATGGCCGCTGCCATCGGCCCCCAGAAGGTGCTGAAGGTGAGCGGGATCATGGCCAGGATTGCCGCTGCCGCAGTCAGCATGATGGGCCGGAAGCGGCGCACCGCCGACTCGATGATTGCCTCACGGGGCGGGTGCCCGGCATGAATATCCTGATCGATCTGGTCCACCAGGATCACCGAATTGCGCATGATCATGCCGCCCAGGGCAATGAAGCCCAGGTTGGCGACGAAGCCGAACGGCAGCTGAAATACCAGCAGTGCCAGCGCCACGCCGATCAGGCCCAAGGGGGCTGTGAGCAGCACCAGAATCATGCGGCGGAAGCTCTTCAGCTGGATCATCAGCAGCGTCATCACGGTAATCAGCATCATCGGCACCACTGCCTTGATCGACGCCTCGGCCTTTCCGCTTTCCTCTACCGTACCACCGGTCTCCAGGCGATAGCCCGGCGGCAGTTTGCTGCGGATCACCTCCAGTTTCGGTTCGATTTCCTTGGTTACTGCGGGCGCCTGAGCGTTGCCGACCACGTCGGCGCGCACAGAAATCACTCGTACGCGGTCGCGCCGCCAGATGATGCCTTCCTCGAACTCGTAGCTGATATGGGCTATCTGGGCCAGCGGTACATGCCGCCCATCATGGGTGTAGATGTTGATATCCTTGAGGGCCGCCGGATTGAGGCGTTCGACAGCCTCCGCCCGCGCCAGCACTTCGATCAACTGGTCGCGTTCACGATAGTAGGTCACGCTGTAGCCGGACAGGATCGAATTGAGGAAGTTGGAGAGTTCCTGCGAACTGATGCCCAGGGCGCGCGCCTTGTCCTGGTCGACGTCGAGCTTCACTACCTTGACCATCTCGTTCCAGTCGGGATGGACATCCTTGGCGTGCGGGTTGGCGCGCATCACCGTCGCCACCTCGGCGCTGATCGCGCGCAGTACCTCGGGATCGGGGCCGAGTACCCGGAACTGGACCGGGAAGCCGACAGGCGGCCCGTTCTCCAGGCGGCTGACGCGCCCGCGCAGCGACAGGAAATCGGTCTGAAACAGCTGGAGCAACCGGGTCCGTACCGCTTCGCGCACCTCTTTGTCCTGGGTCATCACCACGAACTGGGCGAAATTGGCGTGGGCCATCTGCTGGTCCAGCGGCAGGTAGAAGCGTGGCGAGCCGTTGCCGACATAGCTGACGAAGTTGACGATATTTTTGTCACCGGCAAGGTGCTTCTCCAGTTTTTTTACTTCCTCTTCGGTGGCCTTGAGAGAGGAGCCCTCCGGCAGCCACAGATCAACCAGCAATTCAGGCCGATTCGACGAAGGGAAGAACTGCTGTTCGACGAAACGGAAGCCGAAAAGGGCCAGGACGAAAATCGCCAGCGTAGCGACAATCACCGTCTTGCGGCGGTCCACGCACCAGGTCACCAGCTTGCGGAAGCGCACGTAGAAAGGCTTCTGATAAACATCGTGGCCATGCGTGGGGTGAGCCTTGTAATCCGGCAGCAGTTTGTAGCCGAGATAGGGCGTGAACACCACCGCTACGATCCAGGACACGATCAGGGCAATCCCCACCACGGCGAAAATCGAAAAGGTGTATTCGCCCGCCGCCGACTTGGCGAAGCCCACCGGCAGAAAACCGGCGGCGGTAATCAGGGTGCCGGTCAGCATCGGGAATGCAGTCGATGTGTAGACGAAGGAGGCTGCTTTGGTCCTTTCCCATCCTTGTTCCATCTTCACCGCCATCATTTCTACGGCGATGATGGCATCATCCACCATCAGGCCCAGCGCGATGATCAACGCACCCAGCGAAATCCGCTGCAGGTCGATTCCGAAAGCCTTCATCAGCAGGAAGGTAATTGCCAGCGTAAGCGGGATGGTGAGCGCCACTACCAGGCCGGTGCGGAACCCCAGGGTGAGAAAGCTCACGGCCAGAACGATTGCCACCGCCTCCAGCAGCGACTTCATGAATTCGTTGATGGAGCGCTTCACCACTCCCGGTTGATCGGACACTCGATGCACTTCGATGCCCACTGGCAGGTGCGCCTGGATGTGCGCCAGGGCGCCATCCAGGCCTGCGCCCAAATCCATTACGTTGCCGCCTTTTTCCATCGACACCCCTAGCGCGATGGCTTCCTGGCCCATGAAGCGCACTTTCGGTGCTGGCGGATCAGCATAGCCGCGGTAAACCCGGGCGATATCGCCGAGCCGGAGCAGGCGGCCATTGGCGCGCAGGCCGATGTCGCGGATGCTCTCTACCGATTCGAAATCGCCCGACACGCGCAGGTTGATGCGGTCGCTGTCGGTTTCGATGCTGCCGGCCGGGCTCAGGGTGTTCTGTTTTTCCAGGGTGGCGGCGATCAGCATCGGGTCGATGCCCAGGCTGGCGAGTTTTTTGTGGGAGACCTCGATGTAGACTTTTTCCGGCTGCACGCCCAGCAACTCCGCCTTGCCCACGCCGGGGACGCTCAGGACATCCTGGCGCGCCTGCTCGACGTAGTCGCGCAGCTCTGCATGGGTAAAGCCGTCGGCGGTGAAAGCGTAAATATTGCCGTAGGTGTCGCCGAATTCATCGTTGAAATAGGGTCCGCGCACGCCTTTCGGCAGGTTGTCCCGGATGTCGCCGATCTTTTTGCGCACCTGATACCACACCTCCGGTACCTGCTTGGGCGGCGTGTAATCACGCAGGATGACGAAAATCAGCGCCTCTCCCGGCTTGGAGTAGCTGCGCACGAAGTCGAGCCA
This sequence comes from Gammaproteobacteria bacterium, assembly GCA_018823025.1. Taxonomy (GTDB): domain Bacteria; phylum Pseudomonadota; class Gammaproteobacteria; order Burkholderiales; family Sulfuricellaceae; genus Sulfuricella. The sequence continues at coordinate 31,626 of JAHJJI010000112.1, read as the reverse complement.
GGGCACTTCCTGCAACTTCTTTTCCAGCCTGTCGGTGACCTGCTGCTCTACTTCGTGCGCCGTGGCTCCGGGCCAATAGACCCGCATTACCATGATCTTGAATGTGAAGTCGGGGTCTTCCGCACGCCCCAGCTTGGTGTAAGCAAAGAAACCCGCGATCATCAAGACGATGAGCAGGTACAGCACCAGCGACTGGTGTTTGAGCGACCATTCGGAAAGATTGAAGCGGCTCATGATTTAAAACCTCACCACAGAGACACAGAGGCACAGAGAGAATCTAAGGAAAGACGTTTTCTCAAAAGCCCTGCACTTACACTTCATTATTGCTTTTCCTCTGTGCCTCTGTGGTTGGCATTGTTGCTATCACTGGACCACCCGCACCTGCTGGCCCGGCACCAGCTTGTGCACGCCGGCACTGACCACGCTGTCGCCATCCTTCAGGCCGGACAGAACGGTAAAGGTTGTCTCCCGGTACTCCCCCACGGTGACCGGCATAAGCCGCACCTTGCCGCTGGCCGGTTCGACCAGCCAGACGGCCGGCCCACCGCTCTGCTGGTATAGCGCAGTTAGCGGCAACTCCGCCGCCGGCGTCGCCGAGTCGCCCCCCAGCAGGACATTGGCGGTCATGCCGAGCTGCATGGCCGGCACGGCATCCAGCACGGTTACTTTGGCAGTATAGGTGCGCGTCACCGGATCGGCGGCAGGCGATATTTCCCGTACCTTGCCGCGATACATTTTGCCCGGCTCGGCCCACAGGCTGATGCGGATATCCTGCGCGGCGCGCAGCTCGGCCAGGCGATTTTCCGGCACGCTGATAACCACCTCTTTTTCCTGCGGTCGGGCCAGGCGCATTACCGGCTGACCCATCGCCACCACCTGCCCGGCCTCGGCTTCGATGCTCACGATCACGCCATCGTGATCCGCGCGCAACTGGCCATAACCCGCCTGATTGGCGCTAACCTCATGCTGTGCCTTGACCTGGGAAAACCGAGCTTTGGCAGTGTCGAACAGATTCTTGCGGCGCTCGTAATCGGCGAGGCTGATGAATTTCTTTTCCAGCAGATCGGTGTAACGCTTGAGGTCGCGCTCGGACAGCTCGAAATCCGCCCGCGCGGCGGCCAGCTGGGCGCGGCTTGCCGCTTCGGCCAGCCGGAGATCCTGAGGGTCGAGTTCGGCCAGCACCTGGCCCGCCTTTACCAGGCTACCCACTTCGACGTGACGTTTGGCGATCTTGCCACCGACGCGAAATGCCAGCGCGGTTTCAAAGCGCGCGCGCACCTCGCCGGAATAATTGGCCTGATGCGATTGCACGCCCAGCGCCACCTTCACCGCTCGCGCCGACCGGACGCCTTCCGCGGCCTGTTCCTGCTTGGCACAGCCATAAACCATCATGCCCAGAAAAAGAAATATAAGAGCAGTTGTGTTCCGATTCACTATAGATTCCCTCCGCGACACCCCGAAGAATACCGCTGCGCAGCATATTTCGCCACTTTCGTTCGGTCTGAGCTGGATGTTATTTATCCTTTATCTTGCAAGTTAGCCTCAATAAGGTTGTATCCAATTGGCGAATATCAGTAAAATGCCATATAACACTCTTCGCCGAAATCACACGAATCATTGCGAACTGAACGCAGACTGGAGCAATCTGCGTCATTCCCGTATTCGTTGCGACAACCCATTACCCGCCAGGGAGAAACTATCATTCATACCGTACCGCTAATCATCAGCAAGCCTGTGCCGGGCGTTGCCGATCTGCCTGCCTTGGGCATGGACGCCAACAGCATCGTCAATGATTTCATCCGCTACTTCAGCCATACACTGGGGCAGGACAAGATGTGTCTGGCGGCCTACCAGGTTTACACTTCACTTTCGATGTCGTTGCGCGACCGCCTGGTGGAGCGCTGGAAGAGCACCCAGTACGCCTACGAAGAACAAAACTGCAAGCGTACCTATTACCTGTCGCTGGAATTCCTGATGGGCCGCGCCTTGGGCAATGCCATGCTGAACCTTGACGTGGACAAGCCGACCGAGGAGGCGCTACGGAACTTGGGCCTGATGCTGGAGGAAATCGCCGACCAGGAGCACGATGCGGGTTTGGGGAACGGTGGCCTGGGCCGCCTCGCGGCCTGTTTCCTGGACAGCTGTGCGACACTGCAATTGCCGGTAGTGGGTTACGGCATCCGCTACGAGTACGGTATGTTCCGCCAGAAAATCGACAACGGTCGCCAGCTGGAAGAGCCTGACCACTGGCTCCGCGATGGCAATCCCTGGGAAATAGAGCGTCCCGAGCATACCGTCCGGGTCAAATTTGGCGGCTGCACCAGATACTATCATCGAGACGGCCGTCTGTACGCCCGCTGGACGGATTCCCAGGACGTGGTGGCGGTGCCCTACGATGTCCCCATCCCCGGCTACCGCAACGGCACTGTCAATACATTGCGCCTGTGGTCGGCGGCGGCTACCGACGAATTCGACCTGTCCGAATTCAATGCCGGCAGCTACACCGAAGCGGTGGCAGCGAAGAACGGCGCCGAAAACATCACCATGGTGCTCTATCCCAACGACGCCAGCGAAAACGGCAAGGAGCTGCGTTTACGCCAGCAGTACTTCCTGGCGTCCGCGAGCTTGCAGGATGTGCTGCGCAACTGGGTCAACATCCATGGCAGCAATTTTGAAAATTTTGCCGAAAAGAACTGTTTCCAGCTCAACGACACCCACCCTACCTGTGCGGTGCCGGAACTGATGCGGCTGCTGATGGACAAACACTTTCTGGACTGGGATCAGGCCTGGGCCATCACCAGCCACACTGTTGCCTACACCAACCATACCCTGCTGCCGGAAGCGCTGGAACGCTGGCCGGTGAGTATGTTCGGCCGACTGCTGCCGCGCCTGCTCGACATCATTCACGAAATCAACGCCCGCTTCCTGGCCGAAGTGGCGCAACGCTGGCCGGGAGATACCGCCCGACAGCGGCGCATGTCGATTATCGAGGAAGGGGGCGAAGCCCAGATACGCATGGCCTATCTGGCCGTAGTATCGAGCGCATCGGTCAATGGTGTGGCCGAATTGCACTCGCACCTGCTGCAGCTACATCTATTCCATGATTTCTACGAAATGTGGCCGAGCAAGTTCAACAACAAGACCAATGGCGTCACCCCGCGCCGCTGGATGGCCTGGAGCAACCCCGGCCTGAACGACCTGATTACCCGTACCATCGGTGACGGCTGGGTTACCGACCTGACCCGGTTGCGTAAGCTCGCGCCCCACGCTGACAAGGCGAAATTTCGCGCCGAGTGGCGCGCCGTCAAGCAGGCTAACAAGGCGCGTCTGGCAGAGATGGTGCAGCGCGACTGCGGCATCGCCTTCGATACGGAGGCACTGTTCGATGTACAGGTGAAACGCATCCACGAATACAAGAGGCAGTTGCTCAACGTGCTGCACGTGATTCACCTCTACGACCGTATCAAGCGTGGTGACACGGCAGACTGGACGCCGCGCTGCGTGCTGATCGGCGGCAAGGCCGCCCCTGGCTACATGATCGCCAAGTGCATCATCAAATTGGTGTCCTCGGTGGCAAAAGTGATCAACGAAGATCCCGCCGTGCAGGGCTTGCTGAAACTGGCTTTCTTCACTGATTACCGGGTGTCGGCGATGGAGGTGATCTGCCCAGGCACCGACCTGTCGGAGCAGATTTCCACTGCCGGCAAGGAAGCCTCCGGCACCGGCAACATGAAGTTCATGATGAACGGGGCGCTCACCATCGGCACGCTGGACGGCGCCAATATAGAAATCCGCGAGGAAGCAGGCGCAGAAAACTTCTTCCTGTTCGGCCTCACTGCCGAAGAGGTGGACGCCACCAGACCAAATTACAATCCCGCCGCGATTATCGCCGCCGACGAAGACCTCCGCCGCGTGATGCAATTGCTGGAAAGCGGCCATTTCAACCTGTTCGAGCCGGGCATCTTCGACCCCATCATTCACGCTGTGACCAGCCCTCACGACCCGTGGCTGACAGCAGCGGACTTCCGCGGTTACATCGATGCGCAGCAGCAGGTGGCGCGCGCTTACCGCGATCAGGAAAACTGGACGCGCATGAGCATCCTCAATACCGCCGCCAGTGGCAAGTTCTCCAGCGACCGCACCATCCTGGACTATAACCGCGACATCTGGCACCTGTCGCAAGTGCCGGCATGGCCGGTGAAATGAGAGGCCCAATATGACCCTGGAAGAAAAACGTGCGCTGGCCGAACAGGCCTATGAGAAAGCGCAACAATACGAGCTGGATTACGGCTGTTGCCCGCAATGCGTGCTCGCCACCGTGCAGGAAACCGTCGGGATCATCGACGACAGCACTATCAAGGCCAGCCACGGGCTTTCCGGCGGGGGCGGACTGATGGCGCAAGGAACCTGTGGCGCATTGACCGGCGGACTGATGGCGCTCAGCGCCAAATTCGGCCGCGACCGGGACAAGCTCGACAAGGGCCGCTGCATCAATAACTTCAAAAAAAGCAAGGAACTGGTCGAGCGCTTCAGCGCGGAGTTTGGCGGAATAACCTGTGCGGAACTCCAGCAACAATTTACCGGTCGTACTTACGACATGTGGAATGCCGAAGAGTACAAGGCGTTCGATGATGCCCGCGGCAAACAGTGTGCCCATGCGACCGGTACGGTCACGAAATGGGTGATTGAAATGCTGTAAAGGGAAGGTAGAGCGAGGTTTGTCTTCGGAAATTCAGGCTGATCTGACAAGTACTCGGTTGGTGTAAGTCAGCACGTTTCATTATTATCAATAGTACTGACCGGTGGGTCCCTGTATTATCAAGTTGGACATCGAACAAATAATTTCACCTTGGAACCGAAGGCTTGCCTGCCATGAAATTGATTCTTCACAAAATACCCCTTTGTATCGCAACGCTCATGCTGCTGAGCACCGCCGGGGCCTGGGCCGACGCCAATGAAACAGCCGAGTCGTCCACCGGGTCTACGCCCGGTGTGATCGTCAAGGTGGAGAAAGCCCTTGAGCGCGGCGCAAAGGCTGCTGAAAGCGGAGTTAAGCGCGGCGCGAAAGCGGCTGCCCGCGGTATTGAACGTGGAGCGAAGGCGGCAGCAAGCGGCGTCGAGCGTGGTGTAGAGGCAACCGGCAACGCTGCTCATGCCGTTGCCAAAAAGGTAGGTGGCTCGCCTCCCGCATCGTCGCCTCCTGCATCATCACCGCCCGACAAGTAAGCCGCTTTCACGCATGCTGCGCAATTGCGCGTCGTCGCCTGACCCATTCCATCCGCACGGATGCAAGCGATAAAGCCGCTTGCATCGGTTATGTCAAACGCTTGAAGCTATAGAAAAGCGCATTCAGAGATTCCTCTGATCAATCCCTGTTGGTCTTCATCTTTCTGACGGACAACCACGATAGTACGATGATCCGTGGATTACACATGACCCCCTCGGTTTCAGACTTGATCTTGCGCTACATGCGTGGACAAGCCTGAAAACCAGCCGATTTTTTTAGTCTTTTTGCTATAATTTCCCAACTTAACCTACCGGCTGGCATTCGATCGTGTTGATCTGGTTCGTCTCCATCTATCTGCTGGTCTCCATCGGCATCGGCCTCTACGCCGCCACGCGCGTCCACAACACCAAGGATTACGCCGTTGCTGGCCGTAGTCTGCCGCTTTACATCGTTACGGCAACGGTGTTTGCCACCTGGTTCGGCTCCGAAACGGTACTCGGCATCTCGTCCACCTTCCTCCAGGAAGGTCTCGGTGGGGTCGTGTCTGACCCATTCGGGTCCAGCATGTGTTTGATCCTGGTGGGCCTGTTCTTCGCCCGCAAGCTCTACCGCATGAATCTGCTCACCATCGGCGACTACTACCGGGCGCGCTACAACCGTACAGTGGAGGTCATTACCAGCCTGTGCATCGTGGTTTCCTACCTGGGATGGGTTTCTGCCCAGATTACCGCGCTCGGGCTGGTGTTCTCCTTTTTGAGCCAGGGTTCACTCTCCCCCGCCGAAGGCATGCTCATCGGTGCTGCCATTGTGCTGGTCTACACATTATTTGGCGGCATGTGGTCGGTCGCCTTCACCGATTTTTTCCAGATGATTCTGATCGTGCTCGGCATGCTTTACATCGGCTACGTCGTCAGCGGCCTGACAGGCGGCGTGGGCGCGGTAGTGAAGCATGCTGCCGAGGCCGGAAAGTTCGAGTTTTGGCCCAAGCTCAACACCCGCGACGTTCTGGCCTTCATTGCCGCCTGGGTGACCATGATGTTCGGCTCCATTCCGCAGCAGGACGTGTTCCAGCGCGTGATGTCGGCGCGCACCGAAGACACCGCCGTGCGCGGTGCGGTAGCCGGAGGCAGCCTGTATTTCCTGTTCGCTTTCATTCCCATGTTCCTCGCCTACTCGGCGACCCTGGTCGATCCGGCCATGGTAAGCAAGCTGCTCGACAGCGATTCACAGCAGGTTCTGCCCAGCCTGATTCTCAACCACACCCCGCTCTTCGCCCAGGTGATGTTTTTCGGCGCGCTGCTGTCCGCCATCATGAGTACGGCCAGCGGCACCTTGCTGGCACCCTCGGTGACCTTTGCCGAGAACGTGCTGAAAGGGATGTTCAAGGAAATGAGCGATCGCCGCTTCCTGCTGCTGATCCGCGTCGTGGTGGTGTGCTTTGCCGTCATCGTGACTCTGTTCGCCCTGAATTCCAAAGCCAGTATCTTCAGCATGGTGGAGAATGCTTATAAGGTAACGCTGGTGGCGGCCTTTATTCCGCTCGTCGCCGGACTATACTGGAAACGTGCGAACACTCAGGGGGCGCTATTCGCGATCGCCTTCGGCCTGATTTCATGGCTGCTGCTGGAATGGCTCAAGCCCGATACCGTTTGGCCGCCACACTTGGCGGGTTTATTGCTGAGCGCTGCGGGTATGGTGGTGGGTTCGCTGCTGCCGCACTTCATTGGCCGACCGACGCCTTTGCCCCACACCCATGAGGAACTGCACCACCACGCAGCGGTACAGACTCAGCATGTGGCGGAGCCGCCGCATCATCACCCATCGGCGCATAGCGAATAAAAAAGCCCCGCCTTTCGCAAGACTAGCCAGTTGCTTAATCTGTTGAAAGCCTCGGCGAATCCAGCGCCAGGGCTGGGTTTTCGTACAAATTTCTTTTTTGGAAAATTAGTTCCAAAGAAAAAGTCCCCAATACCAATAAGCACGGGGGCTTCAGATGAATCGTCAACAGATTAAGCAACCCCCTAGTTCGCAAGACGGGGCTTCTAAATCCAAACCAGAAATTACAACCCGGCGTCGGCCTTAAGCGCTTCCGCTTTATCTGTAGCTTCCCAGGTGAACTCCGGCTCTTCACGGCCGAAGTGGCCGTAAGCGGCGGTCTTGGCATAAATCGGTCGCAGCAGATCAAGCGACTGGATGATGCCTTTCGGACGCAGGTCGAAGTGGGCTTCGATCAGCTTGACGATTTTCTCGTCGGCGATCTTGCCGGTGCCGAAGGTGTTGACCATCATGCTGACAGGCTTGGCGACACCGATGGCGTAGGCGATTTGTACTTCGCATTTCGATGCCAGGCCGGCGGCAACAATGTTCTTCGCGACATAGCGGCCGGCATAGGCAGCGGAACGATCGACCTTGGATGGGTCCTTGCCGGAGAAGGCGCCCCCGCCGTGGTGCGCGGCACCGCCGTAGGTGTCGACGATGATCTTGCGGCCGGTCAGGCCGCAGTCGCCCATAGGCCCGCCAACCACAAAGCGGCCGGTGGGGTTGATGAGGTAGCGAATGTCACCGGCACGCATATTTTCCGGGATGATCGGCTTGACGATTTCCTCGATCACCGCTTCAGACAGTTCGGCGTGGGAAATGTCGGGGTGGTGCTGAGTGGAGATGACCACGGTGTCGACATGCACCGGCTTTCCTTCCACATAGCGGATGGTCACCTGGGACTTGGCGTCGGGACGCAGCCAGGGCAGGCGGCCGTCCTTGCGCAGTTCGGCCTGGCGCTGCATCAGCCGATGTGCGTAATGGATCGGCATCGGCATCAGCTGCGGCGTTTCGTCGCAAGCATAGCCGAACATCAGGCCCTGGTCGCCGGCGCCCTGGTCCATCTCTTCTTCCGGGGTGCGGTTCACGCCTTGGGCGATGTCGGGCGACTGCCGGTTGATCGCGGTGAGCACGGCGCAGGTGTAGTAGTCGAAGCCGATTTCAGAGCTGTTGTAGCCGATACGCTTGATCGCTTCGCGAGCAACGTCGATGTAATTGACGGTCGCATGGGTGGTGATTTCGCCGGAGATAACGACCAGCCCGGTGCTGACCAGCGTTTCGCAGGCTACCCGTGCTTTGGGGTCATGCGCTAGAATGGCGTCGAGGACGGAATCGGAGATCTGGTCGGCGACTTTGTCGGGATGGCCTTCGGAAACGGATTCGGAAGTAAAGAGGTGTTCGTGTAACATTTCTGCTCCTAAGATAGATGTTTCCCCGTAATGCGCTGGCGAAGCCGGCTCTGGGGGAAGAAGCAGACGACGCTTTAGCCGTATTTATATCCCGCCCGCAAGTTGTCTTTAACACGGCGGCGCAGTAATTCTATTTTTTATAAGGCTTTTAGTCAAACTTCAGGGCTCGTTAATGAATAACTTGGACAATATATGGGTGTGCTGGCGGGATGCGATGCAAGACGCTGGGCGCGCCGCATGGCCGTTCCATGCAAGCGACCGGCAACGTAGCAGCGCACCCGCCAGTGCGGCCAGAATGTTCAAGTTATTCATTAACGAGCCCTTAGGATGATGCCCACCCTGCTGCGTGTTCTTGCTTATCTGCCGCTTTGGCTGCTGCACTTTCTGGGTGCGGCAGCAGGCTGGGCGACCTATCTGGGTTCCCGGCGCTATGCCGCGAGGATGCGGGAAAATCTGACGGCCAGTGGGGTGTGCGCGCCAGACGCCTGCGGCAAAGTATTGCGCCGGGCGGTGGCCGAAGCGGGCAAGAGCGTGCTGGAACTGCCTGCCGTCTGGTTGCGCCAGGAACAGCAGGCATTGCAGCTGTTGAAGGAGTGTCATGGATGGGAGCATGTCGAGGCGGCGCTAGCGCGCGGCAAGGGGCTGATTTTTCTGACTCCGCATATGGGGTGTTTCGAGATCACCAGCCTGTATTATGCTGCCCGCCACCCGATCACCGTGCTTTACCGCCCGCCCAAGCTGAAGTGGCTGCAACCCCTGATCGACGCCGGGCGTATTCGTGGCCAAGTGACGCTGGCCCCCACCGACTTGGGTGGGGTGCGGGCGCTGTTCAAGGCGCTGCGCCGCGGTGAGGCGATCGGTATCCTGCCCGACCAGGTGCCGGGCCAAGGCGAGGGAGTATGGGCCGATTTTTTCGGTCGCCCGGCCTACACTATGACTCTGGTCGGCCGTCTGGTTCATTCCACTGATGCGGCTGTAGTGCTCGCCGCCGCCTTCCGCCTGCCCCATGGCAAAGGCTTCGATCTTTGGCTGGAACCGATGCCCGAGGGGATGCCGGCGGAGCCGGTAGCCGCGGCCAGCTTCATCAATGCAGCGATCGAAAGCCTGGTGCGGCGGAGACCAGAGCAGTACCTGTGGAGCTATAACCGCTATAAAGTGCCCAAGGGCGCGATGGGTAATGAGCGATGAGCAAACCGGTTTCTGTCATCACCCATTACTCATTTCATTACTGATCTGCAATGGCTCGCTTAGGCATCTTCCTCATCTGGCTGCTGCATTTCTTGCCGCTATGCGTGCTTGCCCGTTTCGGCGCGGGTTTCGGTTTTCTGCTCTACGCACTGGGGAGCGAACGCCGGCGGGTGGCACGCATCAACCTGCGGCTGTGCTTTCCGGAGATGACTGATGCCGAAAGAGAACGGCTGGTACGGTGGCATTTTCGCGCCTTCGGTCGTAGCGTACTGGAGCGTGGCATTCTGTGGTGGTCTTCGAAGTCGCGCATCCAGAAGCTGGTCCGTATCGAAGGGCTGGAGCATTGGCAGGCGGTGGCCGACCGGCCGGTGATCTGGCTTGCTCCCCACTTTGTCGGGCTGGACATGGGTGGAGTCAGGCTGACTACGGACTATACGCTGGTTTCGATGTACAGCCGGCAGAAAAATCCGCTGTTCGACGCCCTGCTGCTGCACTCGAGAACAAGATTCGGCAACTCGCCGATGGCATCGCGTCAGGACGGGCTCAAGCCAGTAGTGCGGGCAATGCGCAAGGGCTTGCCATTCTATTATCTGCCGGACATGGATTTTGGCGCGCGCGACGCCGTGTTTGTACCGTTTTTCGGCGTGCCTGCTGCCACCATCACCGCGCTATCGCGCGTAGCGAAAATCACCGGTGCTGCGGTGGTGCCCTGCGTTACCCGCCAGCTTCCCGGTGGTGCAGGCTATGTGCTGAAATTTTATCCTGCCTGGGAGTCTTTCCCCGGCGAGGATGTTGAAAACGATACCCGCCGCATGAACGCCTTCATCGAGGAGCGGGTAAGGGAAATGCCGGAGCAGTATTTCTGGTTGCACAAGCGCTTCAAGAGCCGCCCGCCGGGGGAAAAGAAGTTTTACCCATGAACTTGAAAGGCATTAACCGCAGAGGACGCGGAGGACGCAGAGGTAAAACAGGGCATTGCCAAGCTATGCTGAGCCGTCCATTGGGCGAGTGCATTTCTTACTTCAAGCTTTTGAATTCCTCGGCGTCCTCCGCGTCCTCTGCGGTTCGATTGCTTTGAGAAAAATGATGGAACGCATTCCCGAACCCGAATTGATGGATGACCCGGAGCAGGCCGAGGCCTATGCCAGTGCGGACTTTTCCGAGCCGCACAATGCCTTCGTCGCTCATTTTCGCCGTCTTTTTCGCGATTTCGTCGCCGGGCGCGTGCTTGACCTGGGGTGTGGCCCGGCAGATGTTGGCATTCGTTTCTGCAAGGCATACCCCGATGCGATTCTGACCGGTGTGGATGCCTCCGCTGCCATGCTGCAACGCGGATACGCGGCGGTGCGCGAGGCTGGTCTGGCTGAACGCCTGCAGCTGGTGCAGAGTTATTTGCCGGATGAGAGTCTGGCAGCGCTGCAATTCAATGCGGTCATCAGCAATAGTCTGTTGCATCATCTCGACGATCCGGCTGTGCTGTGGGAAACTGTCAAACAGACGGCGAAGCCCGGCGCGCCCGTGATGGTCATGGATTTGATGCGGCCGGCCTCGTTCGCAGAGGCGGGTCAGCTTGCCGGGCGTTATGCCGGCGAGGCACCGCCGGTGCTGCGCCGGGACTTCCACAATTCATTGCTGGCAGCCTATCGCCCGGAGGAAGTGCGGGCTCAGCTGTATAACGCCAGCTTATTCGGGTTTCGCGTAGAAGCGGTGAGTGATCGCCATTTGTTGATATGGGGAAATTTGTGAGTTTCCAGAATCCGGACGATGAGTCCATCCGCACCCTTCTGAAAAAAATCAAAAATATCGCCGTGCTCGGGCTATCTCCCAAACCTGATCGACCGAGTTATTTCGTGGCGAAGGCGATGCAGGGTTTCGGCTTCAATATCATCCCGGTGCGCCCTGCCATTGCCGAGGTTCTGGGGCAGAAGGCCTACGCGTCCTTGCGCGACGTCCCGGGGTCAATCGATCTGGTGGACGTGTTTCGTGCCGCAGAATATCTGGACGCTATTGTTGATGAATGTATTGCCTTACAATTGCCGGCAATCTGGATCCAGGAAGGTATCGTCAACGAGGCCGCCGCAGAGCGGGCTCGCGCCGCCGGCATGATGGTGGTGATGGATCGCTGCATCTACAAGGATTACGTGGTTTTATGCTCCTGAAATTTACCAAAATGCACGGCCTCGGCAACGATTTCGTGGTGTTCGACGCGATTTCGCAAAGCGTGAATTTGAGTCCGGCCCAGTTCCAGTTCATCGCTGATCGCCATTTCGGCATCGGTTGCGACCAGATTTTGCTGGTGGAACGAGCCACTCGGCCCGACGCGGATTTCCGTTATCGTATCTTCAATGCTGACGGCGGCGAGGTCGAGCAGTGCGGCAACGGCGCGCGCTGCTTCGTGCGCTTCGTGCACGACAAAGCGCTGAGCCCGAAAACCGAAATTCGTGTGGAAACGGCTTCCGGCATCATCGTACCGCGACTTGAGCCAAATGGTCAGGCGACGGTAAACATGGGCGTGCCGCGCTTTGAACCGGCTGAAGTCCCGTTCATTGCAGAAAAACGTGCGCTCACCTATTTACTCGGCCTGGAAGGTAAACTCGCCGAAGTCAGCGTGCTGTCCATGGGTAACCCTCATGCGGTACAGTGGGTGGAAGATGCCGATGGCGCGGCGGTTGCCGTGGAGGGGCCGCAGATCGAAAGCCACCCGAGCTTTCCAGCACGGGTTAACGCAGGCTTCATGCAGGTACTCGACCGTGGCCGCATCAAGTTGCGGGTTTACGAGCGCGGCGCCGGCGAAACCCTGGCTTGTGGCACTGGCGCCTGTGCCGCAGTGGTGGCGGGGATCATGCGCGGATTGCTGGATGACGAGGTGCGGGTGACAACCCGGGGCGGAGATTTGATCATCCGCTGGGAAGGAGAGGGGCATCCAGTCAGGATGACCGGCCCGGCAGTGACGGTATTCGAAGGCGAAATTAATTTATGAACAAGGGGAGAAAAGAAGCATGAATTCGGAAGCGGTCGCGCAGTATTTACATGAAAATCCGGAGTTTTTTGAACAACATTCCGCGCTGCTGGCGGAAGTGTTTATCCCCCACCCCCACGGGGGCCGGGCGATATCCATCGCCGAGCGCCAGCAACTGGCGCTGCGCGACAAGAACCGTTTGCTCGAAACCAAGCTGCGGGAGTTGATCCAGTTCGGTGAGGAAAATGACGCCATCAGCGAAAAAATGCACCGCCTCAGCCTGTCGCTGCTCGGTGCGCGCGATCTGGACAGTGCGCTGAACACGGCTTATTTCAACCTGCGCGAGGATTTCGACGTGCCTCACGTGGCGATTCGCATCTGGGCCGGCGCAGATCTGCCGGCACGCCCGGAATTTATGGGGGCGACGATCGAAATGTGCGCCTTCGCCGACGAGCTGATTACGCCGAAATGCGGCCCGCAGTTGCTTGAGGAAGCGCCTTCCTGGTTCGGCGAGGCCGGGCCTAATCTGCGCTCCTTCGCCTATGTGGCGATGCGCTCGGAACAGTCCTTCGGCCTGCTCGCCCTGGCCAGCGAAGATGTGCAGCGTTTCTACCCGGAGATGGGCACGCTCTACCTGAAACGCCTGGGCGAACTGGTCAGCGCCGCGCTGCTACGCTACCTGAAGTAGAAAACGGCGTTTTACCGCAGAGGACGCAGAGGACGCGGAGGACGCAGGGGAAAAGCAGGACCAGAAGCCTACGCCGAACGTCCCTCTTGGGGAGCACACATCGACGGGCATGTACGCTTTTGAATTACTCTGCGTCCTCCGCGCCCTCCGCGGTTCAATAGCTTTTTTGAGAGAGACTCCATGAGCTCAGGCGCGACTTATCTGCAAGGCTTTCTCGGTCATCTCGCCAGCGAGCGCCGCCTATCTCCCCTGACCTGCAGCAACTACGGCCGCGACGTGACCGAGTTGCTGAAGCTGGCAGGCGAAATCCCTCTTGATCAGCTGCAAGTCCACCAGATTCGGCGCTTTATCGCGCAATTGCATGGCCGCGGCCTGGGCGGCAAAACGCTGGCGCGCATGCTTTCCGCCTGGCGGGGTTTCTATGCCTGGCTTGCCCGCGACCACGGTTTTGCCAGCAACCCCTGTGCCGGCATGCGCGCCCCGAAATCCGTCAAAGCACTGCCGCAGGCGTTGTCGCCGGACGAAGCTGTCCGTCTGATGGAAATCCCCACAGAGGACGACCCTCTCGCTCTGCGCGACAAGGCGATGTTCGAGCTGTTCTATTCATCCGGCCTGCGCCTTTCCGAACTCGTCAATCTGCCGCTCAGCCAGATCGATCTTGTCGCCGGCATGGTGCGGGTCACCGGCAAGGGCGGCAAGACCCGTGAAGTGCCGGTGGGGCGTTTCGCTCTGGAGGCGGTCCGGCACTGGCTGCCGGAGCGGGAAAAGCTCGTCAGGCCCGAAGAATACGCATTGTTTGTGGGCAAAAATGGGACTCGCTTGACGCCACGCGCCGTACAGTACCGTGTCAAGCAATGGGCTCTCAAGCTGGGCATTTCGGCGGAAGTGCATCCGCATGTGTTGCGCCATTCCTTCGCCAGCCATGTATTGCAGTCCAGTGGCGACCTGCGCGCGGTGCAGGAAATGCTTGGACATGCGAATATTTCCACCACGCAGGTGTATACGCACCTGGATTTTCAGCATCTTGCCAAAGTTTATGATGCCGCTCATCCTCGTGCAAAAAAGAAGTAGCATCTGGATTTTGGCTTTGGCCGCCGCTATTGCGGCTTAACATCCGCTCCGCGAATGTTAGCCGTCGCCGCAACAGGCTGCTACGCAGCATGTTGTGACTCCGACATAACGTTAGCTTCGCGAACATTAGTCTTTGCCGCAACAGGCTGCTACGCAGCATGTTGTCAGCATCTTGCGAAGGCTTACGATGCCGCTCATCCACGCGCGAAGAAGAAACCTTGACACCTTTCATCTGCTTGCGTGATGATAAGACAATGAATTCTCGTCTGTTATTTTCCCTGTGGCTTGCCCTTGCCCTGCTCTTCGCCCAGCAGGGCGCGGCTTTGCACGCATTGTCGCACTTCGCAGACAGCGTGCCGGCGCAGTCGCAGCAGGAAAAGCACTTGCCCCACTCGTCGGCCTGCGACAAGTGCATAGTCTATGCCGGTATCGGCGGCGCGGCTGCGTCATCGCCGCCGGTTTTCGCTGCCCCGGGAACGACCGCCATCCTTGCCGCGGTATTTTTTCTCCTGTTCTTTTCCGCACCGCTTCGCACTTACCTTTCCCGCGCTCCGCCCCGCCTCGCCTAGAATCAATCATATGTTGTTTCGCTAACCGGCCTAAAAGCCGGTTGCCGCTCCCTGCTTGCATCATGCGGGGACAAGCTTTGATTTTTTTACGAGGTTGTCATGTCATTCAAACGCAAAACCCTTGCGGCGAGCATCGCGCTCGCCCTTGCAGTGCCTCTGGGCGCGCAAGCCGCCGACAGCGCCGAACTGGCGCAAATCCGCGAGCAGATCAAACAGATGAAGGAAAGCTACGAAGTGCGCATCCAGTCCCTGGAAAAGCGTCTGCAACAGGCTGAAGAAAAGGCAGTCCTGAGTGCTGAGGAGAAAGTCCTGAGTCGTCCTTCCGACGCTCAGAACTCAGGACCCAGCACTCAGCACTCAGCACTTGCGAGCAGCGCCTTCAACCCCGAGATTTCGCTGATACTCTCCGGCACTTACGCCAATCTCTCGCAAGACCCGGCTCATTACCGGATCGGCGGTTTCCTACCGAACGGTGGTGAAATCGGTCCGGGGCAGCGCGGCTTCAGCCTGGGCGAGTCCGAGCTGGTCGTCGCTGCTAACATCGACCCCCATCTGCGCGGCCAGTTCACCCTCGCCGTCACGCCGGAAGATACCGTGGCGGTGGAAGAGGCTTTCGTGCAGAGCTTGGGTCTGGGCAACGGTTTCACCCTCAAGGGCGGACGCTTTTATTCGGGGGTCGGCTACCTCAACGAGCGACATGCCCACACCTGGGACTTTGCCGATGCGCCGCTTGCCTACCAGGCGTTCTTCGGTGGCCAGTTCAAGGACGAGGGCGTTCAGCTGAAATGGGTTGCGCCGACGGATCTCTTCGTCGAACTCGGCGCAGAGGTCGGGCGCGGCAGCAACTTCCCAGCCAGCAACCGCGCCAAGAATGGCAGTGGCTCGGCGACGCTGTTTGCCCATCTCGGCGGCGATGTCGGCGCCAGCCACAGCTGGCGCGCCGGACTCTCGCTGATGCGCACCTCACCCCAAAATCGAGCTTACGACGACATCGACAGCACTGGCGCCGGCGTCACCAACAGCTTCAGCGGCAACAGCCGGCTGGAGATTGCCGACTTGGTGTGGAAATGGTCGCCCAACGGTAACCCGGTCTACACCAACTTCAAGCTGCAGGGAGAATATTTCCGCCGCCATGAAGACGGCGACCTGACCTATGATGTAAATACCGCCAACAACACCGACCGCTATGCTTCGGCACAATCCGGCTGGTACTTGCAGGGCGTTTACCAGTTCATGCCGCGCTGGCGGATGGGGCTACGTACCGAACGCCTCGACAGCGGCGCGGCCAGCATCGGCCTGATCGACAATGGCACTCTGGTTGCAGCGGATCTGCCGGCATTCGCCGCCTACAAGCCGTCGAAGAACAGCCTGATGTTCGATTACAGCCCGAGCGAGTTTTCGCGCTTCCGCCTGCAATTCGCGCAGGACAAATCCCGTCCCGAGGTGACCGACAATCAGATGTTCCTGCAATACAAAATGAGCCTGGGCGCCCATGGCGCGCACAAGTATTAGGAGAATTGGCATGAATTTAGCAAAACCGATGAAATGGCTGTCTGGCGGACTGCTGGCGTTATTGTCCATTCCTGCCTTCGCCGCCCTCAATATCCTCGCCTGCGAGCCGGAGTGGGGTGCGCTGGCGCAGGAGCTGGGTGGCGACAAGGTGTCCGTGTACAACGCCACCAACGCCCTGCAGGATCCTCACCGCGTCGAAGCCAAGCCCAGCCTGATGGCGCGCGCCCGTGGTGCCGACGTGCTGGTCTGCACCGGGGCGGAGCTGGAGGTCGGCTGGCTGCCTATTTTGTTGCGCCAGACCGGCAATCCGAAGATCCAGCCAGGGCAGCCCGGTTATTTCGAGGCGGCGCATTACGTGCGCATGCTTGAAATTCCCACCCGCCTCGACCGTGCCGAGGGCGACGTGCATCCGGGTGGCAATCCGCACATCCAGACCGACCCGCGCAATATCACGCTGGTGGCGGAGGCATTGGCAAAACGCCTGGCCGAGATCGATGTTGCCAACGCCGATTATTACCGGCAGCGCCATATCCAGTTTGCAGCACGCTGGAAAACGGCCATCGCCAACTGGGAAAAACTGGCTGCGCCCCTCAAGGGAATTCCTGTTGTCGTCCAGCACAAAGGGTTTCCCTACCTGGAGAACTGGCTGGGGCTGAAGCAGGTGGCTGCGCTGGAACCGAAGCCCGGCGTCGAGCCGAGCAGTACCTACCTGTCCGGGTTGCTCGGGCAGCTACAGCGACAGCCGGCGAAAATGGTGATACGCGCTGCCTACAATGATGCGCGCGCCTCCGAGTGGCTGACGGAGCGGGCGAAAATCCCGGCAGTGGCGCTGCCCTTTAGCGTTGGTGGTTCGGAACGGGCGAAGGATTTGTTCGGGCTGTTCGACGATACGGTGCAGAAACTTTTGGCGGCGCTTAAATAAATCGTGTTCACCGCGAAGGACGCAAAGGTACGCAAGGTAATTCAAAATCTTGTTTTTCCTTTGCGTACCTTTGCGTCCTTTGCGGTAAATAAAGGAATCAAACCATGAACTTCGACGCGCTCAGTCTTTCCATCCTCGTTCCAGCCTTTCTGGCCGGCCTGCTGGTTCTGGCAACCCATGTGCCGATGGGGATGCAGGTGCTGTCCCGCGGAATTGTGTTCATCGACCTGGCGATTGCGCAGATCGCCACCCTTGGGGTCATCGCGGCGGACCTTTTCGGCTTCGAGCCGGAAGGCTGGGTGGCGCAGGTTGCCGCAGTATCTGCCGCCCTGCTCGGCGCGTTGCTGCTGACCTGGACAGAAAGGCGCTGGCCGGACGTGCAGGAGGCACTGATCGGTGTGCTGTTCGTGTTGGCGGCCAGTGGCGGAATGTTGCTGGTGGCCAACAATCCGCATGGCGGCGAACATCTCAGGGATTTGCTGGCAGGCCAGATTCTGTGGGTGAGCACGGCGCAGTTGTTGCCGGTGGCTGCCCTGGCAGCCGTCATCCTGATTCTGTGGTTCGGGTTGAGAGACAGGCTCGGGCGATTTGGATTCTACGGCTTGTTCGCCTTCGCCGTCACCACCTCGGTGCAGTTGGTCGGCGTGTACCTGGTGTTCGCCAGCCTGATTGTTCCGGCGCTGGCTTGCCGCCTTTATCCGCACCGCATCCGGCTGGCGGTGGGCTATGCTGTCGGCGCAGCAGGCTACATCCTGGGGCTGGGGCTTTCGGTATTGTTCGACTTGCCTTCTGGCGCAGTAGTGGTGTGGACTTTGGCGCTGGTTGGAATTGCAGCCTACAGTTTGGGTCCCGACCTGTCCAGAAGCGTTGCCAAATAGGGATTTTCCCTTATTGCTCATGATGGTGAGCAGCCTTATAATGGTTCACTTATAAATAAACCTGGTTGACCCGCAGTGGTGTTTTCATTTTTTCGCAAGAAGCCAGAAGAAACGTCGCAGGCCAAGTCTCGTGCGCCTGTTGCCGCCAAGCCCGCTGCCAATCCCCGCCCGCAGGAAACTCCGCTTGCAACCCCGACCATGCAGCCCAAGACAGTTGCTTTGGCGCCGCAACCGGCATTTGCGCCCAATCCGACGACAGTTTCTTCACCTCCGCCGCCTCAAACCGAAACGAATACGATAGGGAGTGCTGGAGCTGTAGAAACCGCCGAAATGTATTCGGCGGTTGAGGAGGCGGCAATTCTCTATGCCAGCGACCACCCCGATCAAGCTGCCGCGCTACTGCTGGATTTCGTCAAGAACAATGCCGAAAGAAAAGAAATCAAGCCCTGGATGATGTTGTTCGATATTTACCAGATCCAGGGCAAGAAGGCACTCTTCGAAGAGCTTGCGCTGGAGTTTGTTGTCAAGTTCGAGCGCAGTGCACCGACCTGGAGCGATGATAAGGTGCCGGGCGCCCAGACTGAAAAACCCAAAGCGGGAGGAGGGGCTGCCGTTGAAGGCTATGTTGCCCTTACCGGCATTTTGCAGGGAGACAAGGATTCCCTGTTTCTGAATCTGGAGCAGGTTGCGCAGAAGGGTGCTGGTCTGCGGCTGGACTTTGCCCGGCTGGAGGGGTTGGACGCCTCGGGCAGTCGTCGCCTGGTGGAGACCCTGCAGAGTTTGAAAAAGAGCGGGAAGAAAATCACCCCGATCAGCGTTCCGCACGTAACGGAGTTGCTCAAGGCTTTGCTTGGGCAGGGCAGCGAGGATGAGCAGGCCCACTGGCAGCTGTTGCTCAACCTCTATCAGTGCCAAGGCATGGAGACTGAATTCGAGGATTTGGCGGTGGAGTACGCCATCACTTTCGAAGTGTCGCCGCCGTCCTGGGAGGCCATGCCCCAATGCCGGCAGCCGGTTGCGGTGGTAATGGTCGATGCGCCGGATGAACTGCCTCATGATGAGGACACATTTTTCATGAGCGGCGTGATTTCGGCTGATAGTGCCCAGCAACTGCAGGAGCTGAAAAGTTTTGCCGCCTCGCGCAGCGAGGTTTACCTGGATATGGCCGATGTATCTCGCGTGGATTTCGTTAGTATCGGAGATTTCGTTGGTGTACTGGTTGGATTGAACTGTGGAGGCAAGAAATTGCGGGTCCGTAATGCCAATGAAATGATCCGCGCTCTGTTCGGAGTCATGGGCGTCGACCAGTTCGCCGACATCCTGAATAGAAAAGTCAGCTGATCCTGGCTGTTCTTTGTTCCGCCAGCCCGTTATGCATCAACCCACTACAATGGGATCATTCTGCGGAGAAAAATCATGGAGCAATTTCACGGCACCACCATCCTCTCGGTACGGCGCGGTAATCAGGTTGCGCTCGGCGGCGATGGACAGGTGACCCTCGGCAATATCGTGGTCAAGGCCACCGCGCGCAAGGTGCGCCGCATCCACCACGACAAGATTCTGGCCGGGTTCGCCGGCGGTACGGCGGATGCTTTCACCCTGTTCGAGCGTTTCGAGGCCAAGCTGGATAAGCACCAGGGGCATCTGCTGCGCTCTGCAGTGGAACTGGCCAAGGACTGGCGTACCGACCGCATCCTGCGCCGGCTTGAAGCCATGCTGGCGGTTGCCGACCATGAGACCTCGCTGATTATCACCGGCAACGGCGATGTGCTGGAGCCAGAGTATGGTCTGGTAGCCATCGGTAGCGGTGGCCCTTACGCCCAGAGCGCGGCGCGCGCCCTGCTCGACTACACTGACCTGCCACCGGAAGAGATCGTCAAAAAAGCGCTGACCATCGCAGCCGACCTGTGCATCTACACTAATAAGAACCATGTGATTGAAACACTGGAGTAATGGACAATGAGGGATGGGTAATGGGTAATCCCACCCACGCTCATCACCCATTCCCCATTACTCTTCACTGTGAGCGCAACGAACCATGACCCAAATGACTCCTCAGGAAATCGTCCACGAACTGGACAAGCACATCATCGGCCAGCATGCTGCCAAGCGCGCCGTCGCCATTGCCCTGCGCAACCGTTGGCGCAGGCAGCAGGTGGCCGAGCCGTTGCGGCACGAAATCACACCTAAAAATATTCTGATGATCGGGCCGACCGGCGTCGGCAAGACCGAGATCGCCCGTCGCCTGGCCAAGCTCGCCAATGCGCCCTTCATCAAGGTGGAAGCGACCAAGTTTACCGAGGTAGGCTATGTCGGACGCGATGTCGATTCCATCATCCGCGACCTGGTGGAAATGGCCATCAAGCAGACCCGCGAGCAGGAAACCCTCAAAGTGCGCCATCGCGCAGAAGATCATGCCGAGGAGCGGATCCTCGACGCGTTGCTGCCGCCAGCTCGCGACATCGAAGCAGAAGCGGGCGAGGAAAACGCCACTCGCCAGAAATTCCGCAAGATGCTGCGTGAGGGCAAGCTCGACGACAAGGAAATCGAAATCGAAGTGGCTGGCGCGCAGGCGCACATGGAAATCCTGGCTCCGCCCGGCATGGAGGAAATGACCTCGCAGATCCAGAGCATGTTCCAGAATATCGGTGGCAGCAAGCGCAGGCAGCGCAAGTTGAAGATCGCTGAAGCGATGAAGCTGCTCACCGAAGAAGAAGCGATGAAGCTGGTCAATGACGAGGAGATGAAAATCCATGCGGTGCAGAACGTCGAACAGAACGGCATCGTATTCCTCGACGAAATCGACAAGATCACCAGTCGCTCCGAGTCTTCCGGCGCCGACGTGTCGCGCCAGGGCGTGCAGCGCGACCTGCTGCCGCTGGTCGAGGGCACCACCGTTACCACCAAGTACGGCATGATCAAGACCGACCACATCCTGTTCATCGCCAGCGGCGCCTTCCATCTTGCCAAGCCCTCCGATCTCATCCCCGAACTTCAAGGGCGGCTGCCCATACGCGTCGAGCTGGATTCCCTGACTGTGGCTGATTTCGAGCAGATACTCACTAACACCGATGCCTGCCTGACCAAACAGTATGAAGCCTTGCTCGGCACCGAGTCAGTCAGGCTGGAATTCAAGCCAGACGCCATCAGGCGCCTGGCCGAAATCGCTTTCGAGGTCAACGAAAGAACCGAGAACATCGGCGCGCGGCGGCTCTACACCGTGATGGAAAAGCTGCTCGAGGAAATTTCCTTCGAGGCCGGACGCAAGGTTGAAGAAAGCATTGTCATCGACGCCGCCTATGTCGACGGTAAGCTGAAAGAGCTGGCCAGGAGCGAGGATCTGGCGCGCTACGTGCTGTAAATTTTCTGTCACGACAACTTAGATTGAAATGAAATTTCACGATTTGGCCATCGGCCAGCGCTTCGAGCTCGATGGTGTGGTCTACGTCAAAACCAGCCCGGTACTGGCTGGAAAGGCCGATGGCGGCGGCACCAAATTCATGCCGCGCTATGTCATGGTGAAGCTGCTGGACGGTGCGGCACCGCAGGCCACAGTGGAGCAGGAAAAAATGCTGCGGGCCGGGGTGGTGCTGGCTGCATTCGAGACCTACCATTCGGCTTGCCGCGAGAAATTGGGGAAACTGGCGGGAGATATCCCCGTCGACGGATTGCAAGATATCGCCAATGTCCTGGAGGGTGAGCGTCAAAGCTTTCTTGACGCGGTTCTGAAGGGATAGCGCCGTGCTCACCTCAACTCAGAAAATTCACTACTTCCGCCTGCGTTGGGCGGCGTTCAGTCTGGTGGCGCTGGCTTATATCCTGTCCTTCTTTCACCGCTTTGCCCCGGCGGCAATTGCCACCGACCTGCAGCAGACCTTCCAGGCGAGCGGCGCCGAACTGGGTGCGCTGGCAGCCACTTATTTCTACGTTTATTCCGTGATGCAGATCCCCACCGGCGTGATGGTGGATACCCTCGGCCCGCGCAGGATTCTCGCGATCGGCGGAGTGGTCGCGGGGGCGGGTTCACTCCTGTTCGGGCTGGCGGACAGTCTGGCAGTGGCCTCGGTGGGGCGTCTGCTGGTCGGATTGGGGGTGTCGGTCACCTTCATTTCGTTGCTCAAGCTCAATTCTGCCTGGTTTCATGATCGTCATTTTGCCACGCTCACCGGCCTGTCTATCCTGCTGGGCAATATCGGCGCGTTGTTGGCTGCGTCACCGCTGGCCTGGGCGCTGGGGTTTGTCTCCTGGCGTACCGTGTTCGTTGTGGTGGGTGGTCTTTCCCTGGGGGTTGCCGTGCTGGGGTGGATGATGGTGCGCGACCATCCCGGCAAATCCGGACTGCCTTCCATGCGTGAGCTGGATGGTAAGGCAGCTCACCCGTCGCACGATGGCCACTGGTACGACGGCTTGGTGGTCGTGGCGAGAAATCGCTCTACCTGGCCAGGCTTCTGGGTCAATATGGGGATATCTGGCTCGTTCTTCGCCTTCGGCGGGCTATGGGCGGTGCCGTTCCTGCGTGATGTTTACGGCATGGAACGCGGCATTGCTACTTCGCATACGTCCATGCTGCTACTCGGGTTTGCTGCAGGCGCATTCTTTGTCGGCACGCTTTCGGACCGCCTCGGACGACGCAAGCCGGTGATCATTTTTGGCGCTCTGCTGTATTGCCTGAGCTGGTTACCGCTACTGTTCGGCTGGCGCATGTCGCCAGCAATGGGATATGCACTGTTCCTGATGATGGGGCTGGGCGCATCGGGCTTTACCCTGACTTGGGCCTGCGCCAAGGAGGTGAACAAGCATGCCCTTTCCGGCATGGCCACCAGCGTGGTGAACACCGGCGCGTTTCTCGGCGCAGGCATCCTGCAGCCCCTGGCGGGCTGGATGATAGACCGGGCCACCCAGGCGCGGGGCGGGAGCGCGACACTGCATCAATTGTCCGATTACCAGGCCGGTCTCGGTACGATGCTGGGGTTCGCGCTGATGGGGCTGATGGCGACGCTGTTCATCCGCGAAACCAACTGCCGTTATGTTGGTATGGATTGAAGCATGGAAAATATTGTCTTTCTCGATCGCTCGACGCTGGAGGCAACAATTCGTCGCCCGGCATTCCCCCACCAATGGGAAGAATACGCCACTACCGCGCCGGGTGAGATCGTCGAGCGACTCAAGGAAGCCACCATTGTCATCACCAACAAGGTGCCGCTGCGGGCAGAAACCCTGGCGCAATTGCCGCAACTCAAGCTGATCGCCGAGGCCTCCACCGGCGTCAACAACATCGATGTGGACTGGTGCCGCGAGCACGGTATCGCCGTCGCCAATATCCGCAACTACGCTGTGCATGCGGTGCCGGAACACGTGTTCATGATGATCCTGGCGCTGCGTCGCAACCTGCTGGCTTATCGCGCTGACCTGCAGCGGGGGTTGTGGCAGCAATCCGACCAGTTCTGTCTGTTCACCCATCCCGTTCGCGATATCTACGGCAGCACTCTGGGCATCATCGGCCACGGTGTACTGGGGCAGGCGGTGGCGGAGATGGCGAAAGCCTTTGGAATGCAGGTGTTGTTTGCCGAGCACCAGGGCGTAACCAAAGTCCGTCCTGGTTTCGTGCCCTTCGAACAAGTGCTGGCGGAGAGTGACATCGTAACTTTGCACGTACCCCTGACGGAGGCAACCCGTAACCTGATCGGAGTGGACGAACTCCACCGGATGAAACCCTCCGCTCTGCTTATCAATGCCGCGCGCGGCGGCGTGGTGGATGAAGATGCGCTGGCGGAGGCGCTACGCGAGGGGCGCATTGCCGGAGCGGGATGCGATGTGCTGTCGGCGGAGCCTCCGTGCGCAGGCAATCCCTTGCTCGAACTCGACATGCCCAATCTGATTCTCACCCCCCACATCGCCTGGGCCAGCCGCGAGGCGATGCAGATCCTGGCCGACCAGCTGATAGCCAACATCGAGGCCTTCGTGCGCGGGGCGCCTCAGAATCGGGTGACCTGAAATGGTCGTCGCCATCGCTCCCGATTCCTTCAAGGGTAGCCTCAGCGCGTTGGCGGCTGCGCAAGCGATGGCACAAGGAGTTCGCCGGGTCTGGCCGGAAGCAGTAATCCGGCTGTTGCCCATGGCCGATGGTGGCGAGGGCACGCTGGATGCGGTACTGGCTGCCTGCGGTGGCAGGCGTCTGGAGGCTGAAGTTACCGGCGCCCATGGCTATCCACTACAGGCTGCTTACGCACTCCTTGCGACCGGCACGGCGCTGATCGAAGTGGCCCAGATGGTGGGGCTGACTCTGCCTGGCGTGCGCGAAGTGGCGGTGGCCGAACGCAGCACACGCGGCATCGGCGAACTGATCCGGTTATGCCTCGATCAGGGTGTGCGTCGTTTGTGGATCGGCCTTGGTGGCAGTGCCACCAACGATGGCGGGGTCGGCATGCTGGCCGCGCTCGGCGTGCGCTTTCTGGATCGCAGCGGGACTCCGGTCGAGCCGACACTGCACGGCTTGGCCAATGTTCATCGATTCGATTTTTCCGGCCTCGATCCGCGCCTGGCCGACTGCGAACTTAATCTGCTCACCGATGTTATCAATCCTCTCTGCGGCGAGCAGGGCGCTACCGCGGTGTTCGGCCCGCAGAAGGGCGTTCTGTCAGCCGAGATTGCCCGGTTCGATGAGCGTCTGCAACGCTTTGGCGCGGCAGGCGATCGCTGGCTTGGCAGTTTCCTGTCGTCTCAGCCTGGCACCGGTGCGGCAGGTGGGCTGGGTTACGCCCTGCAGCTACTCGGCGGGCACTACCATTCCGGCGCCGAGGCGGTGTGCCATCTACTCGGTCTGGATGCGGCGCTGGAGGATGCGGACTGGGTTATTACCGGCGAAGGTCGCAGCGACAGCCAGACCCTGCAGGGCAAGGCGCCCTGGGTTGTGGCGCAGCATGCGCACCGCCAGGGTGTGCCGGTGAGCCTGGTTTCGGGCTGTATTGCCGAGGAGGCGAAAGCGCAACTGTCGGTAAGCTTCGACGGTTGTTTTGCGCTGGCTGGGGAGGGTGCTGGCGTCGAACTAGCTATGCGTGAAGCGGCGTCACTTCTTGTGGATCGAGTAGAAGAGGCGGGCAGAGCAAAAAAGAAGTCGTTGCAATCCATTCCCGATTAGATGATAATGGTTCTCATCCGCATACTTAAATGGATTGGTCATGAACTTCAAACAAATTACTTGCAGCCTGGTTGCCGTAGCCGGTCTCGTTTTGATATCCCCAGTCGGGTTTGCCGCGCCGGACGAAATTCAGGTTTATACCGAGGAGATGAATGATCCCGGCGAATTCGGTCTGGAGTTGCATGCGAATTACGCCATCGATGGCGCCCGGCAGGCAGGGTTTGAAGGCGAGAAGCCTGCCCACCATATGCTGCAGGTGACGCCGGAGTTTTCCTACGGCATCACCAAATCGCTGGAAGCGGGGCTGTATGTCCCTTTCGCGTTTAGTCCTGACGGTAACACCTATAATAACGGTCTGCGCTTCCGCCTAAAATTCATCGCGCCACGCGAGGAGAGCGAGGCCTTCTTCTGGGGGCTCAACACCGAAGTCGGCTATTCTACCCGGCGCGTGTCGGAAAGTTACTGGGGCATGGAGTTGCGGCCGATCATCGGCTACCGCACCGAGAACTGGCTGGTCAGCTTCAACCCGATCCTGGACATGAGCCTGTCCAGCAACGTCAGCCGTGAGCCCAATTTCGAGCCGGGGTTGAAGGTGACGCGCAAGGTGTCCGAAGGTACGCACGCCGGTTTCGAGTATTACGGCGAGTATGGACCGCTGCACCATTCCCTGCCGGCGAATGAGCGTGCCCATTATCTCTACGGCGTGGTGGATATCGAGAAGAAAGACTTCGACATCAATTTTGGTATCGGCCACGGAATCGACAATGCCAGTGACCAGTGGGTGGCGAAGGCGATCATCGCCTTCCCGTTCAAGTAGGGTCTAGACCGCCTCTTCCAGCGCCATTTCCAGCTCCAGCCAGCTTTCCTCCAGTTCCGCCGCTTTGGCTTCCAGGCTCTCATGCCGGGTATTCAGAAGACCGATTTCGTCCCCGGAGCATTTGGCATAGGTGGCCGGGTCAGCTAGCTGGTGGTTGATTTCGGAAAGTTCTGCCTGGACAGTTGCCAGCTCGGCTTCGAGCTTGGCCTGTCTGGATAGCAGGGCCTTCTTCTTCGGCCTGGGCGCGGCATCCACGCGTGGTTTTTCCTGCTGTACCTGAGCCGTTTCGCGTGGTCGCCGGGTTTCGATCCAGTTTTTGTAGTCCTCCAGATCGCCGTCAAAAAGCTTCGCTTCGCCGTCGGCAATCAGCCACAACTCGTCGGCTACGGCGCGAATCAGGCTGCGGTCGTGGGAGACCAGCACCACCGCGCCGGTGTATTCCTCCAGCGCCAGCGTGAGGGCGTCGCGCATGTCCAGATCAAGATGGTTGGTGGGCTCGTCGAGCAGCAGCAGATGTGGTTTTTGCCAGGCCAGCAGGGCCAGCGCAAGGCGGCTTTTTTCGCCGCCGGAAAAACTTTCCACCGGCCGGTCCTCGCTGTTTCCGGCCAGGCCGAAGCGGCCGAGAAAGGTGCGTAGTGTCAGCGTGGTTTCCTTGGGTGCCAGCCGCTCCATGTGCTGCAGCGGCGTGGCCGCGCTGTCCAGATTTTCCAGTTGGTGCTGGGCGAAGTAGCCGATGCGGATCTCCGGGGTGATTTCCAGCTTTCCCGTAGTAGGCTCGAGTTCACCAACCAGCAGCTTGATCAGGGTGGATTTGCCGGCGCCGTTCGGCCCCAGCAGGGCGATGCGTGCGCCGGCACGCAGTGCCAGATCGACGTTCTGGAACAGGTTCTTGTCGCCATAGGCGAAGCCCATGTTTTCGGCGCGCAGTAGCAGATCTGGGCCGCGCTCCGGCGCCTCGATCTCCAGCTCGAAATGGCCGTCGGTGATATGTGCCGGGGCAATACGCGTGAGCCGCTCCAGCGCCTTGACACGGCTTTGAGCCTGTTTGGCTTTGGTGGCCTTGGCGCTGAAGCGGCGTACGAAATCTTCAAGGTGGGCGATCTTTGCCTGTTGGGTCTGGAAGGCCTGGTTCTGCTGAACGATTTTTTCGGCACGGGTGCGCTCGAAGTCATCGTAGTCGCCGGTATAACTGTCGATAACGCAGTCGTGTACGTGGGCGATGCGGTTGACGGTGGCGTTGAGAAATTCCCTGTCGTGAGAGACCAGCAGAATGCTGCCGGGGTAGCGTGCCAGGTACTGCTCGAGCCAGAGGATGGCTTCCAGGTCCAGATGGTTGGTGGGCTCGTCGAGCAGCAGCAAATCAGCCCGATGCATCAGTGCGCGGGCGAGGTTGAGGCGCATCCGCCAGCCACCGGAGAAACTCGTTACCGGGCGTTCCAGGGTGTCGTTGGCGAAACCCAGCCCATTCAGGAGCTGCGCTGCGCGGGCTTTGGCGGCATAGCCATCGAGGGCTTCATAGCGGTGCTGCGCGTCGAACCAGGCGGCGTCATGTTGTTCACTTGCCAGGATCTTTTCCAACTGGCGTAGCTGAACGTCGCCATCAAGCACGAATTCCAGCGCAGGTAGCGTGGAGTTGGCGATTTCCTGTTCGACAAAGGCTAGCGTCTTGCCTGATTGCAGCGAGATTTCGCCACCATCGGGTTTGAGTTCGCCGCGTATCAGGCGAAACAGGGTGGATTTTCCGCAGCCATTCTTGCCGACCAGACCGATGCGCTGGTTGGAGTACGCTTGTAAATTCACCTGCTGAAATAGCGGTATGCCGCCTTGAAGGTAAGTCAAATTCTGTATATTTAGCATGGCGCAATGATACCAGATGCGCCATGCCTGTCAGACCTGCTTCAGGCGCCCGAAAATCTCCAACACAATAGGCTTTTCTGGACCTGATCATGGGTAAGCTGACAAGTGTGGTTTGCGCATCACGTGCGGGGACAATGCGGCGGTGCAAGGCGATTGGTCTTTTGAGGTGCGCTCTGGATCTTAAACAAGCAAGCATTCAGCCGGAAAGGGTCATCGGTTACGATGCACACTTTGCCTATGTCATGGTAAAAAACTGAATCATTGGAAGTCGACAGCCTGGTGAGGTTAAATCTGGTTGTCGTCAGGGTAGCAAAAATCGGACTTACCTTCCTGTACAACATTTCTATCTCGAAGATATAGGCGCAAATGCGCCTATATCGTTGCCTACGTGACGCGGAAGGGCAGTTTCTTTGGTTCTCATGCCAGCGTGAAACTCGGCTGCATGGTTATATCGTTGTTATTCAAGCTATTGTAATTTAGCGAAAAAATATTCAATTTCTGGCACGGCTTATGCTTACGTTCTACGAATGATATATTTTGCTGCGGTACTACGCGGCCAGGAACCGTTATGTTCGATGTACTGAAATTTTTTCACCGTAAGGAAGCCGGCTTGCTCGAAGGCGTGCTCAGTGCCGGGCCATGGCCCAGCGAGCAGAATTCCCAAAACGAATGCGATTTTCTGAAAGCGCTGGTCGATGCGCTGACGGCTTTCGGCGCGAAAGGTGCGCCGTATTCGCGCGAGCGCTTGAAAACGCTGATGCGCCTGGACGAATGCAGCCAGGGTTTGCAGCACAGCCTGGGCAGAAAATACCTGGAGGGCGCGGACGAGTCGGCGCTGGAAACCGCGGCAGGCCTGAGTGTGCAGCTGGCGAACAGCTACCGTGGGTTGTGCCGCGAAATCGTCGCCGGGCGTGACGGCGGAGGTGGCCGGAAATATCTGCCGCTGGTCGTGGCGCGCACGCTGAACCACCTTGGGGCAGCGGTCAAGTGGGGGTATTTCAGGCAAGAGAAGGTGCCGTCGGCGATGTGGGAGCGCCTGCATAAATTCTATCTTCTCGCCGAATCCGCCGGTTTCGAGGAAGCGCAGATCAGGCTGGCCAGCGGCAGGTTGACGACCTGCGCCGACGAATATGTCCACATCCTGCTTCTCGACATGGTACGGCCGACCAGTCTGAAGCCTTTCCAGACCGGACTGGTTGCCGGGTGGCTGGAAGAATGGGCGCCACTGGTGAAACTGGAAAAATCCTGTGACACCGGTTCGCATATGCATTGCGTCGATCTGATGTCCGGGAGCGCTGCCAGGAGACTGGTAGAGGGCATGAATGGCGACAATTTGCGTTGCTGGGGCATGGCGGATCTGTATGTGCATATCCGCAAGCTGCGTTTCGAATTAGCGCAGGGCGAAGCTGTGGATCGTTTGCAGGTTGAAGGTGTGCCGGCCACCATGCAGGACTATATGGCGCTGCTCGATTACCTTTCCAAGCACTGGATTCGCCCGAAGAACGCCCGCAATCAGGAGCGCATCGCTTCCGGTAGCAAGGTTGTCGAAATGGCTTGCGGCGTTGAGGCGGTCCGTACGTGCCTGCATTCCGGCGCGGCGGGAAAGTCGAGAGATGATGAATGCGCGCTGATCGAGCATTGGGCGGTGGAAAACGAGAGCGGGAGCGGCTACGGCCTGCTCGAGGGCAAACCGCCGGAGAAGCCGGAGTTCGGCAAGCTGGTGTGCGTCAAGCAGGCGGGCGATACCGGTAAATGGGAAGTCGGTGTGGTGCGCTGGAAAAAAGAATCCTCCGGCCCGCCCGCCCTGGGCATCGAAAAGTTGAGCGAAGACCCCAAGCATGTGGAGCTTAGTCTCGCGGACAAGGCCGGCAATATGAGGATCAGAGCCGTTTTCCTGCCGAAGTGGTACGACCGGGAGGTGGACAGCAGCCTGATTCTGCAGGTGCCCGATTATGCCGCCAATAGCCTGCTCGACATGTACTACCGCAACAACGTGTTCCGCATTCGCCTGACCGAAGTGGTGGACGTTACCGAGGAATGGGTGCGGGTAAAGTTCGACCTGCAGGGTCGCCGCACTGGCAAGATGGTGTGAGTTTCAGAATTCTCGGGTGGCCTTAAAATACCGTTGCTCCCGTGAAGGCGAAAGCCTGTTCCTTATGCCTGATTTTTACTTCATTAATCAGGTGCAGAATCCGTTCCGTGAGTCGCGGAGGGAACGGTAGCAGAAGAATTTCAGATACATATTTGTACACATATCATCGTATCGCGATGCCTGGACCATCGTTCGCTGTGAATTAGCCACGGCAGTCATGGCGCCATAATAAAAGAGCCGATTTCCCCCCCCCCTTGAATTGCCAGTCTTATCCCCTATATTTAAGCCAGAGGCAAGAAATTTGCCGATTTTTCAGTGACTTTGATCGAGGAGAGCGATGATGGCAAACATTACCCGTTATGACCCGTTTGACGTGGCTTTAGATCCTTTCGATGACCTCTTCCGGGGCTTTTTCCGTCCGGTGCGCTTCGAGGGGCAACCCCAGCAGATGCAGATCAAGATGGATGTGAAGGAGAACGACAAGGCCTACACGGTTCATGCCGATATTCCCGGCGTGAAGAAGGAAGACATTCACGTCACCATCGAGGGCAACCAGGTCAGCATCAGCGCCGAGGTAAAGAAGGAGAAAGAGGAAAAGGAAGGCGATAAAGTGTTGCGCAGCGAACGCTATTACGGCAAGGTGTATCGTAGTTTCAGCCTAGGGCAGGATGTCGACGAGGCGACTGCCGTAGCTAAATATAATGATGGCGTGCTCGATCTGACACTGCCGAAGAAGGCAACATCCAGCGCGAAAAAACTGGCCATCCAGTAATTCTGCAAGCCTGTCCGAAAAGGCGGCTCTGTGCCGCCTTTTTCGTTTGCGCTAAAATAGGCCGATTATTACCCCAGGCGAAAGACCAATCATGCCACTGAGCGCATCCACCGCAAAAGAAAAAGCCGCCATCCTTTCCGAGGCGTTGCCCTATATCCGCCGTTTCCAGGACAAAACCATCGTCATCAAGTACGGTGGCAACGCCATGACCGAGGAGCACCTCAAGCAGGGCTTCGCGAAGGACGTGGTGCTGCTCAAGTTGGTGGGCATGAACCCGGTCGTGGTGCATGGCGGTGGGCCGCAGATCAACGATCTGCTGAAGCGGGTCGGCAAGCAGGGCGAGTTCATCCAGGGCATGCGCGTCACCGACCGTGAGACCATGGATATCGTCGAAATGGTGCTGGGCGGCTCGGTCAACAAGGAAATCGTCAACCTGATCAACCAGCATGGCGGCAAGGCGGTGGGGCTGACCGGCAAGGACGGCGGCTTTATCCGCGCCAGGAAGATGATGGTGAAGCACGCCGAGAAGGCGGGCGAGTACATCGATATCGGCCAAGTCGGCGAGGTGACCCATATCGACCCCACTCTGGTGGCGCTGCTCGACACCCAGGATTTCATTCCGGTTATCGCGCCGATTGGCGTGGGCGAGGATGGTGAAGCCTATAACATCAACGCCGATCTGGTGGCAGGCAAGCTGGCGGAAACCCTC
>JAHJJI010000111.1 GCA_018823025.1 Gammaproteobacteria bacterium | reverse complement strand
TGGTGGATAACGACTACTATGGCTGCAGTACCAAGACCATGCACAACGTCTCAGGCCTGTTTGGCGTCATGGAGGGCGCGTCCTCCGACTTGCGCACCGGCCTGCCGCGCCAGATGATCGAAATCCACGAGCCGATGCGCCTGCTGGTGGTAGTGGAAGCCAAAATCGACATCGTCACTGCCATCTACCAGCGCCAGTCGGCATTGCAGGAACTGGTCGGCAAAGAATGGGTGGTAGTCGCAGCCAAGGATCCCGATAGCGCTGACATTCAGCTGTTCGATCCGGCTCGGGGATGGCTGCCCTGGCACGGTGACGCTGAAACTCCGCCCACGGTGGCGTGTTCCTACGACTGGTTCAACAATCAGCGCGAACCGCTACCGCCCGCCTTGTTGCGACAACCGGCTGCGGCGGGGGACAGCGCATGAGCGCCCTGTTCGAACTGGCTCCGCAATTTGCCTGGCTGATTCCTCTGCTGCCTCTGCTGGCCGCAGCCGGGATTGCGCTACACCTCCTCGGCGGACACCACAAGGGTGATGGCGCCGAACCCCCTACCGCGCGCATTGCCATTTACTGCACCGGCACCGCGCTGTTACTGCTGCTCGGCCTGGATGTACTCGCCCTCATCCACGGCTTGCCGGAGCATGTTCGTAGCGGTGTCTGGTTCTCCAGCGGCCTCATCGTCCTGCCTATCAGCTTCACCCTTGATGCGTTGTCGCTATCCATCGCCACGCTGGTTGTTTTCATTGCCACCATCACCCTGAAATTTTCGCGTAACTACCTGCACCGAGAAGTCGGCTTCCACCGCTTTTTCCTCGGCATGTGTCTGTTCACCGCGGGCATGCTGCTAATCATCCTGGCTGGCAATGTCGCGCTGACCTTTGTCGGATGGGAACTGGCCGGCGTCAGTTCCTGGATGCTGATCGGTTACGCTTACGAACGACCCACCGCCACCGGCAATGCGCTACGCGCCATTATCACCAACCGCATCGGCGATGCCGGCTTCATGCTTGGCATTTCGCTTGCATTCCTCTGGCTTGACACCGTGGAATGGCCAGGCCTGCTGCATGCCAACCAGCTCGGCACGCTCTCCGCCGGTCTGCTCGCCCTCGGCTTCGTAGTGGCCGCACTGGCCAAATCGGCGCAAGTACCTTTCTCGCCCTGGATCGCCCGCGCGCTGGAAGGCCCAACCCCATCCTCGGCCATCTTCTACGGCGCACTGATGGTGCATGCGGGCGTGTATCTGCTGATTCGCATGGAACCCCTGCTGCGCCAAGCCCCTGCACTGATGTCTCTAATCGCGGTGCTGGGCCTGCTCACTGCGCTGTATGGCTATTTCAGCGGACTCACCCAGACCGACGTGAAAAGCGCGCTGATGTTTGCCACCACCACTCAGGTCGGACTAATGTTCCTCACCTGCGGACTGGGCGGGTTCACAATCGCCGCCTGGCATATGGGTTTGCACGCCAGTTGGCGTGCTTACCAGTTCCTCTCTTCACCTTCTTACATGCACCTGATGGGCGGCCCCACCCGGGCTGCCCCGGCGTGGCTGCATAATAAACAACGACTATACACTGCCGCACTGCAGCGTTTCTGGCTGGAGCACCTGAGCGACTGGCTGCTGGTACGACCCACCCAGCAGCTATCAAGGGATATCCGCAACCTTGATGACAATGTGATAAGCCGGCTGGTAGGCCTGCCCGAGTCGGCGGTCGTCCCGGCCTTCATGGTGGCAAGCGGCGAAGAAAGGGATCAGGATAAAATCGTGCGTGGCAGCGGTCTGGCGGGCGCACTCCTGGAATTGATCGCGCTCAAGCTGCACCGCTTTGAATCGCGCCTGCTGTTCCAGGACGGCGATAGCCGGGTGGGGCGCATGCTGGCAAGGATAGGCCGCTATCTGGAGGCGGTAGAAGGCCTCCTTTCCCAACCGCGCTATCTGATGCTGCTGATCATGGCAACCCTGGTGGTGATTCTGTAATGATATTGAACGAAATACACTGGACCCAGCAGGCCGCCTACCCCATTCTCGGCATGCTGCAGCTGGTTCCCCTGCTCGGCGCCAGTTTGCTGCTGTTGCTCGGCGAGCGGCACATCGCCGTGGCCATCGGCAGGGGTATCGCGCTCATCGAACTGCTGCTCGCGATTGACCTGTTTCGCGGCATCAAGGCGGCCTCTCCCGCCATGCAATTCGCGGAAAAGATGGTCCTGCTCGACCCCTTCACCTATCACGCCGCGGCGGATGGCATCACCGTGCTGTTCGTCCTGCTTACCGCTCTGGTGGTCTTACTGCTCACCATCTATAGCCTGGTGCGCGGTTTGGCCGAGCCGGCACGCCTGCTGGCGGTCATCCTGGCGGTGGAGGCCGTACTGATGTCGCAACTGGTGACCACCAACCTGCTGTGGTTCGTGCTCGCCTCCCTGCTGGAACTGGGCCTGGTCGGCTACCTGCTGTGGAACTGGGCCACTTCACCGGAAAAGGACACGATGCTGGCGCGCTTCTACCAGTTCCAGGGCACCGGGCTGCTGCTGCTATTGATGGGCACCATGCTGCTGGGCTGGTTCCATGCCGAGGCCACCGGGGGCAACTGGAGTTTTGAACTGGCCGATCTGAGAGCAGTACCCATCGGCGGCGCTGTCGGCTCGGTGGTCTTTTTCCTGTTGTTTTACGGCATGGGCATCCGCACGCCGATCTTCCCCCTGCACGGCTGGTTGCCCTGGGTAGCGCAGCACGGCAACGTCGCCATTGCCCCCGCGCTTCTGCTCGGCATCAAGATCGGCATCTACGGCCTGATCCGATTCGTGTTTCCCCTCGTCCCGGGTGCGGTGATGCAGTGGCACAGCTTCGCCGTTGCCTTCGCTGCAGCGGGGGTGTTCTATGCAGCCTTCCTGGCC
Organism: Gammaproteobacteria bacterium; assembly: GCA_018823025.1. Classification (GTDB taxonomy): domain Bacteria; phylum Pseudomonadota; class Gammaproteobacteria; order Burkholderiales; family Sulfuricellaceae; genus Sulfuricella. The sequence goes on along the minus strand of JAHJJI010000111.1, from coordinate 3,138 downwards.
TTTCTGCAGAGTGATTTGCGTCGCTTGATGGCATTTGCCGTGGTGAGCCACACCAGTCTGCTGATTATCGGGCTGTTCTCGCTACATGCCGAAGGCTTCCAGGGAAGCATCCTGCTGGCGGTAAACTTCGGTCTCGCCATGACCGTCATGCTGTTCATTGTCGGCTTTGTCTATCGCCGCACCCACACCACTGTACTCGATCAACTGGGCGGCCTGTTCGACCGCATTCCCTTCATCGGCGTGAGTTTCCTGCTCGGCGGCCTGGCCATCGTGGGCATGCCTGGCACGCCCGGTTTCGACGCCGCCCACCTGGTGCTGGAAGCTTCCATCGAACGCCTCGGCGCCCTGCTCACTGTGGCCGTGGCGCTAGGCAACGTAGCGGCGGCGGGCTTCCTGCTGTGGGCCTTTCAACGGGCCTTCCTCGCGCCACGCAACGAAGAGTCCAGATTTGGCACTATCGAACGCACCCTGCCCATGGAATATCTGGTGGTGGGTAGCGCTGTTCTCGTGCTGCTCATCGCCGGCTTCTACCTCGAACCGTGGATGAAGTTGATCGAAGCACCACTGTATGAGCTCGCGGAAAGATTTGAACATCCATGAACATGCCCCTGTTAAGCCTGCTCTTTCTCACCCTCCCGCTCGGCGCCGCCCTCACCTGGCTGCTGCCGCGCCCGGAATGGGCAAAGCGTATCGCCCTGGGCTCTGCGCTGATCGACCTGGGCATCGCACTCACGGTCGTTTTTCAGTTCAACCCCGAACAACCCGGCTTTCAGCTAGTCGAACAGGGGCGCTGGATCCCCACCCTGAACATCCAGTACCTGGTCGGCGTGGACGGCATTTCCCTACTATTTCTGCCCGCCACTATCCTGCTGTTCATCGGCGTCATTCTATATTCCTGGAACAGCGTGACCAAGCTGCCACGCCTGTATTACAGCCTGCTGCTAGTGCTGGAAACGGCGACCCTGGGTATTTTCTGCTCACTCGATACCATGCTGTTCTTCCTGTTCTGGGAACTGTCGCTAATCCCGATCTATTTCCTGGTTAGCCTGTGGGGCATAGGACCGAACCGGCGTTACGCGGCTGTCAAATACATCCTGGTAATGGTGGCAGGCGGCATCCCGTTGCTGTTTGGCTTCATCCTGCTCGCCTTTAGTCATGCGACAAGCGGGGGGGCGCTGGTATTCGATCTGCCCACTTTGCTGGCAACACCGATTCCTGCCAAGATGCAGCTCACGGTTTTCCTGCTGCTGCTGCTGGGGTTTGCCGTAAAAATCCCCGTTTTCCCACTCCACACCTGGCTGCCTCTGGTGGCCATGGAAGGACCTGCCGGGGTTACCGCACTGCTGGTCGGCATCAAACTCGGCGCCTACGGCCTGATTCGTTTTGCCATCCCGCTGGCGCCGCAAGCGGCGCAACAGATGCACTGGCTGCTGGTGGCATTGGGAACAATGGGTGTGATTTACGGCGCGCTCGCCGCGCTGGCCCAGACCAATCTGCGCCGTATGCTGGCCTATGCCAGTCTGTCGCATGTGGGTCTGGTGGTACTGGGAATTGCCTCTTTCGACCTGCAGGGCATACAGGGCTCAGTGCTGCAACTGCTCAATTTCACGCTGGCGGCAGGCTTTGGTTTCCTGCTTATCAGCGCCCTGCATCACCGCATCGGGTCGACTGACTTGTTGAGCCTGGGTGGCGCAGCACGTTCAATGCCGTTGCTGGCGAGCTTTTTTCTGCTGTTCGGCTTCACCGGCATGGGCCTGCCGGGAACCAGTGGCTTTCCCGCTGAATTGTTTATCCTGCTTTCGACGTTCAAGCACCATATCGGCGCGGGCCTTGCCGCGCTGTTTGCCATGGTGCTGGGTACAGCCTATTTCCTCAGCCTCTACCGTCAGGCTTTCTTCGGCCCAGCCAATAACCCGGTAGTGGCAGACGCCATGGACCTGCGTCCGCGTGAGCTGGCAATTGTCCTGGTTGCAGCGGCCATCATCCTGGTCGTTGGCTTCTACCCCTCGGCCGTTCTCGACGTCATCAAACCCGCCGGGGAAGCCTGGGTGGCCAGGCTGCGCTAGAAACACCCCCGCTCAACACAGTCTCACTCCGCAGCAATCATCTCCAGCGCACGTGAGCGCCAGTTCAGCACGGCTGTGCGCTCGAACATCTTGCCCGCCAACTCAGGGAATTCTCTGCGTATCACCTCGGCGGCAAACTGTGACAGGAAACGCGACTTGAGTTCGGCGCGCGCCCGGTCTACGCCAATTTCCTTGTAAGGTACCGAAGCCAGCAGCAGGAAGCCGTCATCTGGAATGCGACCGGCCGACATGTTGCTTTGGATGATGCCCGCCGCCTTGCGAATCGGGTCGGCCAGGTCCGGGCTGTAGGGACCAATAATCAGGGCCAGGTTGGGCATATGCAGGAAATCGAAGCCGCGTCCCAGGCAGATCATCCATTCGCGGTGCTCGATATCCAAGGTGCGCTGAATATGCCGGGTTTCTGTGACATGCCGTATGTTGCCGACCAGTAGCGGCAGAAGATCGCTACTCACCCGCTGCGGCATGTCCGGAAACAGCGCTTCGAGACGCCGTCCCAGGGTGCTTTCGTCTTGTTCAGTCAGCTTCGCCACTTCCAGGGTATCACCGTTGTTGCCGTGCAGGATGATGGCATCCTCGTCGGTCTCGAATCCGCAGACGATCGGATAGACGGTGCTGTGGCCGGTGCCGAAGACATGTTCGACCTGCGCCTTGATCCCGTAGGTATGCGCTTTCGCCGCCTCGGTGTCATAGCAGAAGCCGGCGCAGCCACGGTGCGGATCGCCCTTGGAAAAATGGTAGGTGATCAGCATCAGCACCCGACGCCCGGTCGTGACGATGTCCTGTACGTGGTTGGCCAGCACCTCTCCGAGATGCGGCCAGCCCAGGTTGAACATGCCGCCAAGGTTGCGGATCGGCATGATGATACCGGGTGGCGTATTGGTGGCAACGGGAATGTTGATGCGGCCGTCCATGCACTTAAGTACCACGATCGCAGTCGGATGCTCAGCCAGATAGCGCTCGCGGGCGAGATATTCCTCGGGGCTGCAGAATGCCGCCGAGTACTTGCCTGCATGGCCGAGCAGCCATTCGATGCGCTCCTGGATCGGTTTGT
>JAHJJI010000110.1 GCA_018823025.1 Gammaproteobacteria bacterium | reverse complement strand
TTGAAGCGTTTTACAATCGGAAACGCCGCCATTCCTCATTGGCCTATCAGAGCCCGGCACAGCATTACGCCAATTGGCTCATGAAGGAAAATCGGGCGGCATGAGCGCTACGTTGGTAGCCGGAAAATACAACCAAGCTCATCGTTCCATATCCGCTCTCTCCCCCCTTTGCAAAAGGGGGGCTGGGGGGGATTTATTTCAAGGCTATTTGCAAAAAAATGTCCGGATTTAAATACGAAGCGATCGATTCCGATGGGCGTAGCCGAACTGGGGTGATCGAGGCGGATACGCCGCGCCAGGTTCGCTCGAATCTGCGCGAGCAGGGCCTGATCGCGGTACGGGTCGATGCCCTGTCGGAAAAGAGTGTTACCAGCGGGCGGCGATGGTCGCTGCGGCGCGGACTGCCGCTTTCAGAGCTCAGTTTGTTGACCCGTCAGATGGCGACGTTGCTGAATGCCGGCCTGCCTATCGACCAGACCCTGAATGCCTTGATCGAACAGTCCGAATCACAGCACCTGCGGCAAATACTCGCTGGAGTGCGTAGTGAAGTGCTCGCAGGCCATGCTTTGGCTCGAGCGTTGTCGAAGTATCCCAGCGTGTTCCCAGAGCTGTATCAAACCCTGGTGCAGAGCGGCGAGCAATCCGGCCAACTCAGCAAGGTGCTGCTGCGCCTGGCGGATTACATGGAAGACCGGCATGCGTTGCGGCAGAAAGTGGCGCTGGCTTTTATTTACCCGGCCATGGTGACCCTGGTTGCGGTGGCAGTGGTGATCGGGCTGTTAACCTATGTGGTGCCACAAGTGGTCAACGTTTTTCAGAACACCCACCAGCAGCTTCCTTTGCTTACCCGTGCCTTGATTGGACTGAGCAGTTTTCTGCGCAGTACCTGGTTCATCTGGCTGGCAGCTCTTGCTGCGGGAACATGGGGAGCGCGCAGGGCGCTCAAGCACGAGTCGGTGCGCTACCGTTTTCATCTATGGTTGCTGGGCTTGCCGCTGATTGGAAGATTGATCCGCGGCATCAATACCGCGCGCCTTGCCAGTACGCTGGCCATTCTTGTCGGCAGCGGGGTGCCGTTGTTGACGGCATTGCAGGCTGGGGCGGGCGTGCTGGGCAACCTGCCCATGCGCAAGGCACTGGAAGAAACCGTGCGCATGGTCAGGGAGGGTGGCAGCTTCAGCCGCTCGCTGGCGCACGGAAAAATGTTTCCCCCGGTGATGATCCACCTTATCGCCAGCGGTGAAGCCAGCGGGACGCTGGATCAGATGCTGGAGCGCATTGCGGTGCAGCAATCCCAGGAAATGCAAACCCGTGTCGCGACCCTGACCGGTTTGCTTGAGCCTCTGCTGATCCTGCTGATGGGAGGGGTGGTGCTGGTGATTGTGCTGGCGATTCTGTTACCGATATTCGAGATGAATCAGCTGGTGCATTGATGCTCAAAGGCCTGCTGGCGGATGTGGGGCTTGCCGGATATCGCCCGTTTTACCGCGATCACCAGTTCATGTTGGCGCTGTTGGCGGGAATGGTTGTCTGGCTGGCATTCTGGCTGATTTTCCCGGGCTTGCTTCCGACGTTTCCCTTCACAGCGAATGTTCCTCTTTTCATCTCTCTGGTAATAGGTCAACCGGTGCTGGAAGAACTGCTGTTCAGAGGGGTCGTTCAGGGGCAATTCCGGCTACGTGCCTGGGGAGGGAAAAAGCGTCTGGGCATGACCCAGGCCAATCTGCTGACATCGGTGTTGTTTGTGCTGGCCCATGCGTTTTACCAGCCACCGTTTTGGGCCCTTGCCGTGTTCGTGCCTTCGCTGGTATTCGGGCATTTTCGCGACAGATATGGGAACATCACCCCTTCTTTGGCGCTGCATGTTTATTATAATATGGGGTTTTTTTGCCTGGGGTGTTACATGTCCTCCCCTTCATAGTAGTCAGTCAAGTTGAATCAGTGGGATACCCCCCTTTGCAAAAGGGGGGGCAGGGGGGATTTAACGGTGGCGGCAAGATGCGGCTCTGATAGATAAATCCCCCTCAATCCCCCTTTTACAAAGGGGGAGGCGGTCAACTTGATTGACTACCTGGGGGGAAGTAACTACGAGGTGGTTAGTTAACAGTAGGAGGTTGTAAATGGATAGGTTTTCGAAGTGCCGGCAATCCGGATTTACCCTGATCGAAATCATGATCGTGGTGGTGATTCTAGGTATCCTGGCGGCGCTGATTGTTCCGAAAGTCATGGGCCGGCCCGATGAGGCGCGCGTCATTGCTGCAAAACAGGATATTGCCGCTCTGGGGCAGGCGCTCAAGCTTTACCGCCTGGACAATATCCGTTATCCGGCAACGGATCAGGGCTTGCAAGCGCTGGTGGTCAAGCCGACTGGCGCCCCGACCCCGCCCAACTGGAAATCCGGCGGTTATCTCGACCGCCTGCCGAAAGATCCCTGGGGCCATGATTACCAGTACCTGAATCCAGGTACACGCGGTGAAATCGACGTGTTCAGCCTGGGTGCGGATAGTGCTCCCGGCGGTGAAGGCAATGATGCGGATATCGGGTCGTGGAATCTGTAATTTCAAAATGAGCGTCTTGCGCCAGGTTGGCTTTACCCTGGTTGAGATCCTGGTGGTGCTGGTGATTATCGGCATTACTGTGGCCTTGATCAGTGTCAATCTCGTTCCGGACGATAAGCGCGTGCTGACGATAGAGGCGCAGAAGCTGGCACTGTTGTTCGAACAGGCACGCGATGAGGCGATCATCAGCGGAAAGGAAATTGCGTGGTCGGTCGAGGGTGATAAAACCCGTTTCTGGCGCAAGGACGATAAAGGCAAGTGGATGCCCAATAGCGGGGATGATCTGTTCCGTGATCGCGATCTTGCGGCTGGGGTGAAGCTCGCGGAATTGCAAATCAACTCGGTGAAAGCCGCTGTGAATGAACGCCTGATTTTTTCACCGGGCGGGATGAATATGCCGTTCAAACTCGATCTTGCGTTGAATTCCAGTCGGGTGTCGATTGCGGGCGACAACCTGGGTAAGCTTGCGCTGAAGAACGATGAATAAGAAAAACGGATTTACCCTGCTGGAAGTGTTGATTGCGCTGGCAATCCTGGCCATTGCCATGGCGGCAGTGGCGCGTGCCTCCGCACAGATGGCTGACAGTTCCCATGAACTCAAGCGCCGGCTGTTGGCGAGCTGGGTGGCGGAGAATCGTCTGGCGGAACATGCTGCCCAACCGCTATGGCCCGATCTCGGGACAAAAAGCGGTGAAGCTGAGCAGGCGGGATTGCCCCTGCGATGGGAAGAACGCGTTGCCAATACGCCCAATACTGCTTTTCGTCGGATTGAAATCAAAGTGTACGCACGCGATCATGATGAGCATTCCCTGGCGCAACTGGTAGGGTATTTGGGACGGGGCAAGGACTGAAAATGCCAGTAGTCAGTCAAGTTGAAGCAGCGGGATTACTCCCCCCTTTGCAAAAGTGGGGTAGGGGGGATTTAACGGTGGCGGCAAATCCCGGTTCTGCAAATCCACCTCAATCCCCCTTTTGCAAAGGGGGAAGCGGTCTGTCTTGTCCGCGACGAGGCTTCACCCTGGTCGAACTGCTGGTGGCGCTGGCCATTTTTTCAGTGATGTCGGTGGTGGCATACCGGGGATTGAACGCGGTGCTGGAAACGCGCGAGCATTTGATGGCTGACAATCGGAAGTGGCGCGAACTGGCGGTATTTTTCGCTCAGATGAAAGAAGGTGTGGCCAACGCCGTTGACCGCCCGGTGCGCGACAGCGGCGATCTGCTTGCCCCCGCCTTTCTGGGTAAACCGGATGCGGTTGGCGAGAACGATGCCCAGCTGATATTCACACGCATGGGCTTTCCCGGCCAACATAGTCCCCTGGGAGATATGCAGCGCTTCGGCTATCGTTTGCGCGACCGGAACATCGAGCTGCTGGTTTGGCCGGTGCTGGATCAGGCGCCGCATACGCGTCCCACCGTCAGCATGGCACTGGGCCATGTTTCAAGCTTTGCGGTGCGCTACCTGGATGATAAGGGGGTATGGCAGGCAAAATGGCCGGTAATCGGGCAGAATGACGTCTTGCCGAGAGCGGTTGAGGTCAGGCTCGGTCTGGAATCGGGCGAGCAGGTGACCCGGGTGTTTGCACCATGAGCGTTCAGCCTGATCCCAGTAAAATTGAAAGAGAACGGGGCGTCGCACTCATTACGGTTATTCTGATCGTTGCGCTGGTTGCCAGCATGGCCGCATTCATGGCCTGGCAGCAGCAGATATGGATAAGACAGGTAGAGAATCTGCGCGACCAGGCCCAGGCGCAAGCTGTTGCCCGCGCGGCGATTGACTGGGCACGGGCAGTTCTGGCTGACGATGCGCGTAATAACAATGTTGATTATCTGGGTGAGAAATGGGCATCGGTGCTGGCGCCGCTGCCGGTTGAGAATGGTCAGGTAACCGGGAGTGTGGCCGATCAGCAGGGCTTATTCAATCTCAATAACCTGGTGCGCAACGGCAAGGCTAGTCAGATGGATTTGGCCGTTTTCCGGCGATTGCTGGAACTGCTCGCTCTGCCGGTTAATTTGGCTAATGCCGTAGCGGACTGGATTGATGCGGATTCTGAGACGACTTACCCGGGTGGTGCCGAAGACTTCGATTATCTGGCCGTGGATCCCTCATACCGGGCAGCAAACCGGATAATGGTCGAGGTGGGTAACCTGTATCGGGTCAAGGGGTTTGCTCCTGAAATGGTTGATCGACTGCGCCCTTTTGTGACGGCCCTGCCTGAACCGACGCCGGTCAATGTTAATACGGCGCCGGCGGAAGTGTTGGCGGCATTGTTTCAGGAACTGTCTCTGGGTGACGCAAAAGCGCTGGTGGAGGCAAGAAAATCCAGCTATTTTCAGGACCAGGCCGACTTTCGGGCGCACCTGCCGGCAAGCAAGGTGACGCAGATTCGGGATAATGATTTTAGCGTGAACAGCCGATATTTCATGGTGACGAGTCTGGCTAACTTCGGACGCGCCCAGTCTGGCTACAAGGCCCTGTTGGCGAGACAGGGGGAAAATTGGCCTGTTGTGGTCTGGAAAAAAACCAACTGACTTGGTGCTCTGCTTCAGTATGATCGACGTTATATTTCACCGCAAAGGACGCAAGGGTACGCAAAGGAAAGAAAAATGTAGAGCGTCACCTCGCGTTACTTTGCGTCCTTTGCGGTGAAACGTAGTTTTTAAAAAGGAAAGTTCTTGTCGCTTCTGCAGATTTACATTCCAGAGCATTTTACCGGAGACGCTGCCCCGTTGACGCCCGTTTCACCCGATGCACAGGCAGGCGATGCATGTCGCTGGGTATTGCGCGACACGGCAGGAGGCGTCCTGCGTCGTGGTGAAGGGCTTTTGGCCGCCATGCCCAGGGCCGATAGCGTTCAGGTTGTGGTGCCGGCGAGCCTGGTGCTTTTGGCCCAGGTGAAAGTGCCTACACGTAACCGCCGAAAAATGTTCCAGTTGCTTCCCTACATTGTGGAAGAGAAACTGATGTACGACCCCGATTCCATCCATGTGGCAGCAGGGCCCCTGCTTCCTGGCGGTGAAACGGTGGTGGCGGTGATCGACAAGGCGTGGATGAAGCGCGTCATCGGGGCGCTGCAAAATGCGGGCCTGCCGCCCTGGCGAATGTGGCCTGAAACCTTGATGCCCGCAGTGCCTCTGGGGACGTGGACGGTGGTCTGGAACGGGTTGGAAGGTTTCGTGCGCACAAACATGGTGTTGGGGCAGTCTCTGGATGGAGGCAGTGCCGAGGTTCCTCCTTTAGGTTTGTTGCTGGCGGCGAAGGAGGCGGCGGTAAAAGGCAATGCGCCCCGAAAAATCAATTTACAGCTCGCCGAAGGCTCCGATCAGCCTGATTTGGAAAGCTGGGCAACCCGGTTGGGCATCAAGGTGGCGGTCGCCGGTGCTTGGGACTGGTCTGTTGCGGCATACGGCATGGAGAAAGGGGTCAACCTGCTGCAAGGTGAGTTTGCCCCGGCAAGATTCGAGCCGGATTTGCGGCAGCGCCTGCGCATTCCCCTGATACTGGCGGGCATTATTGTTGCGCTGCAGTTGGGCGGCGGTCTGGCCGACTGGATGATGCTGAGCTATGAAAAGCGTCAGCTCGATACCGACATGCAAAAGGCCTTCCGCCTGGCTTTTCCGGAAGCCAAAGTGGTTGTGGATGCCCCCCTGCAAATGCAGCGCAACCTTGCGGAGCTGCGGCATACGCAGGGTTTGTCAGATTCTGCGGATTTCCTGCCGGTTCTGGCTAAAGCAGCTCCCGTTCTCTCTCAGCCGGAGCCGGTTTCTATCCAGTCCATGCAATACGAGAAGGGCCTCCTGAAGATTGACGTGCAGCTACGCGGTTCACAAACGCCTGAGCAAATGCGAGGACGTTTCCAGTCTGCAGGAATGAAGGCCGATATTGAAAAAGTGGAAACGCCAAAATCGGGTGGTGCGATAGTGCGTCTGACGCTGAAGGGGGAGGGCATATGAAGGAAAGATTCCAGCAATTCTGGATGCAGGCATCCCCGCGTGAACGCTGGCTGATCGGCGGCGGTTTCGGCCTGTTGCTGGTCGTGGTGCTGGTTTTTTATGTCTGGCAGCCACTCGTTCATGATCGCCAGAAATTGCGCGCCAACCTGCCGCAGTTAAGGGCGAGTGCAGAGCAGATGCGTTTAAACGCGGCTGAAGTGGCCAGGCTGAAAATGTTGCCTGCAGCGGCTTCATCGCAGAATGGCGGGATACGCAGTGCAGTTGAGAATTCGTCAGTGGCCTTCAAGCTGCGCGACAGCATGAGTCAAATCAGCGTGGAGGGCGATGGGCGTGTCAGCATCTCGATGACCACGGTTCCCTTCGATAGCTGGGTAAGGTGGCTGGGGCACCTGCAGGAGCAATATCGGATACGCCTCGAGTCCTGTCAGGTCGAGGCATTGCCGCAACCCGGTATGGTCAGGATCAAGGCTGTGCTGGCCGGTAAAGCGGGATGAGGTCTGAAGCAACCGGGTTGCCACGCCATCGTCGCCTGCTTTATGCGCTGGTTGGGATCGGTCTGTACGTGGCGAGCCTGATTGCTACTGCGCCTGCCGGGGTGATGGGTTGGATGCTGCCGGGTCTGACCAATAACCGGATTCTCCTGGTGCAACCGGAAGGCGGTTTATGGCATGGGAAGGCTCGGAACCTGATGGTCAAAACGGCCGATGGCGGGCTTAAGTCGATGGGCAGTGTCAACTGGGAACTTCTTCTTTACCCCTTGTTGAAGCTGGAGTTGGCGGCGAGGGTGGAAGTGGCGGATGGGCAGAACAACTCCAGCGGAATTGTTGCTGCAGGATTCGGCAAGTTGCGCCTGCGCCAGATGAGAGCCACTTTGCCGGTATCGCTCTTGTCTGAATTCATGCCGGCCTGGAAAACCTGGAGGCCGAATGGAGCGTTGAAAATAAGTGCGGATGAATTCGCCTTCAGCCAGCATGGCGTTCGTGGCATGGCTGAACTGGAATGGCGGAATGCCTCCCTGGGCCTGAGTCAGGTCAATCCGCTCGGTGACTATCGGGTGAACATTCAGGGCGATCGGAAAATGGCGCAGATCAGCGTATCCACGATATCGGGGGTGTTGCGTCTGGTCGGCAAAGGAGAATGGTCGGTGAGTGACGGGCTGAGCTTTCGCGGTACAGCGCTGGGCGATCCTTCCAAAAAAGTCGAGCTGCGGGATTTTCTGAGGTTATTGGGTAGTGAGCAGAGCAATGACGTCTATCAGATTGCAATTTCTCATGTTAAGTTGAGAAAATAGATAGAAGGTACGAATAATAAAAAAAGTTTTTCCAATTCCGGCTCGGAATTGTCATTTATATGACACAAAACTAATGATAGTATGTTTGCACCAGGCAAGGATGCCTGAGTGTGTTTTCAGACAAATACAGGTCGACAAGATGAAACAAAATTTTGCATGGATATTCCCCTCCATTTTTCTTGGGATGATGTTGAACTTCGGTGTTATGGCTGAGCAGCCAGTTGTGCTACAGCCCGAAGCGGTGAAGGTTGAGTCTGTTGTCATGGATGCGGCAGCGAAGGTTGAGCCTGCTTTCGAGGAGGCGGACTCGGGTTACCAGATCGGGCCGGAGGATGTTCTGGAAATTTCCGTCTGGAAAGAAGACGGCCTTAAAAAGGAAGCGCTGGTTCGGCCCGATGGCGGTTTGACTTTCCCGTTGATCGGGGAAGTTCATGCTGCCGGAAAGACGGCGTTGCAGTTGAAGAAAGAAATTGCCCAACGCCTGGAAAAATTCATTCCTGATCCGGTGGTGTCGGTATCTCTCCTGAGAGTGGGGGGCAACAAGATATATGTCATCGGGAAAGTGACCAAACCCGGCGAGTTTCCGGCCGGCCGTTATGTGGACGTGCTTCAAGCGCTCAGCATGGCCGGTGGGTTGACGCCGTTTGCCGCAGAGAATGGCATCAAGGTAATACGTAAGGAGGAGGGAAAGGATATCGTGTTTCCATTCCGTTACTCTGACGTGAAAAATGGTGAAGACCTGGAGCAGAATATTCAGCTTAAGGGTGGCGATGTGGTGGTAGTGCCATGAGTGGCAGGCAGATCTGCACGAAACGATGGCTGAAGGGTTGATTGATGCAATTTGAGTCGTTACGCATGAGAAAGGCGCTTTTCTTTTGCGTCGTACCGCTCTGTCTTGCCTTATCAGATGCCGTGGTTGCCGCCGAGTGGTCGATCGAGCCTTCCGTCAGCTTGCGCGAAGAATACAACGACAATATTCGTTTCACGGCATCGCCTCACCCCGGCGTGTGGCAGAGCCGGCTTTCACCCGGCCTCAGGATGAGCAGTAAAACCGAGGTGGCGGAAGTCAGTGGATTGGCGCAGTTGAACATTATTCAGTTTGCCGGAGATCCTCAGGTAAAGAACCGGAATGATCAGGTTTTCAGTCTGCTCACCCGTTTTCAGTCGGAGCGTAATACCTGGGCCATAAATGCGTCGTATAAGCAGGATTCTACAGCTGACGAGCGTAACACCACTGGCGTTGCACAGAGTTTTACTCAGCGCAGCTCGCTCAGCCTGAGTCCCTCCTGGACGCGCACGCTGACGGAAAGAAGCTCATTAACGCTGAATTACAGTTATCAGGAAATGAAATATGACGCGCATACCAATAACCTGAACGAGTACACTTCACAGCAGGTGGGCGGCACGCTGCAATACCAATTGTCAGAACGAGATCAGGTGAGCCTGTCAGTAAATCATTTAGTAGTGGAGTATTCGCCGATCTCCAATTTGTTGGCTAATGGCACCATCCTTTCTATTGCGCCCCCGATCCTATCTCTAGGGAGTGGGACTGACATCCTCGTCAACGAATCTGGTACGAGCAACGTGCAGGCGGGCGTTACCCGCCAGTTTTCTGAAACTTTGCGCGGTTCCTTGTCGCTGGGACGCCGTAGTACCGTTTCCAACGTCAGTCATGCCTGTACTTCTTGTTTTACCGGAGGAGGGGTACCGATAAATACCTTTACTAATGAAACCAGCACTAGTGGTTATTCCTTTAGTGCCACGCTGGAGAAGACCTTCGACGCAGCCAGGGTGAGCGGTTTTGCGAGCAGGGATGCTAATGCGAGTGGCAGCGGGCTGGTCGAGACAGACAAGTTTGGCGTGTCGCTGAGCAGGAGTCTGACGGAAAAGCTAACGGGTTCATTCGACGCGACCGCGTACCGTACCAAATACATTGACGCAACTGCTCCTGGTAGCCGTTATTATACGTTTGAGCCGAAATTGAACTGGCGTTTGACGGAGTGGTGGACACTCGATGCCGGCTACCGCTATGCGCGATCTGAATCTGATGCTGTTACCAATGCCACGACAGCGAACTTGGTGTATCTCAATCTGGCCTATAACTGGCCAAAAATGGCCATTTCCCGGTAGCATGACACCCGGGGCTGAAAAATCCTGACAATAATCTAGTGGCGCATCGCCTGGATATCACGAAATAAGAGGAATCATGGAAGAGCAAACAACAGACTTGAAGGATTATCTGGTTGCATTGCGCCGTCGCAAGAAGCAGATCCTGGCGGCTACGGGTATTCTGGCTGTGATCAGTGTGCTGGTGGCCTTATTGCTGCCGCCGGTTTACCGCTCCAGCGCAACCATCCTGATCGAGGAACAGGAAATCCCGGTAGATATGGTGCGCTCCACGATAACCAGCTACGCGGATCAGCGCATCCAGGTGATCAGTCAGCATGTGATGACCCGCGCCAACTTGATGCAGATTATCGAGAAATACAATCTATATCCCCGGCAGCGTCAACGTGAAACCACTGAAGAGGTTCTGGAGCGGATGCGCAAGGACATCAAGTTCAATATGCTGAGCTCTAATGTGATCGACGGTCGCAGTGGACAGAATAAAATGGCTGCCATTGCGTTTACTTTGGCCTATGACGGCGAAACGGCAGCTGGAGCGCAAAAAGTCGCGAATGAACTGACTACCCTATATCTCAACCAAAATCTTAAATCCCGGCAGCAAAAAACAGGTGAGACCTCTACGTTTCTATCCGAAGAGGCTGGCCGGTTAAGCGATCAAATCTCAGAAATTGAAACTAAATTAGCCAATTTCAAGGAAAAAAATGCTGGCCGTCTGCCGGAATTGGCTGGTCTTAACATGCAGATGCGGGATCGCACCGATTCAGAAGTCATGGAAGTCGACCGGCAACTTAACGTGCTCGATGAGCGAAAAATTTACCTGGAAGGTCAATTGGCTCAATTGAAACCCAACAGTCCGATGGTGTCTGCCAGCGGGGAACGCATCCTCGACTCCTATGAGCGCCTCAAGTCATTACAGGCGCAATATGCCAGTCTCTCCGGAATTTATTCTGCGAATCATCCTGATGTTATCAAAATGCGCCGGGAAATGGACGCGCTGAAAAAGGAAACGGGTGGCGATGGCGATATGCAGGAACAGGCCAAGCAACTGACTCGTATGCGCTCCGATCTGGCGACGATGCGCGAGAAATATTCGGATGATTATCCCGATACCGTCAAGTTGAAGAAAGCCATTGCAGCGCTGGAAGAATCTCATAAAAAGACGGCTGCAACCAGCAGCGATGCGCCGAAATTCAGGAAACCTGAAAACCCTGCGTATATTTCCATGCAATCGCAGCTTGAATCAACCCTTAGCGAGCTGAAGACATTGCGTGCCAAGCGTAACGACCTGAAAGCTAAAATGGCTTCTTATGAGTCGCGCCTTGAGCAATCACCGCAGGTTGAACGGGAGTATCTCGATTTGAACCGCGACCATGCGAATTCTGTAAGTCGCTACCAGGAAATCAAGGCCAAGCTGATGCAAGCCGAGGTGGCTCAGCAGATGGAAAAGGACAGCAAGGGCGAACGTTTCTCGCTAATCGATCCTGCACAACTGCCAGAAAAAGCAAATAGTCCGAATCGCCCGTCTATTTTATTGCTGGGCATGATTTTGTCGCTGGGAGGCGGGTTTGTCTATGCGGCAGTGCTGGAAGGCATGGATAGTTCCATCAAGAGTTCGAAAATGCTGGCTGGTTTGCTTGATGCGCCGCTGCTCTCGGTGATTCCCTTCATGGAGAACTCGGAAGACAGGAGTAAAAAATCAAAGCTCAAAACCTCGCTTGTTATTGGTGCGATTGTAGGAATTGCGCTGATCTTTTTGTCGATACATTTTTTATGGAAACCGCTTGACGTGCTTTGGTATGTGATTACGCGCAAGCTGGATGTATGGTTAGGCTGAGGATGATATGGAACGAATAAGAGAAGCGCTTGAAAGAGCTCGGGAAGAGCGAGCCCATACCGGCAAGGGGTTCGGCGGATCGAATCAGTCTGAGGCATCAAAAGCCATGGCTGGCGAGACGGTTGAACAGATTGAATATACGCAGACACGAAGCATTAAGGTTTCCCGCGATTTCTTGCGTGAGCAGCGGATTGTCAGCGGATTCGAGCAGGGCATTTTTACCGATGCCTACAAAATGTTGCGCACTCAGGTATTGCAGAAGATGCGCGATAATGGCTGGAATGCGCTGGCGGTAACCAGTCCTGGGGAGGGCGAAGGAAAAACCCTTACAGCTATTAATCTGGCCATCAGTCTGGCGATGGAAGTGGATCAGACCGTGCTGCTGGTTGACGCAGATTTGCGCCACCCCAGGGTTCATCAGCATTTTGGAATGCGTGACGGGCCGGGCCTGAGCGATTATCTGACTTCCGGTACACCGCTGGAGGATATACTGGTTCATCCGGGGATCGGACGTTTCGTGATTCTGCCTGGCGGCAAGCCACTGCTGAATTCATCTGAACTGCTGCGATCCCCGAAAATGGTGGAACTGGTGCAGGAGCTCAAGAGCCGTTACCCATCGCGTATTGTTCTGTTTGACCTCCCTCCCGTGCTGTCCGCTGCGGATGCGCTGGCTTTTTCTCCCTACGTGGATGCTGCGATTCTGGTGGTAGAAGAAGCCAAAACCAAGGCCGAGGATATTGCCCGCGCCGCCGGATTGCTGGATTCAACACACCTGATCGGTACGGTGCTGAATAAATCCCTGGAACCTGACACCCGTTCCAAGACGCCCACCGGCTGGATCAAGCATTTCCTCAAGCGCAAGGGCCACTGAGCATGTACGAGGCTTTTTACGGGTTTCGTGAAAAACCCTTCTCCATCATTCCTGATCCTGGGTTCCTTTATTTCAGTCCCAAGCACCGGATGGCGTTTGATTTGCTGGAATACGGCCTGATGAATCAGGCAGGTTTCAACGTGATCACCGGTGAAATCGGCACCGGTAAAACCACACTGATTCGTCACCTGCTTGGCCAGATGGGGCCGGACGTGACAGTTGGTCTGATTTCGAATACCCACCAGTCGTTTGGCGAATTATTGCAGTGGATACTGTTCGCCTTCAACCTGGAGTATCGCGGCAAGGAAAAGGTCGAGATGTTCCATACCTTCCTCGATTTCCTTGTTCAGCAGTATGGCCAGAACAAGCGCGCTGTCCTGATTGTTGACGAAGCGCAGAACATGTCTGCCGAAACGTTGGAAGAGCTGCGCATGCTTTCCAATGTTAATGCCGACAAGGATCAGGTGCTGCAAGTGATTCTGGTAGGGCAGGCAGGGCTGCGCGACACTTTGCGCCGTCCCGATCTGGAGCAGTTTGCCCAGCGCATTGCAGTGGATTATCACCTGGAGGCGTTGAATCAGGATGAAACCCGAACTTATATTCGTCACCGGATCAATGTTGGCGGTGTGGATAATCCGGGATTGTTCGACGATGCGGCCTGTGATGCCGTTTATCAGCATAGCCAGGGTGTGCCGCGGCTGATCAACCTGTTGTGTGACACCGCACTGGTTTATGGCTTCGCAGAACAAAAAGCGAAGATCGACGCGCAAATCGTAAATGACGTAGCGTCGGACAAGCAAAAGGGCGGCATTTTCCCTGTGCAGGAAAAAAAAAGACTAGCGATTTCCTGACCGGAATCAATCCGGAAATAATTTCAGAGCGTGTATCCCGATTTGAGCAGGAAGTCGCTGCGGACAATGATGGTCCGGATAGCGTGGAAAATCCCTCGGTTGTTAACAGTAATAACGCAGATCCGGTTGGTGAACCTGGAAAAACGCGATTCAAGGCGATTGATGTTGGGGTTATCCAGTATCTGAAACTGGTGCACACGGAACTGTATGAAAAATTAAAAGCCGCCGTGCATTCCATAAAAAAGAAAAAATAATGAGTGGTCAGCCAGATTGAATCAGTGGCCCCCCTTCTTGTGAAAGGGGGGTAGGGGGGATTTAAGCGGTGGCGGCAAACCAAATCCCCCTCAATCCCCCTTTTTAAAAGGGGGATGCGGATGGCCTGTGTTGCGTCCATGTGATTCAACGTGACTGACTACGAGTTCTTTTACCCTCTTTTTCAAATGCCACGACACCCCTCTCCCGCCAGCGGGAGAGGGGTGTCGTGTGGCGCTTTCAGATGATGACGGACTTTTTTAAAGGAAAAAAGCAATCGTGCTGAAGGGAAAAGGAAGTCACTTTCGCATCGTTGCGCCGTTCCTTGCGCTGTCATTGTGCTGGGTGCTACCTGCAGATGCCGCGCCAGACGTGCCTGACCCGGCATCTGGCGTTTTAGCACCCACCGTCATTTTCCCCAAAACCAGCCTCGGCCCTGATGATCTCGCCGTGATCGTCAATGACGCTGACCCGCTCAGTGTCGAAATTGCCCAATACTATAAGATCAGGCGCGGTATCCCGGACGAGAACATGATCCATGTCAGTTTTTCTCCTGGCTCAACCACGATGAGCCAGGCCGAGTTTGCCAGAATCAAGGCAATGGTCGATGCTAAAACGCCTCAGCATGTGCAGGCCTTTGCACTTACCTGGACCAAGCCTTACCGTGTCGACTGTATGTCTATCACCACTGCGTTTGCTGCCGGATTTGACAAGAAATTCTGTGCAACTGGCTGTGCATTAACGAAACCCAATCCCTATTTCGATTCGGCCAGCGTCACACCGTTCAAGGATTTAAACCTGCGTCCGACCATCAGTCTGGCGGGTTCGAGTTTTGAGGAAGTTAAAAAACTGATCGACCGCGGTGTGCAGTCCGACAGCACTTATCCGGCAGGCACTGGCTATCTGGTGGACACCAGTGACAAGAACCGCAATGTGCGGGCGGCGGGCTTCGAGCCGCTACGCCGCCACCTCGGACGTGTAGTAAAGCTGGAACAGATCAAGGCGGATTACATCGAGAAAAAACCTGACGTGCTCTTTTATTTCACCGGCATGACTCAGGTCGACAAGCTAGCAAGCAATACATTCGTTCCCGGCGCGATTGCCGATCACCTGACTTCCGCGGGCGGACAGCTTACCGACAGTTTCCAGATGAGTAGTCTGCGTTGGCTGGAGGCGGGCGCATCCGGCAGCTATGGTGCGGTGGTCGAGCCGTGCAATTACCCGGGAAAATTTCCGCACCCGGGCGTTCTGGTGGGTCACTATACCAGTGGTGAAACGCTGATCGAAGCCTACTGGAAAAGCGTGGCAATGCCCGGCCAGGGTATTTTTATCGGGGAACCGCTGGCGAATCCCTATGGTGGAAACCTGGTGTCGTTCAGCAATGGCGAACTGACGATACGCACCCACGCCTTGGCGCCGGGGTTTTATACGGTATTGGGTGCGGATTCCGGCATTGGCCCATCGCATCCTGTGGCAAAGCATGTTCGCGTCGGATTCGGCTTGAAGGAAATCAAACTGAAGAATGCGAAAAACCTGTTTTATCGAATTGTGCCGGAACGGGGTGGAAATGCGGCGAGATTGTAGTAACAAAGAGTAGAAGTGCGCACGGCAAACGAATCCGTCTCAAACCCCGTTTTACAAAGTGGGAGAGGCAAGCCAAATAGAGAATGAAAAAAATGACCAAAAATCCAAAAATATTGATCACCGGCGGTGCCGGCTACATCGGTTCCCATACCTGCCTGGTACTGCTTGAAGCCGGGTTCGAAGTGGCGGTGGTGGATAACTTGTGCAACAGTTCGCGCGAAGCGCTACGCCGCGTGGAAGGTATCACTGGAAAAAAGGTGTCATTCCATGAAGCCGATGTGCGCGACGGCGCTACGCTATCAACAATTTTTGAAGCAGAAAAGCCACAAGCGGTGATTCATTTCGCTGGCCTGAAAGCGGTGGGCGAATCGGTGGAAAAACCGCTCGAATACTACGACAACAACATCAGCGGCACGCTGACTTTGCTCCTTGCCATGCGTGTAGCCGGCGTGCGGAAGATCGTCTTCAGTTCCTCCGCCACCGTCTATGGTAACCCGGCCACAGTGCCGATCCGCGAAGACTTTCCGCTTTCAGCTACTAACCCCTACGGCCGTTCCAAGCTGATCATCGAAGACGTCTTGCGCGATCTCGTGCTCTCGGATGCTTCATGGAAGGTGGCATTACTGCGCTACTTCAACCCCGTCGGCGCACACGAAAGCGGCCTGATCGGTGAAGACCCGAACGGCATTCCCAATAATCTCATGCCCTTTGTTTCCCAGGTAGCAGTGGGGCGTCGCCCGCACCTCAGCGTGTTTGGCGGCGATTACCCAACACCTGATGGAACCGGCGTGCGCGACTACATTCACGTCGTTGATCTGGCAAAAGGCCATCTTGCGGCACTACAGGCATTGAACGGGTGGGAAGGCAACCAGCCGCTCACGGTCAACCTGGGAACAGGGCACGGCTATTCGGTGCTGGACATGGTGCGCGCCTTCGAAAAAGCCAGTGGCCGTGCAGTGCCATACAAAATCGTGGACAGACGCCCCGGCGATATTGCCACCTGCTACGCCGACCCTGCCTTGGCTGAACGCCTGCTTGGCTGGAAGGCGCAATTCGGGGTTGAAAGAATGTGTGAAGATGGCTGGAGGTGGCAGGTCAAAAACCCAGAGGGTTATGCCTGAGTAAACCGGTGGCCAGCAAAAGTTAAGCTACCAGCGTACCCCTTTTCACCCGCAAGGGGTGGGCTGGTGAGTTCCCTGTTGCTGTGCAGCGACCCTTCCGCAGGCAAAGGGGGAGTAGCTTGTAGTACAGCATAATAGATGTGCTATTATTATTTTGTATACATCTGTTACGGAGTAATTATGGACACTGCTATATTGACCCTTCGGGTTCCTCAAGAAGTGAAGGACCAGTTAGGGAAGCTAGCCGAAGCAACCCACCGTTCACAATCATTTCTCGGTTGCGAGGCGATCCAACGATACATTGATCTCGAATCTTGGCAAATTTCGGAAATTCAACAAGCTATTTGCGAGGCTGATGCAGGTGATTTTGCTTCTGATGATGAATTCAATGCGGTAGTGAAGAAATATGCGCGTTAGATGGCTTCGCAAAGCTCTGCTTAATCTTGACCAAGAGGCTAATTATATCGCACACGATAACCCAGGAGCAGCTGCAGAATTCGTGATTCATTTGCGCGAAAGTGCCGTGATGCTTGGTGATCATCCTGACTTGGGGAGGCCTGGGCGTATTTCAGGAACTAGAGAGCTTGTTGTTACGAAGTTTCCTTACATCCTGCCTTACCGTGTTCGCAACAATGTAGTCGAAATCTTACGTGTATTTCATACCGCCAGAAAGTGGCCTGAGATTTTTAGCTAAGGAACCGCTGAACAAGTCCCGATTTGTCATTCCGGTGAAAGCCGGTATGACGGACTTGTTCGGGGCTTCCCTAGGGGGATTTGACGGTGGCGGCAAGCCCCGGCACTGCCAAATCCCCCTCAATCCCCCTTTGTTAAAGGGGGGGGCAAAGAAATTGTAGCAGCCTTAGGCGGCTCATGGGTTTGTCGTCCCCTTCGAGGCGCTCACCCAATAAACCCACCGGCTTTGCCGGGAGATAATTTACTTTAATTTTGAAGGGGAGAATCATGAGTATTGTTGCGGTTGTTGGTCTGGGCTATGTGGGATTGCCTCTGGCAGTGGAATTCGGTAAAAAAATCGAGACTATCGGTTTCGATCTGTCTAGCGAGAAAGTAGAAAGCTACAAACGCTTCTGTGACCCGACCGGTGAAATGAGTGGCGATGACCTGCGTGCCGCTACCCACCTAACGGTAACCACCGACCCCACACTGATCGCCAAGGCCGACTACATCATCGTCGCCGTGCCCACCCCGGTGGACAAAGCGCACCAACCCGATTTCAGTCCTTTGGTAGGCTCCAGCACCAGTGTTGGCCGCCACATGAAGAAGGGTGCAATCGTTATCTATGAATCCACCGTCTACCCTGGCGCCACCGAAGAAATCTGCGTGCCCATCCTGGAAAAAGAATCCGGCCTGAAATGGAAGAAGGACTTCCATATTGGCTACTCCCCTGAGCGGATCAACCCTGGCGACAAAGAGCACACCGTCACCAAAATCCTCAAAGTAGTCTCCGGTGACGATGCCGAATCGCTGGAGAAAGTCGCCCAGCTCTACGAAACAGTCATCATTGCCGGCGTGCATCGTGCCTCCAGCATCAAGGTGGCCGAAGCCGCCAAAGTCATCGAAAACACCCAGCGCGACCTCAATATCGCCCTTATGAACGAACTCGCCATCATCTTCGACAAGCTCGGCATCGATACCCTCGAAGTCTTGCAGGTGGCGGGCACCAAATGGAACTTCCTGCCATTCCGTCCCGGTCTCGTCGGCGGGCACTGCATCGGCGTAGACCCTTACTACCTGACCCACAAGGCCGACATGCTCGGCTACATCCCACAAGTTATCCTGGCTGGCCGGCGCATCAACGACGGCATGGGCAAATTCATCGCCGAGCAGACCGTCAAGCAGATGATACAGTCGGGTAGCCATGTCAAGGGTGCCAAGGTGATCGTGCTCGGCCTCACCTTCAAGGAAAACTGCGGCGATTTGCGCAACTCCAAGGTGATAGACATCATTAACGAACTTAAAACCTACGGCATCGAGGTGCTGGTGCATGAACCGATAGGCGATGCCGGTGAAGCCAAGCATGAGTACGGCGTCAGTCTTACCGACTGGGACAAGTTGCCCCAGGCCGACGCTATCGTGGCCGCTGTGGCACACAAAGAATTCCTGGAACGGCCGCTGTCCGATTTGCTGGGTAAGCTGAAGCCGGGTGGCGCCTTCATCGACGTCAAATCCGTCTATGACACCAAGGCCCTGCGCGATGCCGGCCTGACAGTGTGGCGGCTGTAATCATCTAATGTGAATCAGGCCTGTTTATACCCTCTCTCCAACTCTCTCCCACAAGTGGGCGAGAGGGCCGCAGTTCCCCTCTCCCACTTGTGGGAGAGGGGCAGGGGAGAGGGAAAACACATTGCGCGAACCGCACCCAACATAACGGCAACCCAATGACAGCCCCGGTTCTGCCTCGGTTGCGTATTCCAATGAATTCCTCCACTCATATCGATCGCAAACCCGCTCCTCGGCGGCGTATCAACAATGTTGACACACCATAGTTTGTCCGATATCGTATCAACATTCGCTCAACCAAGGAGTTGTCATGCGTGTCATTGTAAAGAAGTGGGGTAATAGCGCTTCCGTTCGTATCCCCGCCGGAATAATGGAAGCCGCTCGTTTGGGTTTGGATGCCCCGGTTGATGTTCGTGAAGAAGGGGGACGTATAGTCATCGAACCGATTCGATCAAATGAATATGACCTTGCCCGGCTGCTTGCGGGCATAACGCCGGAGAATCTGCATACCGAAGTGGACTTCGGAGCTCAAGCAGGCAAGGAGCTTTTGTAATGGTTCGTCGCTATGTACCCGAGGCTGGGGACATTGTTTGGTTGTATTTCGACCCGCAGGCAGGACATGAGCAAGCCGGACATCGCCCGGCGGTAGTTGTCAGCCCTGCGGCCTACAATGGCAAAACCGGCCTTATGCTGTGCTGCCCGATGACTACGCAGATCAAGGGTTACCCATTCGAGGTTTTGATCGCTGGTGACCGTCCCAGCGCCGTGCTATCCGATCAGATCAAAAGTCTCGATTGGATTGTGCGCAAGGCCAGCCACAAAGGGAAGGTGTTGCCTGATGAATTGGCTCAGGTAAGGGAAAAAGCATCGGCACTCATCGGCAAGTGATATTTTTATGGCTACCTCCCAGTGTGAGCAGTAAACCTCCCCCTTTAACAAAGGGGGAATGAGGGGGATTTAATGCAGTGGCCATATTTCGGCCATTTCAAATCCCCCCTGGCCCCCCTTTGCAAAGAGGGGAACACTCGATTTGAGAATTTTTAAATAATTATTGAGCGACATGAGCAAATACGACGAACTAAAACAAGCCCTCAAGGCCAAACCCGCCACCTGGCTGATCACTGGCGTAGCCGGCTTTATCGGCTCCAATTTACTGGAAACGCTGCTTAAGCTGGATCAGAAAGTGATCGGGCTGGACAACTTCTCCACCGGTCACCACCATAACCTGGATCAGGTAAAAGTACGGGTCACCCCGGCGCAATGGCAGAGTTTCCGTCTGATCGAAGGGGATATACGCAACCTGGCAGATTGCACAGCGGCATGCAATGGCGTCGATTTCGTGTTGCACCAGGCAGCGCTGGGCTCCGTGCCTCGTTCGCTGGAAGATCCCATCCTGACCAATGAAAACAATATCACGGGGTTTCTCAATATGCTGGTGGCAGCGCGGGACGCGCAGGTGCAGCGTTTTGTGTATGCGGCATCCAGTTCCACCTATGGCGATCATCCCGGCTTGCCCAAGGTGGAAGACCTGATCGGCAAACCGCTTTCTCCTTATGCCGTGACCAAATACGTCAATGAACTTTATGCGGAGGTATTTGCCCGTTGTTATGGTTTCAAAACCATCGGACTGCGTTACTTTAATATTTTCGGTCAGCGCCAGGATCCGGAAGGGGCCTATGCCGCAGTGATCCCCAAGTGGGTCGCCAGCATGATCAAGAACGAGCCGGTATTTATCAATGGCGACGGCGAAACCAGCCGAGACTTCTGCTATATCGACAACACTGTGCAGGCCAACTTGCTGGCTGCCACCACCGATAATCCGAACGCAGTGGATCAGGTTTATAACGTGGCTGTAGGCGATCGCACCAGCCTGAATCAGTTGTTCGAAGGCATTCGCAGTCTGCTCGAACCGCGTTTCCCCCACCTGAAAGACTTCAAACCGTCCTTCCGCGACTTCCGTGCTGGTGACGTACGCCATTCGCTGGCGGATATTAGCAAGGCAAAAAACCTACTGGGATATGCTCCGACACACAATATTGGCGAGGGGCTCAAGGAGGCAATGGACTGGTATGTCAATGATCTGACTGGTTAACAAACGGCTTTTGCACTTCAAGTCAAGCAAATCAATCAGCAGGTATTTTACTCTTCCAGAATCCCCCTCATACTTGTGGGGTAGGGGAGAGGGCGAAAGTAAGGATGGAGCAACTGATTTACGATCGAAGGAGGTCGAACTGTAATATGAAGTGAGTATCATAAGAGCCGTTGGCTATCGAAACGAAAACCTGATCACTTTAATTCAGTTGGGTAAACCCCCGGCTATGCCGGGGGACTCAAAAAGGTTTGACCTTTGCGGCGGTCGTGTTTCAAGTTA
>JAHJJI010000109.1 GCA_018823025.1 Gammaproteobacteria bacterium | reverse complement strand
GCCAACTTCGTAATTGGTACGCAAATCCTTGATCCGCGACTGGTCGAGTACATAGGAACGGATCTGGTGGCCCCAGCCGATGTCGGTCTTGGTGTCTTCCATCGCCTGCTTTTCCTCGTTGCGCTTCCTGAGCTCCAGTTCGTATAACCGGGCCTTCAGCATGCTCATCGCCTCGGCGCGATTCTTGTGCTGCGAGCGGTCGTTCTGGCACTGCACCACGACGTTGGTCGGCAGATGGGTGATGCGGATCGCCGAGTCGGTCTTGTTGATGTGCTGGCCGCCTGCGCCAGAAGCGCGGAAGGTGTCGATGCGCAGATCGGCAGGGTTGATCTCGACCTCGATCGAGTCGTCCACCTCGGGGTAGACGAATACGCTGGAAAACGAAGTGTGGCGGCGGTTGCCGGAGTCGAACGGGGATTTGCGCACCAGGCGGTGCACGCCGGTTTCGGTGCGCAGGTAGCCGAAGGCGTAGTCGCCGCTGATCTTGAGCGTGGCACTCTTGAGCCCCGCTACCTCGCCGGCGGATTCCTCCAGGATTTCCACGGCAAAACCCTTGCGCTCGCAGTAGCGCAAGTACATCCGCATCAGCATCGAGGCCCAGTCCTGCGCCTCGGTGCCGCCAGAGCCGGACTGGATGTCGATGAAGCAGTTGTTGGGGTCCATCGGGTGGGAGAACATGCGACGGAATTCCATTTCCTCCACCGTCTTCTCCAGCGTTGCTGCGTCCGCCGCGACGCTCTCCAGCGTGGCGTCATCGCCTTCTTCCTTCGCCATCTCGAACAGGTCGGTGCTGTCGTGCAGGCTCTGATCGAGCTTGGTCAGCGTTTCAACAATCGCTTCCAGAACGCGGCGTTCCTTGCCCAGTTCCTGAGCGCGCTTGGCGTCATCCCAGACCGCCGGGTTTTCCAGCAGCTGGACGACTTCAGTCAGGCGTTCCTGTTTGCTATCGTAGTCAAAGATACCTCCGCAGGTCGGTGGCCCGTACGGAAAGGTTTTCTAGCCGGTTGGCGATGGCGTTGAGTTGTTCGGCTTCCATGATTCGTTGCTCGTGAGGGTCAAAGCAGAGAATTATACATGGGGAGGCGGGGGAGGGGTTATAGGTGAGGGGTGGAACGTTTTGAAAAGGATATTCAGCGAGCGCGGCTTGCTCAGTTGACACAGGGCGCTAACCCGCCCTGCGAGTCCTGGGGTTAAGGGCTTTTACGTTAATACACTTCATGTCGGATGGCGTTTTTGCCATCCTGCTTGACAGTGTACATCAGTGCATCTGCAGTCTTGATCAGCTGATCGAGGCTATCCGGCGTGGTGTTGAAGGTGGCGACGCCGATGCTGAAGGTGACTGGCCAGCTGTGACGTTCCATGGCTTCTATCAGGCGGGCGCGCAGTTCGGCGGCAAAACTCGCGGCGGCTTCTTCGTCCGTTTCCGGCAGCAGAACGGCGAATTCATCGCCGCCCAGTCGCCCGCAGATATCGGTGGTGCGCAGGCGGGAGTGGAGAATCTCCGCGACAGTTTTCAGCAGGCGGTCACCTTCGCCATGTCCCTTGATATCGTTGACGGTCTTGAAGTTGTCGAGGTCGAAAAACAGGGCGGTGAAGGGGCGGTCATAGCGCCGGGAACGTTCTGTCTCGATTTCTCCCATCTCGTAGAAGGCGCGCCGGTTGGGAAGGCAGGTAAGGGTGTCTTGCCGCGCCATGTCGTGCTCGCGGTCGAGCGCGATGCGCAGGCGGCTGGCAATCTGGACCACAATCAGGAGCACGCTGAAGCGAAAGATATTATTAATAAATTCCGCCCAGAACGGGGAGTCTTGCAATATGCCCAGATCCACAATCATCCAGCCAGCCACGCTGAGCAGGCTGAACAGATTGCCGGCTTTTCTGCCGCCGTACCAGCTCATAAGGATGACCGGCAGCAGGAAGAACATATCGATATGGTAGTGTTTGCCGAGTTTGTAGTGCACCCAGGTCGCGCCAATGATCGTGGCCAGGGTGCAGGCATACAAAACCGTCCGGCCTCCGGGGGCGGGTTTCCATCGAATGATGTGAAAGATGTCGATACTCATGTGACTCTAATAAACTGCCGGTTCGGATTGCACC
This sequence comes from Gammaproteobacteria bacterium, assembly GCA_018823025.1. Lineage (GTDB taxonomy): Bacteria > Pseudomonadota > Gammaproteobacteria > Burkholderiales > Sulfuricellaceae > Sulfuricella. The sequence continues at coordinate 29,929 of JAHJJI010000109.1, read as the reverse complement.
AGTGCAATCCTGCCTATTTAATAATAGGCAGGATGATTAGTTTATGAAACATGGCATTTCAAAACTCAAGGCTGAGCGTGATCGAGCCGAAGGCGTGCATGCTTTCCTGGGTGGTGAATTCCTTGCTGCGGATGTAGCGCGCGTAGGTGATTTTACCACCCTGCCATTGCCAGGCGATGCCGGTGGCCAGGTCGCCTACGAAGTGTTTTTTGTCGACGTGGTGGCTGCTGGAAAAGGTGTTGCCGTCAAGGAAAATGTCATGGGCGACGGCGCGGGCGTCGGCCGAGAGAAAGGCATGCAGCCCGCCATCCGAAAACCGGCGGGTGACAGGGCCTTCAAGCGGGGCGTTGCTGTCGCCGGCGGGGCGTATCGGCGAGGTGCCGAAATCGTTCGGGATGCGGCTGCCGGCCCGCAGTTCCAGGCCGGTGTTGAGGTAGGTGCGGATGTTGCCGAGGCTGGCGCCGTAGTGGGTGATGGCGTCGAACTGAAGGCCTGCGCCGCTTTCGTTCCAGATCCTGTTCTTGCGTTCGGCGACGAACTGGAAGCCGAATTCGTTGCCGAGCTGGTTGCTCCAGCCGTTGAAGTTGGGAATGCCGCGCTGGTTGTGGACGAAATCCTGGGTTTGTCGCGCCAGCGATGCAGGGCCGACCACGCCGAGGTTGACCTCGACGGTGTCCATCTGCCGCGCATCGCGGGCGTTGTAGCCCAGCCCCAGGTAGAGCCAGCCGGCGTAGGGCCGGTCGTTGAGGATCGGGTTGGTTCGGTTGCGGTCGCGCGGGGTGAACATCGACTGCCCTCCCGTAACAACCATGTTGCGCGAGGTGTATTTGCCCGGATGCAGGTTTTCCAATAGTCGGTTCAGCTGCCTTACCCAGTGCGGCAGGCAGGGATCGTGGGTGTAGTCCTTGAGGTTGGCCGAGACCCAGGAAAATTTCACACCATTGGTGTAATCGCTGTCGGTGCCGTTAAAAAGGTCATTCTCGAAATAGAAATTGTAGAGTTCGGGGTGCCGGGCGAGCGCTACGATGCCGGGCGGACTCTCCTCGCACAGGCTGGGTTCGCCTTCCACGGCCAGCGCCGGGCGTGGCGCCAGCGCCAGAAGAATGGCCGGGAAGCAGGTTGGCAGTCTAGAAAGCCACGAAATGGGTGCCATGCGTTGCCCTGAAATTCTTGTGTTACAGGATGAATCGAAAAACCCCGCCGTCGCATTTCTATTGGCTATACTTAAGTTCGCCATTGCGAACTGGACTCAGTCCAGGCTATGCCGATGGGTGTCTGTATCCAACAGATTGTGCCGGCCAGTCAAGCGAGACACAAGTGCCTTTGTGTATCCCTTTGCGGACAATCGCCATTGAGGAGATATGAAATGAGGACGAACAAGCTAATTGCAGGGTTGACGACGGGTTTTATCTTGCTTATGCCTTTCGCTGTCGTCGCGGACGACGAAGTGAAACTGCAAGCCGGCTGCCCCTACGGGATGATGGGTCCAGGGATGATGGGTCCAGGGATGATGGGTCCAGGGATGATGGGACAGGGAATGATGGGTCCCGGGATGATGGGGCAGGGAATGATGGGTCATGGCTATGGCGGCATGATGGGGCAAGGTTACGGAATGATGAGGGGCTATGGCCCGATGTGGCTGCCCGACCTGAAAGAGGACCAGCAGAAAAAAATCTCTGAAATTTACGAGGAACTGCACAAAAAGCGCTGGGATCTGATGACCAAGATGCAGGGGGAGAATGCCACGCTGCGCGGACTCTACGCTGCGGACAAGCGCGACCCGGCAGCCATCGGTAACCAGTACAACAAGATCGGCGAACTGCGCCGGCAGATGGTGGAGCAGTCGGTGGACGCCCACAACCGCATGGAGGCGCTTCTCACCAAGGAGCAGAAGGGAAAGCTGCGGAGCTTCGGTCCGGCCTGGATGATGGACGAGTAGAAATTCGGCCGGCCAGCATCCTCCGATGGAGTGGATCACCAACGGAGCTCTGGGGACCGAATTCTGGAGTGAAAGGTATGGGTGGATATGGTTACGGATACGGTCACGGCTTGATGGATCATTTCGGCTGGTGGGGATTCCACGGTTTCGGCTGGATACCCATGATCCTCTGGTGGGGCCTGATTCTTGCCGGGCTGGTCTTTCTGTTGCGCTGGCTGTTCCTGGCGGCCTCAAAAGGCAGCGCCAAGGCGCAGCGCGAGGACAAGGCCGTGGAGATTCTGCGGCAGCGTTATGCGCGCAGCGAAATCGGCAAGGAGGAGTACGAGGAGAAGCTCAAGGATCTGCAACGCATCACCTAAGGCGCATTGCAGGGCGTTCCAAAGCGCACGTCGAGCCTTACCCTGCGCTGGCTTCTTCCCAATACTCGATCATCAATTGCAGGCTTTGCGAACCGTTGTATTCGTTCACGTCCAGCCGGTAAACGACATTGATCCAGTCCGGCAGCGGCTCATTGTGAAAAAACAGGATGCCGTCGAAAACCTGGTTGGCCTTGCCGAGCTTGAGCCGTAGGTGTTTTTCGCCCACCACCCGTTGGCTTTTAACCGCAAATCTTTCCTGGAAAGCCGGTTGCGGGAAGCCCTGCCCCCATACCTGCTCCGTCAGGGTCTTGGCCAGATGCAGATTCATGGCTGGGGTTTCCAGACTGCCGTCGCTTTCGATGATGCGTTCCAGGTCGGCCGGGGTGAGCAGGGACTGGGCGATTTCTTCGAAAGCGGCGGTGAATTCCTCGAAATGATGTTCCTGGATGGTCAACCCGGCGGCGAAGGCATGACCGCCGAATTTTTGCAGCAGGTGGGGTTTCCGTTTGGCGACCAGGTCGAGCGCATCGCGCAGGTGCAGGCCGCGGATCGATCGGCCGGAGCCTTTTAACTCGCCGTTGTTGCTACGGGCGAAGGCGATCACCGGGCGATGGTATTTGTCCTTGAGTCGAGAGGCAAGGATGCCGATCACGCCTTGATGCCAGTTCGGGTCGTAGAGGCTGAGCGAGTGGTTTTCACTCACCTCGATCTGCGCCAGCGCGGCTAGAGCTTGCTCCTGCATGTCCGCCTCGATTTCGCGCCGCTCGCGGTTGAGGGTGTCGAGCTGTTGCGCTATGGAGTCAGCCTGCTCCTCGTTTTCAGTGAGCAGGCATTCGATTCCCAGCGCCATGTCATCCAGACGTCCGGCAGCATTCAGGCGGGGGCCGACGACAAAGCCGAGGTCGTAAGTCGAAGCTTTTTCAGCTTTTCTGCTGGCTAATTTCAGTAATGCATTGATGCCAGAGCAGGCTCGGCCGGCACAGATGCGTTTGAGCCCCTGGTGCACCAGGATGCGGTTGTTATCGTCCAGTTTCACCACGTCAGCCACTGTGCCTAGCGCTACCAGATCGAGCAGCCTGGCCAGATTGGGTTCGGGCTTGGCGCTGTACGCTCCCCGATTCCGCAACTCTGCACGTAACGCCAGCATGACGTAGAAGATGACGCCCACGCCGGCCAGGTTCTTGCTGGGAAAGTTGCAGCCAGGCTGGTTCGGATTGACGATGCAGGCCGCATCCGGCAGTTCGTCGCCAGGTAGATGGTGGTCGGTGACCAGCACCTGCATGCCCAGTCGGTTGGCCTCTTCGACCCCCGCTACGCTGCTGATGCCGTTGTCTACAGTGATGAGGATGTCGGGCTTGCGTGCCTCCGCTAACTGAACGATCTCTGGCGTCAACCCATAGCCGTATTCGAAGCGATTCGGGACGAGGTAGTCTACCGTTGCGCCGAACTCGCGCAGAGCACGCATTGCCACGGTGCAGGCCGTGGCGCCATCGGAATCGTAATCGGCGATGATCAGCAAACGCTTGTCGGCCTCTAACGCATCCGCCAGCAGGCGCGCCATTTCCCCGATGTTTTTCATATCCGTGTAAGGGAGCAGGGCGCCCAACTCGTGTTCGAGCTGACGTATTTCCTGAATGCCACGGGCTGCGTAGATGCGGGCGAGTACCGGATGAAGGCCGCTTGCTGCCAGGCGGCTGGCGTCAGGCTGTGAGTAGGGGCGGGAGGCTATGTTTGGCATGGTGCGATTATACCCTGATGGAAGGTTGAGTCAGACCTGTTTAGGCTGGCATGAAATCCTGTATCATTACGCTTTCATGAATTTGAAACTGCCTGCTTAATGAAAACCACTTTTCTTGATTTTGAACAGCCGATCGCAGAACTTGAGGCCAGGATCGAGGAGCTCCGCTTCGTGCAGGATGACTCCGCCGTAGATATCTCCGAGGAAATCGGGCGGCTACAGAAAAAGAACAATACGCTGACCAAGGACCTTTACGCCAAGCTTTCCTCTTGGCAGATTTCCCAGGTTTCCCGGCACCCGCAACGGCCATACACGCTCGACTACATTCAAAATATGTTTACAGATTTCGAGGAGTTGCACGGCGACCGCGCTTTCTCGGATGATCCGGCCATTGTGGGTGGTCTGGCGCGCTTCAATGGCCAACCGGTGATGGTCATTGGCCAGCAGAAGGGTCGCGATACCAAGGAAAAAATCTACCGCAATTTCGGTATGCCGCGCCCCGAAGGCTACCGAAAGGCGATGCGTTTGATGCGCCAGGCAGAGAAATTCGGCCTGCCGATCATGACCTTCATCGATACGCCTGGCGCTTACCCCGGTATCGGTGCGGAAGAACGCGGCCAGTCCGAGGCGATTGCGCGTAACCTGTATGTGATGGCCGAACTCAGAACCCCGATCATCTGCACCATTATCGGCGAAGGCGGCTCTGGCGGTGCGCTGGCCATCGGCGTCGGCGATGTGACGCTGATGCTGCAATATTCGAGCTATTCCGTGATTTCTCCTGAGGGTTGCGCTTCAATTCTGTGGAAGAGCGCGAGCAAAGCGCCGGAAGCCGCAGAAACGCTGGGGATTACTGCTGTCCGCCTTAAAACCCTCGGCCTGGTCGACAAGATCGTGAACGAGCCGCTCGGCGGCGCTCACCGTGACCCGGACGTGGTCATGCAAAACCTGAAAAAAGCCTTGCAGGAAAGCCTGCGCCAGCTTCAGGACCAGTCGCTGGACGATCTGCTCAAATCGCGTTTCGAGCGCCTGATGGGCTATGGCAAGTTCAAAGAAACTGCTGCCAAGTGATCTGCCCGCGTTTGTCGAAGCCAAACTAAAAAGTTGGGTTCAACCGGGCCGGTATCTCACGCTGGCACTGAGCGGCGGGGCGGATTCCGTGGCTCTGCTCGACATCCTTGCACAACTTCGCACCAGCCTGAATTTCTCCCTTTCCGCTATTCACGTCAACCATCAGATCAGCCCGAATTCGGCTGATTGGACCGAGTTTTGCGCCCGCTTGTGCGTCGGATACAACATTCCTTTGCAAGTCGTTAAGGTCGATCTCAAGCGCCAACCGGGTGAGAGCCTGGAGGCGCTGGCGCGGGACGCCCGCTATCAGGCGTTTGCTGAACAGCAGGCTGATTTTGTCGTGCTGGCGCAACATCTTGACGATCAGGCTGAAACGCTGCTGCTCCAGTTGCTGCGTGGCGCTGGAGCGAAGGGCCTGAGCGCTATGGGTGAAATGCGTGAGGGGTTAGAGGTGAGGGGTGAGGGGGGGGTGAAAACGCCTCGTTATCTTCGCCCTCTGCTCGATGTGCCGCGGCGCTTGATTCTCGATTACGCGGCACTGCACAAGTTGCAATGGGTCGAGGATGAGAGCAATGCAGATATTTCCTACGACCGCAATTACCTGCGCCACCGTGTCATGCCCGAACTGGAGAAGCGCTTTCCCGGATATCGTGTAACCTTTTCACGTGCCAGCCGGAACTTGGCAGAAAGCGCGCAGTTGGCTGACGACCTGGCTCGGCTGGATGCCGCGATTGCCGTGATCAATGGCAATTTGCGGGTGGATGCCCTGCACAGACTGTCCGGGGCGCGTGCCAGGAACCTGTTGCGCTACTGGCTGGCAGAGTTGGGAATTTCCATGCCTTCTGCCGGGCGGTTGGAAAACCTGCTGCAACAACTATGCAGTGCCCGTGATGATGCCCAGATTCGCATTTCCCTGGGAAGTGCTGTGATCAGGCGCTATCGTGGGGAGGTGCATCTTGAACCCACTGCTACTTGCCCTCGAGTGGGTGGGGCGAGGGAATTGCCCGAGTGTAAGAAAAAGATACTTGCGCCGTTGCCGGAAGCGGCATTAATCTGGTCGCTCCAGGATGCGCTGGATTTGCCAGGGTCGGGTGGCCGGTTGGTATTTGAATGGACAACGGGGCAGGGTTTGAGTCTGGCCAGACTCACTTCCGCACCGGTTACGATCAGGTTGCGCCAGGGTGGAGAGCGTCTGCGCCCGGATTGCCTCAGGCCTACGCGCAGTTTGAAAAACCTGTTGCAGGAGGCGGGAATGCCTCCCTGGCAACGGCAGCGACTGCCGCTACTGTTTAGTGGGGAAAAACTGGCATTCGTGCCCGGTGTCGGAATAGATTGCGATTACCGGGTACAGGAAGGAGAGCCCGGCGTGATTGTAAAACTCGAGAGAGCAATATAGTATGGCGCTTGTGTCTCTTATATAAGATAGATTTTCCTTGACGTAGTTGCCAATTTTGGTTGAACACCTTAATTTTTGGAGAAGTCACATGAAAATTCGCACAGCAATGATGTTTGTTCTAGCCCTCGGGGTCAGCACGCTTGCCAATGCAGCAGGGGAAATCGTCATCAAGTTCAGTCATGTGGTGGCTCCCGACACTCCTAAGGGTCGCGCGGCAGAGAAATTCAAGCAGCTGGCGGAGGAGAAGACCAAAGGTAAGGTCAAGGTTGAAATCTACCCCAATAGCCAACTCTACAAGGATCGTGAAGAGGTAGAAGCCTTGCAGATTGGTGCGGTGCAGATGCTGGCGCCGTCGCTTTCCAAGTTTGGTCCGATGGGCGCACGCGAATTCGAAGTATTTGATCTGCCTTACATCTTCCCCAATAAAGAAACCCTGTATCGGGTGATGGATGGCGACATCGGAAAGAAATTATTCGCAAAGCTGGAAACCAAGGGGGTCACCGGGTTGACGTTCTGGGATAACGGTTTCAAGCAAATGAGCGCGAACAGGCCGCTGATTAATGTGGAGGATTTCAAGGGTCTGAAGATGCGCATTCAGTCTTCCAAGGTGCTTGATGCGACAATGAAGGCGCTTGGCGCGAATCCGCAGGTGATGGCGTTCAGCGAGGTGTACACTGGCCTGCAGCAGGGCGTGGTGGATGGTACCGACAACCCTGTGTCCAATCTGTATACCCAGAAGATGCATGAGGTGCAGAAGCATATGACGATGTCGGCTCACAACTACCTGGGCTACGCAGTGATCGTCAACAAGAAGTTCTGGGATGGCCTGCCGGCTGACATCCGCGAGTCTCTGACCCAGGCGATGAAGGAGACGACCGCTTTCGAACGTGGCATCGCCCAGACGGATAACGACGAAGCACTGGCCAAGGTGAAAGCGGCCAAAACCACTGAGATTCACTATCAGACTCCTAAAGAGCGGATGGAATGGTATAAGGCGTTGCTGCCGGTGCACAAGGAGTTCGAGGACGTAATTGGCAAGGACATCATCCAGGCGGTGTACAGCACAGCCGCCCAAGTCGAAAAAGAGCAACTGGTCAAGAAATAAGCAGATTGCTTTTTTCGACTGCCCCGGCTCTGAGCCGGGGTTTTTTGCCTGGCATCATCTTAATTAAAGCGACGCCGATATGATTAACCGCCTTCTGGATCGCCTCGAAGAAATCCTCATCATTTCCTTCATGGCGACCGCCACGCTGGTCACCTTCGCTGCCGTGGCGATGCGCTATCTGGGCGGCGCCGGCATCAGTTGGGCGCAGGAACTCACCATTTACCTGTTTATCTGGATGGCAAAATTCGGCGCCGCCTATGGTGTGCGTACCGGCATCCACATCGGTGTGGATTTCGTGGTTAACGCGGTGCGTCCTTCGTTGAAGCGTTTTCTGATTATCACCGCCATGTCGCTGGGCATTATTTTCACCGGTGTGATCGCTTTTTTTGGTGCACGCTGGGTGGTTTTCATCTACGGCACCGGCCAAATTTCTCCCGACCTGGAATGGCCGATGTGGATTATCTATCTGGCCATTCCTTTCGGTTCTGGCCTGATGTGCTACCGTTTCATCCAGGCGATGATGCTTTTCTTTCGTAGTGGTCATATCCATACCCATACCTACGGCGAAGCTGAAGATCGTGAAATTGATGTCGTTCACGAGCAGGAGGTGCGGCCATGACTTTCCTGATCATCATCTCCATCCTGATGCTGCTCCTCATCACCGGCGCACCCATTTCCATTGCGCTCGGCATGACCGTGCTGGTGTTCCTGCTCGGGTTTTCAACTTTTTCGATGGATACCGTCAACATTATCTCGCAGCGCCTGTTCACCGGGCTAGAGAGCTACGCCATCATGGCGGTGCCATTCTTCGTGCTTTCAGGACAGTTCCTGATTGACGGAAAGATCGCCAAGCGCATCATCCGCTTCGCCAACAACCTGGTGGGCTGGATGCCGGGTGGCATGGCAATGGCCGCAGTACTGGCGAGCGCCTTTTTTGCCACGATCTCCGGCTCCAGTCCGGCCACGGTAATGGCGATCGGCTCGGTGATGCTGCCAGCCATGGTGGCTGCAGGCTATCCGAAGCGTTTCGCCGTCGGCGTAATAGCGACTTCCGGCTCACTGGGCATCCTGATTCCGCCTTCCATCGTGATGATTATCTATGCGGTTGCCACCAGCGAGAGCGCCGGCAAGATGTTCATTGCCGGTATCGTGCCGGGCATCCTGCTCGCAGTCATCATGATGTCGCTGGTGTATGTTCAGGCCAAGCGGAAGGGCTTCCCGACCCAGCCCAAACCTACGTCCCGGGAATTATGGGAATCGTTCAGGGATGCCTGGTGGGGCATGTTCCTCGTGGTCATCATTATCGGCGGAATTTACGGCGGAATTTTTACCCCGACCGAGGCGGCTGCGGTGGCTGCTGTCTATGCTTTTGTTGCGGCAATGTTCATTTACCGCGACCTGAAGTGGAAGGAAGTCCCCAAGGTTTTGCTGAGTGCGGCCAATACCAGCGCGATGCTGCTCTATATCATCACCAACGCCATCCTGTTCTCCTTTTTGCTGACTACAGAACAGATTCCGCAGGCGATGTCTTCCTGGGTGGTGGCGCAGAATCTGGAGCCCTGGATGTTCTTGCTGGTGGTGAATCTCGTCCTGATTCTGGCAGGGCAGTTTATGGAGCCCAGCTCGATCGTTCTGATTCTCGCACCGCTGTTCCTGCCGATTGCCAAAGCCCTGGGTATCGACCCGATTCATCTCGGCATCATCATGGTAGTGAATATGGAAATTGGCATGATCCATCCACCAGTCGGCTTGAACCTGTTTGTCGCCAGCCATTTGGCAAAGATGGGGCTGACCGAAGTTTCCATCGCAACACTTCCATGGGTAGGTGTTATGTTGCTCTATCTCGGCCTGATTACCTACGTGCCGGAGATATCCATGTGGTTGCCGAATCTGCTGTATAAATAAGCTGTTTTTTCTTCGTGGAACGCCCCGCCTGATTGCGGGGCGTTCTTGTTTAATCTCCTATTGCAATCCTGTTGAGGCGACATGTCTGTAGCGCAGGCCATCATTCCCATTTTCGCCTTGATCCTGCTCGGCTACGGGCTGCGCCGGTGGTTCTGTTTGAGCGACGATTTCTGGCCTCAACTGGACCGGTTGATTTACTACGTGTTTTTCCCCGCACTGCTGTTCCATTCCCTGTCTGGTTTTCAGATCGATCTGGGCGCGGCCACGCCGATGCTGGAGGTGGCCATCCTTTACATGCTGGCCGGCATGGCACTCGGTTATGTTGCGAAATATCTATTCCACGCGCCTCCAAAAGTATTTGCTGCATCGTTTCAGTCGTCCTTCCGTTTCAATAGCTACGTGGGATTGGCCGTGGCGGGGTCGCTCCATGGTCAGGATGGGCTGGCGGCGATCGGGTTGCTGATGGGTTTTCTGGTTCCTATGGCTAATGTGGCCTCGGTGTGGGCGCTGGCGCGCCACGGCGAGGGTCACTGGTTGAAGGAAATCCTGTTTAATCCACTGATCATGGCTACTGCGGGAGGGATTTCCTTCAGCCTGGCGGGGTTGCATTTGCCGGATTTATTGCAGCGTCCCATCGCGCTTCTCTCCCAGGCCTCACTGCCGATGGGACTGATTGCCGTAGGCGCTGGCTTGAAATTGCAGAGTTTGAATCACTACCGTGGAACCCTGTGGTATGGCGTAATTGTGAAGCTGCTGGTGCTGCCCTCCATCGCTTGGGGGCTGGCATCGACTTTTGGTTTGACCGGGGTGTATTTCCACATCGCCGTGCTGATGGCCGCGCTGCCGGTCTCGACAGTGTCTTACGTACTGGCGATGCGCATGGGTGGGGACGGCAGCATCAGCGCGGCACAGGTGATGGTGACCACACTGCTGGCGATGGTGACGCTACCGATGTGGTTGCTGCTGATGGGGTTTTGACGGCTAGGTGTTGATGTGAAGTCGTTCCAGTATCCATACCATGCCGAAATAGGCCGCGGCAGTCGCTATCGAGGAGGTGCTGAGACTGCTCCAGAAACCCCAGCCGGCACGTAGGAGTAGAGGGAGCAGAATGAACAGCAGCAGCGATGGAATAACCAGCCAGAAAATGCCTTGCGCAAGCTCGGTGACCTTCTGGGTGTTGCCGGTTTCGACATAGAGCCATATGAGTGCAAGCAGTGAGGTAAGTGGCAATGACGCCAGTGCTGCAGCCCAGAACGAGTTGCGCTTGGCGATTTCGGATATGGCCACAACGATAGCCGCAGTGAGTGCGATTTTCAACGCATATTGCCACATGGCTGGATTTACCGAACCGGCACCACCACGGCGCTAACGCCCATCGAACGGATTTTCGCCAGTGCCTGGTCGGCTTCGGCCTTGTTCTGGAACGGGCCGACGTTGAGTTTGGTTTCGGTGTAGGACTTGATGCCGTTCTTCGCCAGTTTTTCTTGCAGCTGGAGGGCATTGGTCGGGTTGGAGAAGACGCCGAGCTGTACGGTATAACCCTTGGGCACGTGCTCGGCGGGAGAGGTGATTTTTTCTGAGGTGGTTTTTGCCGGTTGCGCTGGCTGCATTTCCAGAGTGGCACGTGTGGCGGTTTGAGGCTGTACGTCGGCAGGCTTGGTCGGGGCGGGTCGGGCGGAAACTTCGGCTTCGGCGCCAAGTCGGGCGGACATTGGTTTGGCGGTTTTTGGCGCCGTTTCGGCAGGAGAGGCAGGCGTGGGTGCGTTCACTACCTCAGGAGGCGGTGGAGGTGTGACCGGTTGAGCTTCCTGCTCTGGCAATGCGGTCGGCGCTTCGGCCATTTCTTCCGGAGCTGGCGCCGCGGGTTCGAGTTGCGCAACGGGAGGAAGCGCGGTGCCTTGTGTGGTCGTTCGGGTGACGGGTGTTTCCGATTTGTAGCGGGTCAGGACGGTGAGCGCTGCGATAGCGGCTGCCACTAGGACGGAAGCGACAATAACGCGTCGGATGGCACGTTTCTTGATCTCGTTTTGTTCGTCGAGTGACGGGTGCTCCGGCATGGTATTGTCCTTGTTTTAATGGAAAATCCGGCTGCGTTGCATGGTAGCACGATATCCTCGGCCGCAACAGCGCATGGGGCCAAGGTCGCATAAGACGTTTATTTTAAGTGGTAAATGTGGTATTTTTACACGTTTTAAATTAAAGCAACTCTGGAGAAAAAGAATGGCTGTTGAACGTACCCTCTCAATTATCAAACCCGACGCAGTGGCAAAAAACGTGATCGGCAAAATTTATTCCCGCTTCGAAAGCAATGGCCTGAAAATCGTCGCCTCGCGCATGATTCATCTGAGCCGTTCCGAAGCCGAAGGCTTCTATGCTGTTCATCGCGAGCGTCCTTTCTTCAAGGATCTGGTCGAATTCATGATGTCCGGCCCGGTGATGGTGCAGGCGCTGGAAGGCGAGAGCGCTGTAGCCAAGAACCGCGAACTGATGGGCGCCACCGACCCGAAGAAGGCCGACAAGGGTACTATTCGCGCCGACTTCGCCGAGAGCATCGATGCCAACGCGGTACACGGCTCCGATAGCCTGGATAATGCCAGGATTGAGATCGCCTATTTCTTCCCTTCGATGGAAGTCTATACCCGTTAATGACCCAACCAAATCAAGCGCCGATCAAAACAAGCGCCCTTTACGCTTGCTCCCTCTCCCGCTTGCGGGAGAGGGTTGGGGTGAGGGGTGTGCGCGATTGAGCGCCCAGGTGGCAACCCTCATCTCGGTTGGGGAGAGGGTGCGATGACTGTTAACCTGCTCGACTTCGATCAAGAAAAACTTTCTGTTTTTTTTGCTGAAAGCGGTGAAAAGCCGTTCCGTGCCAAGCAGTTGTTGCGCTGGATGCATCAGTTCGGGGAAAGCGATTTCTCCCGGATGAGTGATCTGTCCAAGGTGCTGCGGGAGAAGCTGGGCAGGCTGGCAATCGTAGAGCCGCCTCGCTTGATCCAGGAGCAGATTTCCGACGATGGCACACGCAAGTGGCTGCTCGACGTGGGTGCAGGGCAGGGTGTTGAAACCGTGTTTATTCCCGAGGGGGATCGCGGTACGCTGTGCGTGTCCTCACAGGTGGGCTGCGCGCTGGAATGCAGTTTTTGCTCTACCGGAAAACAGGGTTTTAACCGTAACCTCAGCGTGGCCGAGATCATCGGCCAGTTGTGGTGGGCTAACAAGGCGCTGGGCTGTACGCCGCGCAATGAACGAGTGATCAGCAACGTGGTGCTGATGGGCATGGGTGAGCCCCTGCTCAATTTCGACAATACGCTGACCGCGTTGCGCCTGATGCTGGACGACAATGCCTATGGTCTATCGCGCCGTCGTGTGACGGTCAGCACTTCCGGCATCGTCCCCGCCATGGATCGGTTGCGCGAGCAGTGCCCGGTGGCTCTGGCGGTTTCGCTACATGCGCCGAACGACGCACTGCGCGACATACTGGTGCCGATCAACAAAAAATACCCGTTGAGTGATCTGATGGCGGCCTGCCGCCGTTATGTCGTCGATGCGCCACGGGATTTCATTACTTTCGAATACGTCATGCTGGAAGGTGTCAACGATAGCCCCGCGCATGCGCGTGAGCTGGCCGCCCTGACGCGTGACGTGCCGTGCAAGTTCAACTTGATCCCGTTCAACCCGTTCCCGGATTCTGAATACAAACGCTCGCCCGCCGATGTCATTCGGCGTTTTGGGGCGATTTTGATCGAAGCCGGACGCGTGGTGACGACGCGCAAGACTCGCGGTGACGATATCGACGCCGCCTGTGGCCAGTTGGCCGGTAAAGTACAGGACAAAACCAGGCGCACGATTAAAATTGAGGTAGCGGCATGAGCAGGAAGCAGGTTCTGGCCGTAGGCCGGATGCGACCGGCCGCGATTGCCGCCGGCCACCGACATGGCTCGGGGAAAACCCCTATGGTGATTAATGAGGTGGCTGCATGAGCATGAGGAAAAACCTGAAGCGACTATTGTTTCTGATGGTGCTCGGGGCCGGCTTTCTGGCAGGTGGTTACGCATCAGCGGAAGAGCAGACCGAAGCGCGTCAGCGCGCCCAGGTCCATACCGATCTGGGTGCTGCCTATTTTAGCGCCGGTCAATTGGGTGTGGCGCTGGAAGAACTGAATGTGGCGATCCGGGCGGATTCCAGCTTCGCGCCTGCCTATAACATGTTGGGCCTGGTTTACATGACGTTGCGGGAGAATGACAAGGCGGAAGAGAACTTCCGCCGATCGCTCAGCCTGAGCAGCAACGATTCCGACACCAACAACAATTACGGCTGGTTTCTTTGTCAGCGTGGCAAGATCGACGATTCCATCCGGTATTTCATGGCGGCGCTTAAGAATCCCCTGTACGCGACACCCGAGAAGTCTTATCTCAACGCCGGGATTTGTGCACGCAAAAAAAACGATGACGCCGAAGCTAAGGAGTTTCTGCTGAAAGCGATCAAGCTGCAACCCCGTCAGCCTCAGGCACTATTTCACCTGGCCGATATTAACTTGACGCGTGGAAACTACAGCGAGTCCAGGAAATTTATTAATCAGTTTTTCCAGATAGCCGCTCCGACTCCAGAAAGCCTGTGGCTGGGGATGCGTATCGAACGCAGGCTGGGCAACCGCAGCGATGAAGCCAGTTATGGCCTGCAACTGAGAAAAACCTTTCCCGATTCGCCTGAAGCCCAAGCGTTGCGCAGCGGGAAATTTGAGTGATAGCGTGAGGTATTGAGTGACTGAAGAATTTGAGGTTAATCCTGCTGAGCAGCAGGTAGAGGTCAGACCGAGTGCGGGCAAAATGCTTGCAGAATCACGCGAGCGGCTTGGCTTGAGCGTGGCTGAAGTGTCGCGTCAACTCAGACTTTCGCCACGCCAGATCGAGGCGCTGGAAACGGATGACCACGCCAGTCTGCCGGGTGAAACATTTCTGCGTGGCTTTCTGCGTAATTATGCCAAGTTGCTGCAAATCGATCCCGAAGCGTTGCTGGCACTGTGTCGGCCTGAGCCGCTTCAAGTCCAGTCAATTGCAGTGCCGACGAGCCGGATCGAATTTGGCGGCAAGCGCAGGCTGATGCCGTTTGGCGACCATTCCGGCAAGCCGTGGTCAAAATATGCTGCAATCATCGGTGTGGTCGTGCTGGCCCTGTCCTGGGGGATGTACGAGTTGTTTCTGGGGCAACCCTCGCCCCAGAATGCGCTAGTGAAGTCCGCTGGAGAAACGACGATGGTTCTGTCGTTGCCGCAGGCTGTAGCCCCGCTTCAGACTGCACCCATCACAAATCAAGCTGTCGAGACGGTTCCTGCACCTGTGCCTGCAACTGTACCTGCTGCTGTCATGGTTGCTCCGGCTGCTGCAGAGGCTCCAGTTTCCTCTGCTCCTTCCCCGGCAGAGGTTGGTGGTCAGCGCCTGCAGTTTGTGTTCGATGGCGATGCCTGGGTCGAGGTGAAAGATAAAGGCGGCAAGGTGATTTTTTATCAGTTGAACTCGAAAGGCAGCCAGCAATCAGTGCGCGGCAATCCGCCGTTTTCCATGGTGATTGGCAATGCCGCCCACGTCCGGCTGACTTACAACGACAAGCCGATTGACCTTACGCCCCATATCAAGGTGGATGTGGCGCGACTGACCATCGAGTAAACTATGTTTAAACCTGAAATACCCCGCCGCAAGAGCCGGAAAATCATGGTCGGTTCAGTCGCCGTTGGCGGCGATGCGCCGATCAGCGTGCAAACCATGACCAACACCGAAACCTGTGACGTCGAGGCGACGCTCGCCCAGATCGATCGCGCAGCGAGGGCAGGTGTGGATATCGTACGGGTTTCCGTTCCCAGCATGGAGGCGGCGGAAGCCTTCGGCGAGATCAAAAAACGATCGCCGGTGCCCTTGATTACAGACATCCATTTCGATTACAAAATTGCTCTGCGCGTCGCTGAACTGGGTGCTGACTGTTTGCGCATCAATCCCGGCAACATCGGGCGCGAGGATCGCGTACAGGCGGTGGTACAGTCGGCGAAAGACCACGGTATTTCGATCCGCATCGGTGTCAACGCCGGTTCGCTGGAAAAGGATTTACAAAAGAAATACGGCGAGCCCACTCCCGAAGCTTTGGTGGAATCGGCGATGCGCCACATCGAGATCCTTGACCGCCTGAATTTCCCGGATTTCAAGGTGAGCCTCAAGGCCTCCGACGTGTTTACCACGGTCGAGGCGTACAAGATACTCGCCGCCCAGATCGAGCAGCCGTTGCACCTCGGTATTACCGAAGCGGGGGGGCTGCGTTCCGGCAGCGTCAAGTCGGCGATTGGCCTCGGCATGTTGCTGGCCGCCGGCATCGGCGACACCATCAGGGTTTCATTGGCAGCCGATCCGGTGGAAGAGGTCAAGGTCGGATTCGATATTCTGAAGAGCCTGCATATCCGCAGCAAAGGGATCAACATCATTGCCTGCCCGAGTTGCTCGCGACAGGAGTTCGACGTGATCAAGACGGTCAACGCACTGGAAGCGCGTCTTGAGGATGTGCTTGAACACTTGGATGTGGCGGTGATGGGCTGTGTGGTGAACGGGCCGGGCGAGGCGCGCGAGGCAAATTTCGGTATCGCCGGTGGTTCTCCCAATTTACTTTATGTAGATGGTAAACCTGCCTACAAAGTAACGGAAAATGAGATCGTGGATCAGCTGGAACGACAGGTTCGCGAACGTATTGCCCGGATGAAAAAAGAATCACAAAAGTAATGAGCCAAATTCAAGCCATACGCGGGATGAACGATATCCTGCCGGAACATGCCGATCTCTGGACCTTTTTCGAGGACACTGTGGAGGACTGGCTGCGCAGCTATGGTTACCGCAGCATCCGCATGCCGATTGTCGAGCAGACCGCACTGTTCAAGCGCGCCATCGGCGAGGTTACGGATATCGTCGAGAAGGAAATGTATACCTTTGTCGATGCCCTCAACGGCGATAGCCTGACGCTTCGACCGGAGGGCACCGCGTCCTGCGTCCGCGCTGTGATACAGCACAACCTGCTGTACAATGCGCCGCAGCGCCTTTATTACACCGGGCCGATGTTCCGCCACGAGCGTCCGCAGAAGGGGCGCTACCGCCAGTTTCATCAGGTCGGGGTGGAGTCGCTCGGTTACGCCGGGCCGGACATGGATGCCGAACACATCATCATGACGGCGCGGCTGTGGAAGCGACTTGGCCTGCCTGATATTGCATTGCAGATCAATACGTTGGGCAGCAGTGCCGACCGTGCTCGCCATCGTGCGCGCCTGGTGCACTATCTTGGGCAGCATGTCGACATGCTCGACGAGGATTCGCGCCGGCGCTTGCACACCAACCCGCTACGGGTACTCGACAGCAAGAATCCGGCTCTGCAGGAGCTGATCGAAGTGGCGCCGAAGTTGCTGGATGACCTTGACGAAGCGTCGCTCAAGCATTTCGAGGATTTGCAGGTGATGCTGCGCGCTGCCGGTATTGAATACCAGATCAACCCGCGCCTGGTGCGTGGTCTGGATTATTACAACTTTACCGTGTTCGAATGGGTGACCACTCAGCTCGGTGCACAGGGTACGGTGTGCGCTGGAGGTCGATATGACGGCCTGATCGAGCAGATCGGCGGCAAACCGGCGCCGGCTTGCGGTTTCGCCATGGGTGTGGAGAGGCTGCTGGCACTGCTTGAAGAGAACGCATTTCAGGCACCGCGGGTCGCCACCGATGTTTACCTGGTGCATCAGGGTGATGCGGCAAACAAATTTGCCATGATGGTGGCTGAACAACTGCGCGACCAGGGCTTGCACGTGCTCCTGCATTGCGGTGGCGGCAGTTTCAAGTCGCAGATGAAAAAGGCGGATTCCAGTGGCGCGCGCTACGCGCTGATCATCGGTGACGACGAGGCGGGGGCAGGAGAAGTCACTCTCAAGTCGCTGCGCGAGTTGGGAGAGCAGATGCGGATGACGGTGAATGCAGCGGCGAGTCTGATCAATGCTGGACAGCGCTAACTTTAATTTAATTGGGGAAAAAGATGGCTTACGATCTTGAAGAACAGGAAAAAGTAGACGAGCTGAAAGCCTGGTGGAAAAAGAATGGGATGACAGTGATGCTGGCGGTCGCGGTGTTCGCTGCAGTGGTGGTCGGCATGCAGGGTTGGCGTGCCTACCAGCATAGCCAACAGCGCCAGGCTGCACTAGCATACGAAGCGGTGCAAAATGGGGTGCAGAGCAAGGACATCAAGCGTATTCGTGATGCGGCTGGCCAGCTTATCGAAAAATATCCGGGCACCCCTTATGCCTCGCGAGCTGCGCTGCTTGCGGCCGGGGTTAACTACGAATCGGGCGATGCCAAGAGCGCAAAGGCGCAGCTGAAATGGGTGGTCGAACATGCCAAGGAAGAGGGTGCGCGCGACATCGCCCGGTTGCGTCTGGCCGGTATTCTGCTGGATGAGAAAAGCTACGAGGAAGCCATGAAAACGCTGGAAGGGTCGCATGAAAAGGCGTTTGACGGCCTGTTTTCGGATCTTAAAGGAGACCTGCTGACGGCTCAGGGCAAGATGGCGGATGCCCGTGTTGCCTACAAGGCCGCGCTGGAAAAAATGGATGAAAAAAGCGCTTATCGCCAGGTTGTGGAAATGAAGCTTGATGGTCTGGGAGAACGCGGATGATGCGCAATGTGCCAATAAGATGGCTGTTGCTTCTGGCAACAATTTTCCAGCTGGCGGGTTGCAGTGGCATGGGGGAGAAGGTTTCCACCGGTTTTGGTCTTTGGGGCGGCAAGGATGCCGGTGAGAAGCTGGCGGCGCTGGTCGAATTCAAATCTACTGCTGAACTCAAGTCGAGTTGGCAGGAGCGTGTCGGAGGGGCCGGGGATACGGTGCTGTTTCCCGCTGTGGTGAGTGATGGTATTTACGCGGCGGGCCTGGAGGGAAAGATTTCCCGTTTCAGTGCGGATACCGGCAAGCCGCAGTGGAACATTGATTCCGGGCGCAAGATTTCCGGCGGCGTCGGTGCGGACAGCGCTCTGGTGGTGGTTGGAACCGCCAAGGGCGAGGTGATGGCCTTTGACACCAAGGGGCAGCCACTGTGGCAGGCACGTCTTTCGAGCGAAATCATGAGTGCACCGCAGGTGGCTAGCGACATCGTGGTAGTACGCACCGGCGACGGCCGTATTTTCGGACTGGATGCCAAGGATGGCAAGCGCAAGTGGATATACCAGCGTGCCATGCCGGCGCTCTCCCTGCGCAGCAATGCCGGCGTGGTAGTGGCGCACGGTGCGGTATTCGCAGGTTTTGCCGGTGGCAAGCTGGTGGCGCTCAACCTGGCGACCGGCAATATGGGCTGGGAAGCGACCGTGGCCCTGCCGCGTGGAACCACCGAACTGGAGCGTGTGACCGATGTCAGCAGCCTGCCGGTGGTGGATGGTCGAATGATCTGCGCCACTGCTTATCAGGGACGTACCGCCTGCTTCGATATTGCCAGCGGCAACTTGCTCTGGGCGCGTGATGTCTCCAGCTCTTCCGGCCTGGCGATGGATGATCGCACCGTTTACGTCAGCGATACCCGAGGTGCAATCCATGCTCTCGACAAGAACAGCGGTGCGAGCCTGTGGAAGCAGGATAAGCTGCTAGCCCGCCAAGTTACTGCGCCACTGGCTCTTGGACGCTATATCGCGGTGGCCGATGTACAGGGTTATGTTCATCTGCTGTCACGGGAAGATGGCAGCTTCGCAGCCCGCATTGCCACCGATGGCAGCCAGATCGGCGCGCCTCCCGTGGCGCTGAACAAGGGTTTCCTGGTGCAAACTCGCAATGGCGGGTTGTACGCGCTAACCGTGCAATAAACTTAATAACTTCGTGAGGGGTGAGAGGTGAGGCGTGAGGCGAAAAATCAAAATCCGCACCGTCGCCGTTTTTTCGCCTCATCTCTAACCCCTAACGCCTAACCGAACTCATGAAACCCACACTCGTACTGGTCGGCCGTCCCAATGTCGGCAAATCCACTTTATTCAACCGGCTAACCCGAAGCCGCGACGCGCTCGTTGCGGATCTGCCAGGGTTGACGCGCGACCGCCATTACGGCCATGGCCGAGTGGGAGACAGGCCCTATCTGGTGGTGGATACCGGTGGTTTCGAGCCGGTGGCGAAGGACGGTATTCTTCACGAAATGGCGCGGCAGACCCTGCAGGCGGTAGCTGAGGCGGATGCTATCGTGTTCTTGGTCGATGCGCGCCAGGGCTTGGCCGCCCAGGACAAAATCATCGCCGACCAGTTGCGGAAAATGGGCCGACCCTTATTTCTGGCGGTGAACAAGGCGGAGGGCATGCGGCGCGATGTGGTTGCTGCCGAATTCTATGAACTCGGTCTGGGCGACCCGCTGGTGATTTCGGGTGCGCATGGCGAAGGTGTCCATGACCTGGTGGAACTGGCGCTGGAGAGCTTCCCGCTGGATGAAGTTGACGAGGAGGAGGACGATCACCCCAAGATTGCCATCGTTGGCCGCCCCAACGTGGGCAAGTCCACGCTGGTCAACAGCCTGCTCGGCGAGGAACGGGTCATCGCCTTCGACCAGCCGGGTACGACGCGCGACAGTATCTACATCGATTTCGAGCGCGATAGCAAGCATTACACCCTGATCGATACCGCCGGCATTCGCAAGCGCGGTAAGGTGTTCGAGGCGATCGAGAAGTTTTCCGTGGTGAAAACCCTGCAGGCGGTGGAAGATGCCAACGTGGTGGTGCTGGTGCTGGATGCCCGTCAGGACGTGTCCGAGCAGGATGCTCATATCGCAGGCTTTATTCTGGAAAGCGGTCGTGCCCTGGTGGTGGCTGTGAACAAATGGGATGATCTTTCCGCTGACCGGCGCGAAGTGGTGAAGAACGACATCGCGCGCAAGCTACAGTTTCTGGATTTTGCCAAATTTCACTATATTTCTGCCCTGCAGGGAAGCGGCGTGGGTGGCCTGTTCAAATCCATCGACGGCGCCTATGCGTCGGCCATGATCAAGATGCCAACGCCGAGGTTGACCCGTATCCTGATGGAAGCGACCACCCAGCACCAGCCACCCAAGTCCGGCCCGTTCCGTCCCAAATTGCGCTACGCTCATCAGGGTGGATCCAATCCGCCGCTGGTGATTATTCACGGTACCTCGCTGTCGAGCCTTTCGGCCAGCTATAAGCGCTATCTGGAAAGCACTTTCCGCCAAGCGTTCGAGTTGACGGGTACGCCGCTCAGGGTACAATTCAAACAGGGGCATAACCCCTTTGCTGACAGGGTGCCTGCACCCAAGACCGAAGCTGATGAGAAGCGCGCCCACCGCCAGCGCCGGCGTGGTCGGAAGCTGTACGGCTGAGAGCGATGGGGGACGGGTGATGTAGGATGTGGAAAGTCAAAACCGCGCCAACCTCGCTTTTTCGCCTCACCGATCACTCATTACCCATTACGGCAACTAAAACTGGAATCAGCATGACGCAATCCGGCCCCCGCGAAATCACCACCCCTTTCCGCCCTATCCCCCTGGAAGTGCCGGAGGGGATGAAGCACAACGAATTTTTCAACAGTACTGAAAATCTCAACGATCTGATGCACAACAATGGATTGTTGATGAACGATGAAAACCTGTTGCTGTATCGCAAGGCATTGGGCCACAGCAACGAGTTCGATGCCTCGATCATCTACAATACTTCGCAATGCATCCTCAATCCGCTGGGGCGCCCGGTCCGTCGCACTCAGGTTCCGGATAATGTGAAGCATGTGTGGAACCGGATGAACCAGATCATCATCGACTACATGCTGGAGCAATACCCCGATCCGGATGAGGCGTTGATTCTGGCGGGCGAGGCGAGTCTGGATGCTACCTGGCCGCTGACCTCACCAGGTGTGCCGAGTATCCGCATGTTGCACAATCACTTCATTGTTTTTCCCAAAGACGAACTGCGCAACGCCAAGCTGGCTGATCTGAAAAACCCCAATTTGACCGATGGTGGCCAGCACAGCCTGTTTCAGGCCTATATGCGGGATGTTTACCGCGAGTTTTTCGACAAGGCGCTGGAGCTGGAAATTCTCAAGCCCGCCAGCGAAGCGGATGCATGCATTGCACTGACGGGCTACCCGCAGGGTCTGCCCAGCTGGGAGATTCAGGGTGGTTCGGCGGCGCTGAAAGATGTGCGCTTCTGGAAAGAATACGATGAGGTGCTGAAAGGTTTTATCGACTTCTATCGCACCTTCTTCTCGCAGGTCTCCACTCGTAATGCGCCACTCCCGAGTGACGCCTATTACCCGGATGAAGTCGAGGGCGTGCTGCTGTTTAACAATGATTTTCTGAAAACAGCAAAGAAGGTGCGCGACAATTGCATTGTCGATGCAAAATACGCCAATGCCATACGCTGGCAGCCTGCGTTCAAGCAACTCATCTATCGTAATGACGAAGGCAAGTTGATCGTTACTATCAGTCAGAATTCGATTGGCAATGCGATCACCGAACTGCTCGGCGTAGTAGTTAACCGTGTCGCTGATCCTGAAGGCTACGAAAAGAGGGAGCCCAAGCTGATCAGCCGATTGCTCGAAGTGCGGCGCCGCCTGATCGAAGCTGATCTGGGTGATGGCATTGCGACCGACTACTGGCCTGAAGATTAACTGCATTCAGTGAACATTTTCCAGGTTCTGGTAACGTCAAAAAAGCGCCTTCCATTGCGCACTTCAGCGCCAGGGTGTTCCTCATCGTAGCGGGGTAAGCGAGATCGACAATTTGCCTTCAAACTGGTCCGACCCTCAGCAGAGGCTGGAGGGTTTGGCTCAGAACCGTGAAAAATTGTTGTTGACTGCGGCTCATGCGGGCACCTACGCGGTGCGTGCGCGGGATCATGTGGTCGTGGCAGCCGACCGGTCATTCCTCGAGATTCTGGGCATGGAAGAAGGCGAGGTGGTGGGCCGTTCCTGGCGCAATCTTCTGGCGGAACATGGGACACCTCCCGGAGATGTCCGGGAGCTGAAAGTCAGTGAAGTGGTGCAGTTGGTTCAGAAGTTCGTAAATCACAAGGGCCGGACACTATGGCTTTCTCTCGCTGAATTCGAGCAGGCAGACGACACTGGCGAGGTTATCCGTCATGGCCTGGCGATCGATGTGAGTGATCGGGAACGGCTGTTGATGAGGGTAAAGGACCAATCCGCGCGCCTGCAGGTATTGTGGCAGATCGCCACCAGCCGCACCCGTTCCGAAGGCGAGAAGGTCAGGCTGATGCTCCGGTTGGGGATGGATACTCTGGATATGGATGCGGCCTTGCTGAGCGAGAAGGTCGGCGAACATTTCGTGCTGGCGTATTTGGTGGATACGCTAGGCATATTCAAGGCAGATCAGGTCTGTCCGTTGGAGAAATTGTGTCAGTATGCTACCGACGAGCATCGTGGCCTCTTCATCTCAGACATGGGAGCAGGTGAAAAGCCGGAATTAGTCGAGATGGCGGCCAATTTTGGCATCCATGCCTACGCCGGTATCCCGCTTTGGGTCGAGGAGCAATTCTATGGAACCTTGGTTTTCTTGCGGAAGAAGCCGTTGGCAGAGGGGAAATTTAACCAGGGTGACGAGGCGTTCATGGAGCTTCTTGCGGCCTGGTTCAGCCAGATGTTGCTGCAACTCAAGCAGCGACAGAAGTTGGAAACGCAGGCGCTCACCGATGAACTCACTGGATTGCCAAACAGGCGTGCCGCGGAACTGCGTTTCGACGAGGAGATCGCCCGAGCCAAGCGCGATGGCATCGGATTTTCCGTCGCTACCTGCGATCTGGATCGCTTCAAGTTGATCAACGACCACTATGGGCATGGGGTAGGCGATGAGGTGCTGCAGCAGGTTTCGCACATCATGCGTCAGGCGTTGCGCGAGGGGGACTGGCTGGCGCGGTGGGGTGGCGAGGAATTTATTCTGTTCCTGCATGATTCCAACCGTGCCGATGCCATTGCGGCGGCGGAACGTATCCGCCTGGCGATCAAGACGCACCCGCTGAAGACCGGCCAGGGGGGCCTGGAAATTAGCGCCAGCTTTGGGATTGGTGTGTGTCAGGCTGGCGAAGAAAATATCTCTCAGGCGCTGTCCGAATCGGATAGCTGTCTCTACGAGGCCAAGCGCAAGGGCCGCGATTGCGTGGTTGCCAGCGATTCGGCCGGTTCGGGCACGCTGTGGCGCGCCGGTATGCTGCATCGCGCACTGAAGGAGGAGCGCATCGTTGCTGCCTATCAGGTCATGGTGGACCTGAATACCTGCAAGCCGGTGGCAGATGAAGCACTGGCACGCATGCATATGCCCGATGGTTCCGTTATAGGCGCTGGCGAATTCATCGAAGCGGCGGAAGGGATTAACCTTATCCATGAGGTGGATCGCAGCGTTACCCGCCACGCAATGTCTCGTTGCGTGGCCAACCTGACGGACGGTCATGACCCCGGTTTTGCTCATTTCATCAACCTCTCGCCCCAGTTCCTTGCACGCAAGGATTACGTGAATGAACTTCTGGGCGGGGCCATGCAGTTTTGTTCCACTTGCAATATCGATTTTCCCGACTACAAACCGGTAGTGTTCGAGATTACCGAGCGCCAGTTGCTGACGGATTTCGAGCGTATACGACTTGATTTGCAGCCCCTGCTGGATTTTGGCTTTCGCCTGGCGCTCGATGATTTTGGTAGCGGCTATTCTTCTTTTCTCTACCTGGCGGAACTGCCGGTCAGCTTCCTCAAGATTGAAGGCTGGATGGTGCGCAACATGGCCAGCAACGAGCGGGTGCGCGCGATGGTGGAAAGCATCGTCGTGCTATCGAAGAAATTGAAAATCATCACTATCGCAGAATGTATCGAAGATTGTGCAACGGCAGATATTCTGCGCGAGATGGGGGTGGACTGGGGGCAGGGCTATTATTTTGGCCGTCCCGAGATATTTAAAGGGTTGCCATCTTGAAATGCGCTGATTTTCCCATATAGTGATATATAGTGGCTGCTGCTGGCAGCCTTTTGAAAAATCAAGTAAAGTACCCGTCCAAAACCAACCATAACCACGAACTGGAGAAATCATGAGCGCGAAAGGGCAGCTATTACAAGACCCGTTTTTAAATGCCTTGCGTAAAGAGCACGTACCCGTTTCCATCTATCTGGTAAACGGTATCAAGCTTCAGGGCCAGATCGAATCATTCGATCAGTACGTCGTGCTGCTGAAAAACACCATTACCCAGATGGTCTATAAACACGCGATTTCCACGGTAGTGCCGGTGCGTCCCGTGAACATGTCCTTTGATCTTCCCGCCGAGGACTAAAACGTTTAATGATTGAACGCCCGGGTAGCGGTGACGCTGCCGTATTGGTCAGCCTGGATTTTGGCGGCACGGATTACGAGGAAAGCCTGGAGGAACTGCAGCGCCTTACCGAAAGTGCGGGTGTGGGAATTCTGGGCATTGTCCGGGGAAAGCGTTCCAGGCCAGACGCAGCATTGTTTGCCGGCTCCGGCAAGGCGGATGAGATCGGCGAGTCGGTGGTTGCCAATGAAGCCAATCTGGTGATTTTCAACCACGAACTTTCCCCTGCGCAGCAGCGCAATCTGGAACAGCGGATGAACTGCCGCGTGATCGACCGCACCAGCCTGATTCTCGATATTTTCGCGCAGCGCGCTCAAAGCCACGAAGGTAAATTACAAGTGGAGCTGGCGCAGTTGGAGCATTTGGCTACAAGATTGGTGCGCGGTTGGACTCATCTGGAGCGTCAAAAGGGGGGTATCGGGCTGCGTGGGCCGGGTGAGACTCAGCTTGAAACAGACCGCCGTCTGCTCGGCAAGCGGGTCAAGCTGCTCAAGGAGAAGCTCGCCAAGCTGGGCCGGCAGCGCAGCGTGCAGCGCCGTGCCAGGGTTCGTGCTAACGTGCTGTCGGTGTCCATCGTTGGCTATACCAATGCCGGGAAATCCACTTTATTTAATCGACTCACTCATGCTAAGGCCTACGTGGCGGATCAGTTGTTCGCTACCCTTGATACCACCAGCCGCAAGTTTTTTGTCGCCGATGGCGGCTCCGTGGTGCTGTCAGATACCGTTGGCTTCATCAAGCATTTGCCTCATACCCTGGTGGCGGCTTTCCGTGCCACCCTGGAAGAGGCTGTGGCAGCTGATCTACTGCTGCATGTGGTGGATGCTTCCAGCCCCGGCCGCGACCAGCAAATCGAGGAGGTGAACAAGGTTCTGGCGGAGATCGGCGCCGATCACATCCCGCAGCTGATGGTGCTGAATAAAATCGATGTCAATGGCTTGGCGCCCGGTATGGAGCGGGATGAGTATGGTAGAATTAGTCGTATTTGGGTCAGTGCGCGCACTGGCGAGGGCTTTGATTTGCTGAGAGAGGCATTGGCAGAATGCAGCCGCCAGCACCAGGCTGAAGCGGCACGGTCAGTGGCGCACGCCTCCGCAGACGCGGTAAATTGAACTTAATGCATAAAAATTTTGGAAAAATAAATATGGCATGGAATGATCCCGATTGGGGCAAGAAAAATAGCGGTGGGCCACCCGACCTCGATGAGGTGTGGCGCCGCTTCAATCAGAAGCTGAATACATTGTTCGGTGGCAAGGGCGGTAGTGGTGGTCCAACCGGTGGTAGCCCTATGTCGAGCGGCAAGATGGCCGCCGGCTTGGGGCTGATTCCTGTTTTGGTGATACTGATCTGGCTGGGCAGCGGATTTTATATCGTCAATGCGGGTGAACGCGGTGTGGTGTTGCGTTTTGGCAAGTTTGTCGAAACCACGCAACCAGGTCCTCGCTGGCATTTTCCCTATCCGATCGAGGCCGCCGAAGTGGTGAATATGCAGCAGGTGCGCACGGTGGAAGTAGGCTATCGCGCCAACGTCAAGAGCAAGATACTGAAAGAATCGCTGATGCTGACTGACGATGAGAACATCATCGACATTCAGTTTGCTGTGCAGTACATCTTGAAAAGCCCGGAAGAATACCTGTTCAACAACCGACATCCTGACGATGCCGTGCACCAGGCGGCGGAAACGGCAATTCGCGAAATAGTGGGTAAGAGTAAAATGGATTTTGTTTTGTATGAAGGACGCGCAGAGATCGCGACGCGCGCCGCCAAGCTGATGCAGGAGATTCTTGATCGCTACAAGACCGGTATCAGCATCAGCAAGGTGACGATGCAGAACGCTCAGCCGCCGGAGCAGGTGCAAGCAGCGTTCGACGATGCTGTGAAGGCTGGGCAGGACAAGGAACGTGCCAAGAACGAAGGGCAGGCCTATGCTAACGATGTGATTCCGCGAGCTCGTGGCGCCGCCTCGCGCCTGCTGGAGGAGTCGCTAGGCTACAAGCAGCGCGTGATTGCCAACGCCGAGGGTGACGCCAGCCGCTTTAAGCAGGTTCTGGTGGAATACAGCAAGGCGCCGAAAGTGACGCGCGACCGCATGTACCTGGACACGGTCCAGCAGATGATGAGTAATTCCAGCAAAGTGCTGGTAGACCAGAAGGGCGGCAACAGCCTGCTCTACCTGCCGCTGGACAAACTGATCCAGAGCGCAGGTGCCAGTTCCACCTTTCTGGCTGATGCCCCGCCATTAAAGGCAGCTGAGGCGGCTGCGCCAGCGGCGGAAAGCACGGCGCGTTCGCGCGAAGCCTTCCGCAGTCGTGAACGGGAGGTGCGTCCATGAAACATCTTAATGCCATCATGACGGGACTGATCGCAATCTTTATTTTGCTCAGCCTGACTATGTTCACCGTCGATCAGCGCCAAAATGCGATTGTTTTTCAGTTGGGCGAAGTGATCTCTATTAAAAAAGATCCCGGCCTCTATTTCAAGGTGCCGCTAC
This sequence comes from Gammaproteobacteria bacterium, assembly GCA_018823025.1. Taxonomy (GTDB): domain Bacteria; phylum Pseudomonadota; class Gammaproteobacteria; order Burkholderiales; family Sulfuricellaceae; genus Sulfuricella. The sequence continues at coordinate 2,584 of JAHJJI010000109.1, read as the reverse complement.
TGCAAAATGTACGTATTTTCGATACCCGTGTGCTCACCTTGGCCTCGGCTGAGCCGGAGCGCTTCATTACTTCGGAAAAGAAAAACGTGCTGGTGGATTCTTTTGTTAAATGGCGCGTCGTTGACGTCAAGCAGTACTACGTCAGCGTTGGCGGTGACGAGACGCGTGCACACTTGCGCCTGTCGCAGACCATCAATGATGGTCTGCGTGCCGAATTTGGTAAGCGTACTGTGCATGACGTGGTTTCCGGGCAGCGCGACCAGATCATGGAGATCTTGCGTCAAAAGGCCGATGCTGATGCGCGCACAATTGGCGTTCAAGTGCTTGACGTGCGGATTAAACGGGTAGATCTGCCGCAGGAAGTGAGCGAGTCGGTGTACCAGCGCATGGAAGCCGAGCGCAAACGGGTGGCTAACGAATTGCGTTCCACCGGTGCCGGCGAAGCGGAGAAAATCCGTGCCGATGCTGATCGTCAACGTGAGATCATTCTTGCCGAGGCTTACCGCGATGCGCAGCGCACCAAGGGTGAAGGGGATGCCAAGGCGGCTGCGATCTATGCCGAAGCCTTCGGTCGCAATCCTGAGTTCTACGCTTTCTACCGAAGCATGGAAGCTTACCGGCAGACTTTCAAGAATAAGAGCGACGTGATGGTGCTGGACCCCAGTTCAGAGTTCTTTAAATACTTGAAGTCGCCAGGCAAATAAAGCGCCAGATTCGGCATAATCCGTGAAAACCAGTCTGCTTGCCGCATTGGCGCTGATGCTTGTGTTGGAAGGGATTTTGCCTTTTTTGGCGCCAGCCGTTTGGCGTGAAACTTTTCGTAAAATGACTGAAATGTCCGACGGACAGTTGCGCTTCGTTGGATTGACTTCGATGTTGGGCGGCTTGCTGCTGCTATATCTGATAAATTGATCATGCATAACTGGTTACTTCCCGAATATATTGAGGATATGCTGCCGGCCCAGGCGTTGCGTTTTGAACGGGTACGGCGGCAGTTACTCGATTGGTTTTATGGCTGCGGCTACCAGCTGGTGGTTCCGCCTCTGCTTGAATACCTGCCTTCCCTGCTTTCCGGCACGGGTCGAGACATGGATCTCAAGACTTTCAAAGTAGTGGACCAGCTTTCCGGCCATCTGATGGGGCTGCGCGCCGACATCACGCCGCAAGCTGCACGGATCGATGCACACCTGTTGAATCGCCAGGGTGTGGTCAGGCTGTGCTATGCCGGCAGTGTGCTGCACGCAATGGCAGATGGTCAGATGCAGACTCGCGAACCGTTGCAGATCGGCGCCGAATTGTTCGGCCACGGCGGGATCGAAAGCGATGTGGAAATCCAGTTGCTGATGATCAAATCACTACAACTTGCAGGGGTCGGATCAGTGCAGCTTGATCTCGGGCATGTGGCAATTTTTCACAGTCTGGTCGAGCACGCATCGGTTTCACCAGAGCTGGAACTGGAGTTGTTCCAGGCCATGCAGGGCAAGGACATACCCGGACTTGCCGAGCTGACCGCTTCACTCGATGAGGTTTCCAGGGAGGCACTGCGGGTTCTTCCCCAGCTGTATGGCGGCGTCGAGACTCTGGACGCTGCCCAACGGCACCTGCCCGACTACCCGGAAATCGGCAAGGCGCTGGATGATCTTCGCACCATCGGTAGTCAGGTACAGGGCGGTGTCCACCAACTTTGTTTCGACCTGGCCGAGTTGCGTGGTTACCATTATCACAGTGGGGTGGTGTTCGCTGCCTATGCTTCTGGCTGGGCCAATGCAGTTGCTCTGGGCGGACGCTACGACAAGGTGGGCAAGACCTTCGGCCGCTCCCGCCCGGCAACCGGCTTTAGCATGGATTTGCGAGCCGTGCTCGGCGCGCAGTCGACGCCGTCGTTGCCCAAGGCGATTCTTGCACCCTATGTTCAGGACCCCGAGTTACAGGATAAAATCACCCTTTTGCGCGTTCAGGGTGAAGTGGTGGTGGTGGATTTGCCTGGGCACGAGATAAGCAGGGAAGAGTTGAATTACGATCGCGTTCTGGTTCAGGGCGAAGTTGGCTGGGCCGTCGTCAAAGTTTAAATAAAAATTCGTTGAAGGATAGAATCAGCATGGCAAAGAATGTAGTAGTAATTGGCACCCAGTGGGGAGATGAAGGCAAGGGCAAGATCGTCGACTGGTTGACCGATCACGCCCAGGGCGTGGTGCGTTTCCAGGGTGGTCACAATGCGGGTCACACTCTGGTGATCGACGGCAAGAAAACGGTGTTGCATCTGATTCCTTCCGGCATCCTGCGCGAAAAGGTGCAGTGCTACATCGGCAACGGCGTGGTGGTATCACCCCAGGCGCTGCTGGAAGAGTTGGACATGCTGGAGGCCGCCGGCGTAGCGGTGAGTAACCGGCTGAAAATCTCAGATGCTTGCCCTGTGATCATGCCCCATCACGTTGCGCTGGATCAGGCCCGCGAGATCGCCAAGGGCGCCGGCAAGATCGGCACCACTGGCCGCGGTATCGGACCGGCCTACGAGGACAAGGTGTCGCGTCGCGGCATCCGCATCCAGGACATGTTCCACCGCGAGCGTCTGGCGGCCAAGCTG
>JAHJJI010000108.1 GCA_018823025.1 Gammaproteobacteria bacterium | reverse complement strand
GCAGTAGTTGGTGCACTTCGCGCAAGTCTTTAGATGCCGGAACTGCCCGACGAGCTGCTCCCGGCACCCAAACATTCGGTGCGCGTAGCGCACCCTTCAAATCCAATATTATTGGTGGCCTGTCCCCGAATATATGATGACAACGCGGCATTCCCACAAGGCAGTGTCGGATATTATTACAGTCTCTATTCGGTGGCTTGTTGTATAAAAACGATTACATGCATTTCCCTGCTCACCAGTCACCAAGCCCGTTCGAGACACCACAGCATCATAAGGACCACCCCGTTTCAGAGCCACTCAGACCCTCAATCTCAAGCAAGCTTTGGCTCGATTCGTCGAATAATTTTACACCACCCGCCACTCCTCCTGGCACGCCAATCGCTACCTGTTGATATGCAAACATAATATCCATTAGGCATAATTCTTGCTTTTTGGATAAAAAGGTGCTTTTTATATTGCCGCCGTTCGTTAACCGGGCTCTCCGGCAAGTGCTAGACCAGCATGTTTTCCGATAGGTTTGCCATCAACCCTGCCGGGTGCGCGTGACGGTCACTTGCAACGCCTCTGAACAGAGTTGCGGCAACAGACACAGAAACCAATGCAGCCATTGAAACGATTGCTGTTGGAACCAAGCCAGGGTTGGCCATTCTCGGTGAACTGAAAATGTAAGGCGTAGCAGATGGTTTGCCCCGTGAGATAGCCCCACGATGCAGAGGAACATAACAACTCGCATCATGTGAAATCTTTTCCACACCCTGCCGCTCACACCGGCATCGATGCTATTAACGAAAAGGAGTTGGATCATGAAACCAGACCTTTACCTGGAAGCATCCAGACAGCACCATCATGAGAGTGCCAGCAGATGCTGCAGCTTCGCCCGCAACTGCCTGCTGATCGCTGCGTTTGCGCTTTACAACACAACCGCGCTGGCGGTTCCCTACACCATCACCGACCTTGGCACGCTAGGCGGAGCATACAGCTCGGCTTTCGACATCAACAACAACGGTCAGGTGGTTGGCTTTGCCTCCCTTAATTCTGGCTACTCTCACCCATTTCTATATAGTAATGGCGTCATGAGCGACCTCGGCACCCTGGATGGCGGCACAGGCGGCTTAGCCAGGGGCATCAACGATAGTGGCCAGGTAGCGGGGACTGCTTACACAGCCGGTGGCGACATGCGCGCATTCCTTTACAGCAACGGCTCGATGAACAATCTCGGCACCCTTGGTGGAAATAGAAGTCAGGCCTACGGGATCAACAACAGTGGCCAAGTAGTGGGCTGGACCGACACTGCCGCTGTGACCGGGCGTGCATTTCTCTACAGCAACGGCTCGATGACCGATATTGGTACGCTAGGCGGGATATACAGTTATGCCCACGGCATCAATGACAGCGGTCAAGTGGCAGGCCAAGCCACCCCCACCAGGACCACCAGCACCAGCCCTTACTATCACGCATTCAGTTATGACAATGGCTCGATGATCGATCTCGGCACATTAGGTTGGGATTCAAGCGCTGCCTACGACATCAACAATAGCGGCCAAGTGGTGGGGATAGTCAGCAGCTCCACCTACAACGCCGATCAACACGTATACATTAACACCGCACACGCTTTTCTCTACAGCAACGGTTCGATGATCGACCTTGGCACCCTGGGCGGTACAAACAGTTGGGCTGGGGGCATCAATGACAGCGGCCAAGCAGTAGGCTGGGCTGACACCACGGATGGCGCCTCGCACGCGGTTCTCTACAGTGGCAACACTTTGACCGATCTTTCCCTTTTACCGGAAGTGCTGAATGCAGGATGGACGTCACTTGAAGAGGCGCGAGCGATCAACAACAAAGGTCAGATAGTCGGGTATGGCTTTATCGGGGGAAATTACCGTGCTTTCCTGCTCTCGCCAGTACCCGAACCGGCCACCCTCTGGCTATTGGGATTGGGCCTGCTAGGTATGGCCAGCTTACGGCGGCGGTTAGGAGCGCGAAACGGTTAAATAACCAGGACCATTGAATAAGTAATGACCATGGCGCGGGCTATCACCGCGCCCTCTGCAGGAGAGGCAAATGCGGATTCGAACCGTCAAGTGGCTTGTTATTCCCCTGGTTATCTCCCTGTCGGCGTGCGGTAGCGGAACGTGGTTAAACAACCGCTTCAGCATCGACGATACGCCTCCTTCCGGCTTGGTGCTGGACGCACGCCACCGGGTGATCCTGGTTACCGATAAGAGTCAGAATGCTGAACAGGCCAGCGAGGGCAACAACACTGAACAGGCCCGCAAGGACAATAACGCCAAGCGACGCCACGTCGTCTGCGCCGAGCCCAGCCCGGATGTCTTTGCCTTGTTCGCGGCCACCGGCGGACTTACCTTGGGTCAGAAAGACACCGCAGGTTCTGGCAATGTGAATGCCCAGCTGATCCGATCCATGGCCAACATCGCCCGCCGCACCGCCACCACCCAGCTCCTGCGCGACGGCCTGTACCGGGCCTGCGAGGCCTACATGAATGGTGTCATCAGCCACGAGGAGTATCGCAACATTGTCATGGGCTATGACGAGATCCTGATTACGCTGGTGGCGCTGGAAGGACTGGCCGGATCGACTCCCGAACCGGAGCCGCCGCTTGATCTCGACGCACTTGCCCAAAAAGTCGCTGCCCTCAAGCATGGGAGCGGGGCGCAGACGCAAGAAAGTGCGTCCAATGACACTCCGGCTACGAGCGCGAAGCCAGACACATCCGCCCCGAAGGGCACAGTCCAACCAAAAACCGATCAGGATACGCAGAAAAACAAGTCTGACGGTGTGGTGCAATCCGCAACACTGAGTAAAGAAGCGGTCGAAGGCATCAAGCAGGTAGTGAGAAATTACTACTGTTTTCAACTCACCCTGAAGAAGCTGTTCTACGGGAATACGCCGCGCCGTCGAGACTGCAAAACCCAAGATGGCAAGTGTGAAAATGAAATTTATTACGACACGGTGGACCAGGGTGTACTAAATGCCATGTGCGAAGTGGGTGTACAACCCCCGCACCAGAATGAGGTGCCAACCTGTAAAAGTGATCCTCCGCCGGTAAAAAAAATTGACCAGGGGGCGCCATGAAATATCAGGAGAGCTACCAATACCTTCCCTATGACGAGAAGGACCAAACCTATTTTGGATGCCGGGAGGTGATTCAGGCAGAGTGGGGATACATCCGCAAGCGCCGGGAAAACCAGCATTCTGAGCAGGCGGCAGAAACGTTACCGGAGGAAGAAGACCAGTTGGTTACCACAGCGGCGCCGGAGCAGGATGGCCGGGGCCGCTGGTGGCTACGATTTACCGAGGTGTTCACACATACGGTAAGGCGGCGGTTGCCGGGGCCACCGCCTCAACCCGAGAACGAAATCAAAACGAAATTGACTGAGCCGCCCCCAAACCTGACCGGCATCGCCCTGTCCGGCGGCGGCATCCGCTCCGCCAGCTTCTGTCTGGGGGTGTTGCAGGCACTGGCCTATGCCGGCTGGTTGAAGAAACTGGATTACCTGTCCACCGTGTCAGGAGGCGGCTACATCGGCGGCGCCTTGACCTGGTTCCTGCACAAGAAATGGAAGGGATCTGACGAGAAAGAAATTGCCTTCGGACTTGACCGTGCGACCTTCCCTTTCAGCACTTATCCCATGGCAGGCATGAAGGACCCAAACCTGATTGACGACGGCAAGGACCGGAACGTCTACAAGGGCCGCATCCTGAGGCACTTGCGCCAGCATGCCAATTACTTGCTGCAAGGCCATGGCGTCAATTTCATGTCCCTGATTGCTGTGGCCCTGTGCAACACGCTGTTCAGCCTGTTTGTGTATGGCGCGTTGCTGGTCGTTCTGCTCACGTTTTTCGGTCAGCACCTGTTCGACCCGGTATGGAGCGATTCAACATATGGATGGATACAGGGCAGGATTGACTGGCTGCCGGAGGCCACAAATATGGCTCAGAGTATAGCTGGGCTTGTTGCTCTGGTATTTTTCGCTCTGGTCGTGGTGTACGCGGTGTTGACCTTTGCGTTGCCACGAGTGGTGGGCACTGGCTACAACCTACGCCGTTCATATGTAAGGTTGCTGGGGTATCTATTAGCACTGTTCCTAGGAGCAATGGCGCTAAGCGCAATACCGAGCATTTACTGCTGGATCGACAAAGCAGGACGAAGCAATGCCGAAACGGAAACACTGGCGCTAAAAATATCAAATCGGGACGCAACGCCGGTCGACATTACCTTGACTGGACAACTCAAGAACGCCGTGGACGCCCTTCCGCCGGAAGGCGATATCATCCTGCGAAGCAAGGTAAGTGAGTCAGGGACTGTTTCCCTGCAGGCTTCTGTAGGGCGCGCTACCACAAGCGAAACATCAAGCCAGGCCATGAAAGACAATTCGCAGTCCCAGGTGGGAAGCCAGCTACGCCCCCTGAGTAGGGATAAGTCAGGAGAGTCATCGAAATGGAGCCTAGCCACTTTGGTGGCGGCCATCTCTACCCTGCTGGGCAGTTTTTCCGCAATTTGGGCATTCTTTCAGTCGAGCAAAAACAAACCCAAGATACCCACTGCTGTGCCCGTAGCCATAGCCTCCATTGCCTTGATTTTCGGTGTGTTACTGTTAGCCTACCTTCTCACCATGCATTTGCGGGTGCACCTGGGCTTGTCCATCGTAACAACCCCTTGGGAGACCTTGGACTATTCATGGCTTGAGCTGTGGCACAGAGCGGGGATAGCGCTGCCCCTGGCCACCATCGTGCTCCTGTTTTTCCTTACTTTCCCGAACCTGAATTACCTGTCCTTGCATCGCTATTACAGAGACCGGCTGATGGAAACCTTTACGCCGGATTTGCCAGATGCTGTAGATGTGAACGGCGCCGTGCCCGGGGCGCCAAAATCGGCGGACCACACCCAACTGCACCAGATGTTAATGGAGACAGGAGAAAACGGACGACTGGGACCCTATCCCATCATTAACGCCAATATCGTTCTGGTGTCCTCCCAAATCCCCAAATTCCGTGCCCGTGGCGGCGATAATTTCATCCTGACACCAAAGTACTGCGGTTCCAATGCCACAGGCTGGTGTGAAACCAAGAACGAGGCATCGCCTTACGAGAGTATGTCCGTGCCCACGGCAATCGCCATCTCGGGCGCGGCTGTCAATTCCAATACGGGGTCTGGTGGCGATGGCATCACCCGTTCTCCCTGGCTGTCCTTCCTGATGGGATTTCTCAACATACGATTAGGATATTGGGCGCCCAACCCCACGCCGGACAAAGTGCGGATGGAGCGAATCGCCGCCGGCCTGGACCGGGAAATCCTGGCCATACCGCAACGGGAAGATCGGCCCGTCTGGGCCTACGAGGCCGAACTGGTGTCGCACGGGCTGAAGATCTTGGTGCTGTGGCCACTCAAGCAGCTACACATGGCCGTACACCACCTGTTAAACCTGTCCTGGGGCACCCGACCCGATGAACCCAAGGCCGTCTATCCAGGATTGCTGGAGCTTTTCATGCGCACCAACCTGGACGAGAACAGCCAACTGGTGCAGCTCAGTGACGGTGGCCATTTCGAAAACCTTGGCCTGTATGAACTTGTCCGCCGGCGACTCAAACTTATCATCGTGTGCGATGGCTCGGCCGACCCCAACTACGGCTTTGAAGATCTGGCCAATGCCATAGAAAAAGTTCGGGCTGATTTTGGCGCACTCATCGACTGGCATTGCCCGGACATGGAAACGCTCACACCCCAAAGTGTTATCGAAACCGGTGATGAAACGGGTAAGCGGGTGACATACGCCAAACAGGGTTATTTGATGGGCACCATCATCTACAATGATCGCACCGAGGGCACACTCCTGTTTCTGACAACCACGTTCTTTAAAGAACTGTCACCCGACCTCTACGCCTACCGCAAGGCCCACGACGAGTTTCCGGACGAACCCACCGGCGATCAATTTTTTGACGAAAAGCAGTTCGAGGCATACCGGGAACTGGGGTTCCAGACGGCACACAGAATGATGAGTGATGACAAAATCAAGACTAACGATGACGTGCAGCGAATTCTAGGAATACCTTACATGGGGCCGCCTGACAAGGGACAATAACGAATGAAAGCGCCATATCCCATCAAAAAAATGACCGCAGGAGCACCCTTCGGCACCCCTGCGGTCATGGTCCTTCCGTGCAGCAGATTTACTTCACGACCTCTTTCAACTGCTCCAGAATCGCCGGATTCTCCAGCGTAGAAACGTCCTGGGTGATCTCCTCCCCCTTCGCCAAGGCGCGCAGCAACCGCCGCATGATCTTGCCGGAGCGGGTCTTGGGCAGGTTGTCGCCGAAACGGATTTCGTCGGGCTTGGCAATCGGGCCGATCTCCTTGGCCACCCAGTTGCGCAGGTCGGCGACGATTTTCTTCGCGTCTTCGCCTTCGGGGCGCGCCCCTTTCAGCACGACGTAGGCCACCACCGCTTCGCCCTTGATATCGTGCGGCTTGCCGACCACGGCGGCCTCTGCAACCAGCGGGTTGGCAACCAGGGCGGACTCGATTTCCATCGTGCCGAGGCGATGGCCGGACACGTTGAGTACGTCGTCAATCCGGCCCATGATCCAGAAGTAGCCGTCCAGGTCACAGTTGGCACCGTCGCCGGCGAGATAGTATTTACCGCCCAGATCTTCAGGGAAGTAGTTCTTCTTGTAGCGCTCCGGGTCGCCATAGATGGTGCGGATCATCGAGGGCCACGGGCGCTTGATCACGAGGAAGCCGCCCTTGCCTCTATCCACGTCGTGGCCGGCTTCGTCGACGATCGCCGCCATCACACCGGGCAACGCCATGGTGCAGGAACCGGGCTTGAGGCCGTGCACGCCGGGCAGCGGGGTGATCATGTGGCCGCCGGTTTCGGTCTGCCACCAGGTGTCGACGATGGGGCAGCGGGTCTGGCCGACGGTGTTGTAATACCACATCCACGCTTCGGGGTTGATCGGCTCGCCCACGGTGCCGAGCAGGCGCAGGGAGGAAAGATCATACTGTTTCGGCAGATCGGCACCGAGCTTGATCAAGGAGCGGATCGCGGTGGGCGCAGTGTAGAAGGTGGTGATCTTGTGGTCCTGGATCATCTTCCAGAAGCGGCCGGCATCCGGGTAAGTCGGCACACCCTCGAACATCAGCTGGGTGGCGCCGATCCCCAGCGGACCATAAGTAACGTAAGTGTGACCGGTGATCCAGCCAACGTCGGCGGTGCACCAGAAAATATCGCTGTCCTTGTAGTCAAAAGTCCAGCGCATGGTGTTGATGGCGTGGAGCAGGAAACCGGCGGAAGAATGCTGAACGCCCTTGGGCTTGCCGGTGGAACCGGAAGTGTAAAGAACAAACAGAGGATGCTCTGCATTCACCCACTCCGGCTCGCAGGTGTCGGCCTGGCCTTTGACGGCATCGTGCCACCACACGTCACGCTGAGCGTTCCACGCCGTTTCGCCGGCGGTGCGCTGGTACACCACCACGTTTTTCACGCATTCGCAGCCGCCCATGGCGATCGCCTCGTCCACCGCGGGTTTTAGCGCCATCGCTTTGCCGCCGCGGAACTGGCCGTCGGCGGTGATCACCAGGCTGGCGCTCGCATCATTGATGCGTTCGTTCAGGCTCTTGGCAGAAAAGCCGCCGAATACCACCGAGTGGATCGCGCCGATGCGGGCGCAGGCCTGCATCGCCACCGCGGCTTCGATGCTCATCGGCAGATAGATTATGACGCGGTCGCCCTTCTTCGCGCCCAGCGCCTTGAGTCCGTTGGCGAAGGTGCAGACGCGGTGGTAGAGATCTTTATAAGAGATTTTGGTGACCTTGCCATCGTCCGCCTCGAAGATGATCGCAATCTTGTTTGGCTGAGTGGCGAGATGCTTGTCCAGGCAGTTGTAGGACACATTCATTTCGCCGTCGTCGAACCATTTGTAGAACGGTGCGTTGCTCTCGTCCAGCACCTTGGTGAAGGGTTTTTTCCATACCAGCAGTTCGCGTGCCAGTCCGGCCCAGAAACCTTCGTAATCTTTCTCAGCCTGCTCGCACAGAGTCCGGTAGCCGTCCATCCCCTTGACGTTGGCCTGGGCCTTGAATGACTCGGCCGGCTCAAATACCCGGGTTTCGTTCATGACTGATTCAATCGACGACATGTTTTCTCCTCGAAGTTTTTGTTACGATGCAGTTGTTTGATGATATCGCTTTTGCGAATAGTTGCAAACTCAACAGGCCGTTCATCTGGAACTTATAGATAAGTTAACTGACATCTCATCATATCAAAATGGATATTTCCCCGCAAAATACCCCCGAACAACTCATCGCGACGGCGCTCAAGCTCAGCCGTTATGCCCGACGCCTGACCGAGAGCGATGCCGCCGCACTCGACCGGCTTCATTTAACCCTGTTCATCCCCTGGGATGCCGCGGCGATGCAGGCCATCCTTGACGACTGCGCGATCGACGATGAGGCCACCCTGAAGAAAGCCCTGCGCATTTTGCGCAAGCAGGTGATGCTGCGCCTGATCGTGCGTGATCTCTCCGGACTGGCCGATCTGCGCGAAGTCATGAGCACGGCCACCTTGCTGGCCGAAGTCACCACCCGCTTCGCCCTCTCCTGGCTCGACAACTGGCTGCGCAGCCAATACGGGCCTCCAATCGGGGAAGAAAGCGGCAGCGAGCAAGATCTGGTTGTGGTCGGCATGGGCAAGCTCGGCGGCGGCGAGCTCAACGTCTCATCGGATATCGATCTGATCTTTGCTTACCCAGAGGAAGGAGAAACCACAGGGCCGCGCAAAACCAGCAACCATGAATACTTCGCCCTGCTCGGCAAAAAGCTGATCGGTGCACTCAACGAAACCACCCAGGACGGCTTTGTTTTCCGCGTCGACATGCGGCTAAGGCCTTATGGCGATTCCGGGCCGCTGGTCGGCAGTTTTTCCATGTTGGAAAACTACTATCTCACCCAGGGCCGGGAATGGGAGCGCTACGCCTGGATCAAGGGGCGACCGCTTACCGGCAGCCTGTACCAGGAACTGGCCGACATCCTGCGCCCGTTCGTGTTCCGTAAATACCTCGATTTCGGCGCCTTTGCCTCGATGCGCGGCCTGCACACCCAGATCCGCCAGGAAGTGAACCGGCGCGACATGCAGGACAACATCAAACTGGGGCCGGGCGGCATACGCGAAATCGAGTTCATTGCCCAGGTGTTCCAACTCATCCGAGGCGGTAAGGAAACCGACCTGCAGACCCGCTCCACCCTGGTAGCGCTCGACCTGATCGAACAGCGCAATCTGCTGCCGGCACAGACCGTGACCGAACTGCGCAACGCCTACTTCTTCCTGCGCAACCTGGAGCACCGCCTGCAATACCTTGAGGACGCCCAGACCCAGACCTTGCCCGGCAGCGATGCCGACCGACAGATCATCGCCGCCGCGATGGGCTACGCCGGTTGGCCCGAATTCCTGCAAGCACTCGACACCCATCGCAACAAGGTAGAGCGCCATTTCGAGCAAGTTTTCGCTGCCCCGCAAAGCTCGCAAAGCAATCACTCCCTGGCAGCATTGTGGCAGGGCGCTCCGGCCGAAGAGGACGCAATCGCACTTCTCGCCGAACAGGGCTACCATCACCCCGCCGAAACCTGGCTACGGCTCAGCCGTATCCGCGAAGGCAGCCGCTACAATCAGCTGCCGACCGAGAGCCGCACCCGCTTCGACTCACTCCTGCCGCCGCTGATCCAGGTCGCCTGCAATTTCCCCAACCCCGATGAAACCCTGGAGCGCATTCTCCATCTGGTGGAGAATATCAGCCGACGCGGCACCTACCTCGCCCTGCTGGTGGAATACCCACAGACCCTCAACCAGGTGGCCAAGCTGTGTAGCGCCAGTCCCTGGGTATCGGGCTACCTCACCCAGCACCCAATTTTGCTGGATGAACTGCTCGACACCCGCGAGCTTTACGCCAGGTACGACCGGGAAAAACTACGGCATGAGCTGAAAGTACTGCTGCACGCGGCAGAAGGTGACACCGAGCGGCAGATGGACATCATGCGCCACTTCAAGCAGGCACAAACATTCCGCCTCGTGGCACAGGATCTGGCCGGTGCGCTCCCGCTGGAAATCCTGTCCGACCAGCTCTCCGACCTGGCCGACATGATCCTGGACGAAACCTTGCGCCTCGCCTGGGCCGGGCTGCGCGTCAAACACCGCGACACACCGCGCTTCGCCATCATCGCCTACGGCAAACTGGGCGGAAAGGAACTGGGCTACGCCTCCGACCTCGACATCATTTTTCTTTACAACGACGACTCCCCGGACGCTGCCGAGAACTACGCCAAATTGGCGCAACGCATCAACAGCTGGATTTCCAGCATGACGCCGGCCGGCATCCTCTACGAAACCGATCTGAGGCTACGCCCCAATGGCGCCAGCGGCCTGCTGGTCAGCTCGGTCGAGGCATTCGAGGACTACCAGAAGAATCAGGCCTGGGTGTGGGAGCACCAGGCACTGACCCGCGCCCGCTTCAGCGCTGGCGACACCGATATCGGCGCGGCCTTCGAGCGCATCCGCATCGAGGTGCTGCGGCAGGAACGCGAACCAGCGACTCTGCGCGAGGAAGTACTCAAGATGCGGCAGAAGATGCTGGATGCACACCCCAACCCTGGCGGCCTGTTCGACATCAAACATGATCGCGGCGGCATCATCGACGTCGAGTTCATCGTGCAGTATCTGGTGCTTAATTTTTCCTGCCTCCATCCAGAATTGACGCGAGATGCCGGCAATCTCGCCCTGCTCAGGCTCGCCGGCGAACTCAAGCTGATCCCCCTGGACTTGGCAGAACAGGTGCGCGACACCTACCGCGAATACCGCCTGCTCCAGCACCAGTTGCGGCTGCAGGGCGGCGCCCATGCCCGCATCGACCCGGAGCAGGCGGAAGAACACGCGGCAGCCGTCAAGCAGCTGTGGCGGATAGTCCTGAGTCCTGAGTCCTGAGTCCTGAGTCCTGAGTCCTGAGTCCTGAGTCCTGAGTCCTGAGTCCTGAGTCCTGAGTCCTGAGTCCAAAGATTCATCGCGTAGCGATACCACGCACTCAGCACTTTCCACTCAGGACTCAGCACTGTTCTGCACTCAGGACTTTTTGCGCTACAATTAGCCGATTCCCGACAATTCTTTACGATTTGGAGCAAATGAGCATGTCTATGTCCGACCGCGACGGCCTGATCTGGTACGACGGCAAGATGGTGGATTGGCGCGACGCCACCACCCACGTCCTCACCCATACACTGCACTACGGCATGGGCGTGTTCGAAGGTGTGCGCGCCTACAAGACCGACAAGGGCACCGCCATCTTCCGCTTGAAGGAGCACACCGACCGGCTATTCGCCTCGGCGCACATCTTCTGCATGAAAATGCCTTTCGATAAAGCCACGCTGATGCAGGCCCAACTGGACGTGGTGCGCGGCAACAAACTCGAATCCGGCTACATCCGCCCGATCGTGTTTTACGGTTCTGAAGCCATGGGCATCGCGGCAAACACACTCTCCACCCATATCGCCGTGGCCGCCTGGTCGTGGGGCACCTACCTCGGCGCAGAAGCGCTGGAAAAGGGCATCCGCGTAAAAACATCGTCCTTTACCCGCCACCACGTCAACGTCAACATGTGCCGCGCCAAGTCGGTATCCACCTACACCAACTCCATCCTCGCGCATCAGGAAGCGGCGCAAGACGGCTACGATGAAGCCCTGTTGCTGGATGTGGACGGTTATGTGGCAGAAGGTGCAGGAGAAAACCTCTTTATCGTCAAAAACGGCAAACTGTTCACGCCCGACCTGACTTCCTGCCTGGAAGGCATCACCCGCGCCTCGATCATCGAGCTTGCCGGCGAACTGAACATCCCGGTAATCGAAAAACGCATCACCCGCGACGAGGTATATTGCGCCGACGAAGCCTTCTTCACCGGCACAGCGGCTGAAGTTACGCCAATCCGCGAGCTGGACAACCGCACCATCGGCGAAGGCAAGCGCGGCCCGGTAACAACTCAATTGCAAACCATGTTTTTTGACTGCGTCACCGGCAAGGCAACCCACCATCAGGATTGGCTAACCCTGGTTTAAGGAGAAATCGATGCAACCCGAATTCAAGGCACGTTATTACGAAGTCACGGCGAAGGATTTGCCGCTGCACTGCCCGACACCGGCGATGCAGAGCTGGAGCAGCCACCCACGGGTATTCCTGCCTATAGAAAAGACCGGCGAAGCACTGTGCCCCTACTGCGGAACGCTGTACAAGCTCAAGGGCGAACTGCCCAAGGGGCATCACTAAAAACCGATTTACCGCAGAGGACGCAGAGGAAAACCTCCTTAAGATCCTGCCCTGGCGTTTGTTGCGGTGAATTGCATTGCGCTTTTGATTTACTCCGCGTCCTCTGCGTCCTCTGCGGTGAAAAGATTCATGCTTAAAATTCTCATCATCGCCCCGTCCTGGGTCGGCGACGCCGTTATGGCGCAACCCCTGTTACGACGCCTGCGGGAACGCTATCCCGATGCCGTGATCGACGCCTTCGCGCCGGCCTGGGTAGCCCCAGTACTGGAACGCATGCCGGAAATCCGGCGCGTCGTCATCAATCCGCTGGCCCATGGCGAGCTCAGCCTCAAGCTGCGCTGGAAGCTGGGCCGCGCGTTGCGGCAGGATCACTACGATCACGCCATCATCCTGCCCAATTCGCTTAAATCGGCACTGATTCCTTTCTTTGCGGGCATTACGCTGCGCACCGGTTTCAAAGGCGAAATGCGCTTTGGCCTGATCAATGACATGCGGCATCTGGACAAACAGGCACTCCCCTTGATGGTGGAGCGTTTCGCCGCCCTGGCCGAATACCCCGGCATACCGCTGCACCACCCGGTGACGAATCCACGCCTGACAGCGAACAAAGATCAGACACAAACCACCCTTGCCAAACTGGGTCTGACCCCGAAAAAAACGGTGGTCGCGTTCTGCGTCGGTGCAGAATATGGCCCGGCCAAGCGCTGGCCGGCTCGGCATTTCGCCGAACTGGCGCGGATGCTGGCAGAGGAGGGCCATGAAATCTGGCTATTAGGCTCGCGCAAGGACACGGAAATCGGCGCCGAAATCGAAAGCTCAAGCAGCGGGGCTGCCCGCAACCTGTGCGGCCAAACCGACCTCGCCCAGGCCATTGACCTGCTTGCCGCTGCGAATCTCGCCGTGGTCAACGATTCCGGCCTGATGCACATTGCCGCCGCACTCGACAAACCGATGATCGCCTTGTTCGGCTCGTCCAGCCCCGGCTTTACCCCGCCTATGTCGGACCAGGCCCGGATCATCAGCCTGAACCTGCCCTGCAGTCCCTGCTTCAAAAGGGAGTGTCCGCTTGGCCATTTCGACTGCATGATCAAGCTTTCTCCGAAACAGGTTTTCGAGGAAGCCGCCGCTATGCTCCAGCATACCGGACCACAAGACCATAACCAGGGAAAATGAAAATTGACAAGCGCAGCAGCTTTCACCACGATATGCACTTAATCGGTTTGGAATCGTAATGGCAACTGGAATACCCAAAGGATTTGAATTCATTGAAAGCCTGGCAAAGGAGCTTTCCTCCAAAAACCTGGTTTTCCCGACTTCACTCAATATCACGATGCGCATTCGCTCTGCGCTGAATGACCCCAACTCGTCTACCGACAAAGTCGCTCACATCGTCGGGACGGAGCCGGTGCTTTCCGCGCATCTGTTGCAACTTGCCAATTCGGTGGCGATGAAGGCCGGCGGCAAACCGATCGTAGACCTGCGCACGGCGATCACCCGGATAGGCTATGCAATGGTACGCAACGTCGCCATCTCGGTTGGAATGCGCCAGCTATCCCAGGCTTCACCGCAGGGCGTCATGCAATCGTGGGTGGAAAAACTTTGGAAGCACAGCATCCTGGTCGCATCCATCTCCTACATATTGGCAAAAAAACGGGCACGAATTAACCCGGACGAAGCGATGCTCGCAGGGCTACTGCATGATATCGGCGAGTTTTACATTCTGACCCGGGTAAAAGACTTCCCGGATCTCTTTGCCGATGAGGCGGCCATAAAGGAAATCATCCGTCTCTGGCACGCCGAAGTGGGGCGTGCGATCCTGGAAAGCTGGGAAATTCCCGAGGAAATTGCCACCGCGGTTCAGGATCATGAAACATTCGACCGCATCCACGCCACGCCGGCCGACCTGACTGACGTAGTCATGGTCGCCAACATCCTCAGCGGTGAGGGTATGCCGGAAAACATCGACTGGGAAAAAGCGCCGCAGGCCTTCGGTCATCTGAGGCTGGACTCGGAAACCTGCAATACGGTGCTGATGGAATCCGAAGACGAAATGAAACAGATAGCCCTGGCCTTGGGCTGACCCGCCATTCTAAAGGGAGTGGGAAAACACGACTTTTCTTCCGAACAAGTGTTGAATTTAAGATCCGCGATAATTACCGTCAATCTGGAGAGCTCAATGAGCACCGTACAAGCAAATATGGCGGATTTTATCGATGCCCTCGCCAGGGAGATACAGGCAAAGAACCTGATTTTCCCAAGCTTTCCCGACATCACCCTGCGGATCAGGTCGGCACTGAGCGACCCCAACATTTCTGCCAGCAAAGTCGCCAAAATCGTCGGAACGGAACCGGTTCTGTCCGCACAGCTACTGCGCCTGGCAAATAGCGCCGCCTTATGTGCCGGCGGCATACCGGTTGACGACCTGCCCACGGCGATCAAACGTCTGGGCTATGCTCTGGTTCGCAACGCCGCGATTGCGCTAGGAATGCGTCAACTGGCCCAGGATACCCACCAGAGCATGATGCGTGTTCCCCTGGAAGAATTGTGGCGACACAGTCTCCAGGTTGCCGCGCTCAGCTACGTGCTGGCGAAAAAACTGACCCGCCTCAACCCCGACGCTGCGATGCTGGCGGGTCTGCTGCACGATATCGGCATATTCTACATTCTGGCCCGCGCAAAGAAATACCCGCATCTGTTTATCGATGAGGCGATATTAAGAAACATCCCGCATCAAACGCATGCACAAATCAGTCCGGCTATTCTGGAAAGCTGGGATGTCCCGGAGGACATTATTGCTGCCGCAAGAGATCATGCCACATTTGACCGGATCCACTACGCACCGGCAGACCTGACCGATGTGGTCATGGTCGCCAACATCCTGGCCAAACGAGGCTGCCCCGGGGTGGCTGGAAGTACTGAATGGCCCACGCCGCTTCCCACCTCCTTCGGCCGGCTTAACCTGGATGCGACAACCTGCGCCGCTGTAATTCTCAGGTCCGAAGAGGAAATTGCGCTGATATCCCAAGCATTCTGCTGAATTATCGAGCCCGGCCTTCTCCCGGGTTATAACGTCCGGGAAAAGCGCGGCTTATCCGCCGATTGCTGCTTGAGGTACGCATCGAAGGGCATCGCGATGTTGCGCAGGAAGAATCGCCCGACTTGGGTTACCACCACCTTTTCAGGCGATAGTGCAACCAGTCCGTCGACTTCCATTTCCTTCAATTCCACCAACGCATCGGCAAAGTATTTGTCGAAATCGATTCCCCATGCCCGCCCGAATGATGCCTTATCGAGCTCAAGGTCACACATGATACGGGTGATGGCATCGCGCCGCAGCTTGTCCTCATTCGTGACGCGCAGGCCGCGCTCTGTCGGCAACCGCCCCTCACCCACCAGTCGATAGTAGTCGGACAGATTTTTCACATTCTGCACGAACACATCCTCGGTCTGGCTTATCGAGGAAGCGCCGAAAGCGTAAATATCGCAGTTCTTGTGAGTGGTGTAGCCCTGGAAGTTGCGGTACAGGGTCTTGCTCTGTTGCGCCTTGACGATCTCGTCGTCGGGCTTCGCGAAATGGTCCATGCCGATGTAAACGTAGCCTGCCTTGCCAAGTTTATCCAGAATCAGCTGTTGCAGTTCCAGACGTGTAGCGAGGCTGGGCAGATCGGCCTCAACAATCAGTTTCTGGTTTTTTTTCATCCACGGCACGTGGGCATAATTGAACACTGCCAGCCGATCCGGCCCCATGTCGATAATCTTGTCCAGCGTTTCGCGATAGGTTTCCACGGTCTGATGCGGCAAGCCCACCATCAGGTCCATGTTGATGCTGTCAAAACCTTCTTCACGCATCCAGCCATAAACCTGCCGGATCAGGCTTTCCGGCTGCACCCGGTTGACCGCCTGCTGCACGGTGTCGTTCAGATCCTGCACGCCCAGGCTGATGCGGTTGAAGCCGGCATCTTTCAGGGCTTTTACATGCTCGCGGGAAAGCTCGCGCGGATCGACCTCGCAGCCTTTTTCCGCATCAGCAGCGAGGGTAAAACGGCTGGCGATATGAGCGAACAGGCGGCGGATATCGTCGGGAGCCAGATAGGTCGGCGTGCCGCCGCCCCAGTGCAACTGGCGCGCGACTCTGGACGGGTTGGTCAGTGCAGCCACCTGGTCAATTTCCTTGAACAGGTAATCCAGATATTCGGTAGCACGATTGTAGTTCCTCGTCGCCACCATGTTGCAGCCGCAGTAGTAGCACAGCGTGTCGCAGAACGGAATGTGCACATACAGCGACAGGTCGCGCCCCTTGTCCTGGATCTGTTTGATTTCTTCCAGCCACTCCTTCTCGCCGAAGGCATCGGTAAAATAGGGTGCGGTCGGGTAAGAAGTGTAGCGTGGACCGGCCTTGCTGTATTTTTCGAGTAAAGAAGCGGCGAGTTGCATGGTGACGTGCTTTTCAGAATAGGTGAGGCGGTGATTATACTCCGGCTTGAAAGCGGGTGGAAAAAACGGCCGAAAACCGCGATAATCAAGGCAAGATCAAACAAAAAAGAAAGTGCGCTACATGACCAGCCTGCCCAAAGAAATTTTCAAAGCCTACGACATCCGCGGCATCGTCGGTAAAACCCTGACCCCGGAAATCGTCGAGGCCATCGGCCACGCCATCGGCTCGGAAGCCGTAGCACGCAAGCAGACCGCCATCGCCATCGGCCGCGACGGCCGCCTCTCCGGGCCGGACCTGGCTGCAGCGCTGGCACGCGGCATCCAGAAAGCCGGCATCGACGTTATCGACTTGGGGCTGGTTGCCACCCCGATGACCTATTTTGCCGCCTACCAGCTCAACACCCACTCCGCGGTCATGCTCACCGGCAGCCACAACCCGCCCGACTACAACGGTCTTAAAATGGTGCTGGGCGGCGACACGCTGTCCGGCGACGCGATCCAGGCGCTGCGGATTCGACTGGAACAGGGCGACCTGATCAACGGCAGCGGCAGCTACAGCACCCACGACATCGCCGACGAATATCTCAATCGCATCACCTCCGACGTGAAGATGGCGCGTAAGATGAAGATCATCGTCGACTGCGGCAACGGCGTACCCGGCGCATTCGCGCCCCAGCTCTATCGCGACATGGGCTGCGAGGTGGAAGAAATGTTCTGCGAAGTGGATGGCAACTTCCCCAACCACCACCCCGACCCCTCGGTCCCTGAGAACCTGCGCGACCTGATCGCCCGCCTCAAGACTTCGGACGCAGAAATCGGCTTCGCCTTCGACGGTGATGGCGACCGGTTAGGCGTGGTCACCAAGGACGGGCGGATCATCTATCCCGACCGCCAGCTGATGCTGTTCGCGCAGGACGTGCTTTCGCGAAATCCCGGCGCGGAAATCATCTTCGACGTCAAATCCACCCGCAACCTGTTTCCCTGGATCCGCGAACGCGGCGGCAAACCATTGCTATGGAAAACCGGCCACTCCTTCATCAAGGCCAAGATGAAGGAAACCGGCGCCCTGCTGGCCGGCGAGATGAGCGGCCACATCTTCTTCAAGGAGCGCTGGTACGGCTTCGACGACGGCCTTTACGCCGGTGCGCGGATGCTCGAATTTCTCAGCAAACAGGCGGACATCAACGCCACCCTGCATGGCCTGCCGGATACCGTGAATACGCCGGAACTCCAGATCAAGATGGAAGAAGGCGCGCACTACGCGCTGATCGACCAGCTGCAAAAAACCGCCAAATTCCCGGATGCCACGGAAATCATCACCCTTGACGGCCTGCGCGTGGAATATGCCGACGGCTTCGGCCTGATGCGGCCCTCCAACACCACACCGGTGATCGTGCTGCGCTTCGAAGCAGATAACGAAGTGGCGCTGAAGCGGATTCAGGAAGAATTTCGAGCGGTGTTGCTAGGCGCGGAACCGAATGCACAGTTGCCTTTCTAAGACATGAGGATCCGAAACATTTAAAATTCAGTCGCAGGATATTGCCAAGCAGAACGCAGTCGTCGTAACATTACGCCATCAGCACTTGTTTTATATCTCTTATATAAGATATAAAACAAAAAGGATTCGCCGCGTAAAAACCACTAGGTTATTTGTCGAGGTCGCACATTATGCCTGTCGTCATGTCTCGCCGCCGCTTCATCACCATCGCCGCCGCCGTTGTCGGCCTGCCGTTGCTGCTGAGAGCAGGGGGTTCCCAGGCCAGGCCGGTACGCTGGGAAGGCACAGCACTGGGAGCGCCGGCCTCCATCCAGCTTTAGCACAGCGACGAAGCACAGGCGCGCGCAGCCATCGCTGCCGGACTGGACGAACTGAAGCGCCTGGAGGCAATTTTCAGTGTCTACCGTGCCGATAGTGCCATCACCGCGCTTAACCGCGACGGCGTGCTGGAGAATGCACCAGCTGACTTCATCGCCCTGCTGACGCACGCCCTGTCGCTGGCCAGGATCAGCGATGGCATCTATGACCCCACCATACAACCGCTGTGGCAAACCTATTTTCGCCATTTCACTGCCGCGCATCCCGACCCCGCCGGGCCGGCTCCGCACGACATTGCCGGTGCGCTCGCCCTGGTGGATTGGCGCGCGGTCGAGGTGGACGCAGGCCGCCAACGCATCGCCTTCGCCCATCCCGGCATGGGCCTGACGCTCAACAGCGGTGCCCAGGGCTACATCACTGACCGTGTCACCGATGTGCTGCGCGCCCATGGCTTCGAGCACATGCTGGTGGACATGGGCGAGCCGCGTGCCTTATCGACCAAACCCGATGGCTCAGCCTGGCGCATCGGCATCGCCAATCCCGCAAACCCCAACAGCACGGTGACCACGCTTGAAGTGGTGGACCAATGCGTATCCACTTCGGGTGGCTATGGCACCCTGTTCGACTCCGCTGGCGCCTTCACCCACCTGATCGACACCCGCACCGGACGCACGGCGCCCGCGCTGCTGGGGGTCTCGGTCATCGCCAACAGCGGCACTATCGCCGACGGCCTCTCCGCCGCCATGCTGATGGCGCCGGTCGAGCGTCGGCTCGCCATCCTCCGAGCCGCTGGCGGCACGAAGGCCATCTATGTCACACCCGAAGGCGTGGTATCCACCGTGGTGTCCTGACCGTGAACGCCACCGAGGAAAGCCCGATGGATTTCAACGTACCCGACATGGTCGAGGGCATCGCCCACGTTGTTGCAGTGGAAGGCACCATGGTCTGGCTGGAGCCCGAACAGACCACCAGCTGCGGCAGCTG
>JAHJJI010000107.1 GCA_018823025.1 Gammaproteobacteria bacterium | reverse complement strand
TGACGGCCTGTCAGACAGGCCCGGTCAACCCAAACGCTTTTCTTCAGCAAAACTGCGAAGCCATCAATTACATGGCGCGGAACCCGACAACGCGACCACAGTTCACCCTCACCCCCGGCGATCCGAATGTCGCCAGAACGAGAAGCATAGAAGCCAATCCAGCGACACTGGCGGCAAATTCATTGGGGTATGCCAGCCAGTCCGCAATCGGGGCGTTTACCGGATGCACGGCTCAAACCATCACCACGCCGCCAACCTACACCACAGAAGTCTGCAACGAGTACCTGAATGCAACCAGTCACATGTGTACTGTCGGACGCACGATTGTGGTGGATGCCGATGCCAACTATCAATGCGGCCAGACAGCAAAAAGCTACGAGACGCTTACCTGCGGGAAATGGAAGAATGCTTCTGTGACAAATAGCTGCACCTCACAATGGGTATCTCGAACATTTAATCCACCCACAGGCCCGACGGGACACGTATTGAGTACCTACGATGATTTACGTAACGGGCCGGGAGGGGTGTGTGCGATGCTTTGGTCCGGCTCTTCACCAGTCAGTGCGTCATGTTATCCGCCTCCTGCAATGACTTGCGACGGGGAGGGGGTTTGTTGGCAGACCTCTGCTCACGGTGGTTGCGATCATTTGCATAACGGCGGATGGTTTTATTCCAGCTCATGTTACGACCAACAATGGTGTAGTGGTGATGGGATAGCATCAATCACCTGCCAGAAGCTGGAAACAGTGTGCAACCCTGTGGTAACAATAACGCTGGTTAATGGGTGCTCAACCCTGGAGGCAAGGGCACAATGAAAAAGCTGCTCTTCCTGCTGATTCTCGCCGTTATCCAGAACGCATTCGCGGCAGATTGTCAGAAAACCAGCTCCGTCTGTGTTGACGTTACGCCAAGCAAGAACATTTCTGGCGTAACGGTCACACTGGCCCAGGTAGGCGGGTGCTGGCAGTACACCGACACCTACAACTGCCTCAAACCCAACGCGGTCGATTATTGTTCTGCCTTCAGGCAAATTCCGGGGTGCTGGCAAACCGACTCGACGTGTGCCGTTACCGACACCACGTTTGGCACTGGCTGCATGCAATGGGATAACACATGGCGATGCGGCGACCCGGCGTTACCCACGCCAACGAACACGATAAGAGTGGGCGATAGCTATACCATCGCGACTGACACCCTGAATAACACCCAGTGCCAAACGCACACAGACAACCCAGGCTGCGCGCCTGCGTCGCACACCTGCGTAGAACCAGCGGCAACCCGTCTCATTAACGGATTGCCGGTATACCGGGACTGCTGGAGCTGGCAAGACGACTATTCGTGTCTGGGGACGCAGCAAACGGACTGCGGCGCATTGCAGGCCAAAGGATGCACGCTCAGCTCATCGCAATGCCTTGAAACAGCATTCAATGGCCAGTGCAGTCTCACCGAAAAAATCTATAGCTGCCAAAGCGCGCCTGGATCATCTTCCGCCGTTACAGATTGCGGCGGAAGCAAATACTGCACAGGCGGCAATTGTTTCAATACCGGTCATGTGCCCGACACGGATTTCGCGCAAACAGCCGCCATGATGGAAGCCATGCGCCAGGCCGGGAACTACATGGATGCCGCGAGCCTGCGCATATTTGGAGGGCAGGGTGGCAGTTGCACAAAAAAACTGTTTGGTCTGGTCAACTGCTGCAAAGGGAGTGGCGGAGGCGCGGCATTAAACAATGCCTCTATCATGGGGTATGCCGTGAGTGCCGGTGGGCAGGCCTTGAAATACGGCAGCAGCTACATGTATGACGCGCTGTACGACAACTTCCACATCGTGCGTGGGCTGGATTCTGCGCTTGCCTCCACCCCGATCGGATCGCTCTCCGGCGGCTCGTCGCTGCCATTCAGCCCGTCCTTTTCACTTTACGGGTTTACCGCAACGTGGGGAGCCGTGCCGGGGGCGCTGGGTTCAATTGGCGGGATCAGTTTTGCCTTCGACCCCACCACACTCGCGATCCAGGTGGGGCTGATGATTCTTCAAGAGCTCCTGTCGTGCGACCAGCCAGAAAAAATGCTCGCCATGAAAAAAGGGCAGAACCTGTGCCGCTTCACCGGGAGTTATTGCTCATCCGAGATTCCGATCATAAAAGTCTGTATAGAGAAAACAGAAACGTATTGCTGCTTCAATTCCCGTCTGGCAAGGATTATCAACACATCGGGCGGGGCGCAAATTGGAAAGGCCGTATCGGACTGCACGGGCTTTACGCCAGACGAGTTTGCCGGTCTGGATTTTTCGCGAATTGACCTGACCGAATTCACCAACGAGATTATGGCGAACGTGAAAATGCCAAGCGCAACCACCATCAACACCGATAGCACTGCCACCATGCAGCGCAAGCTGAACAACTACTACACGCGAGGTCGCCAATGATCGCATCGAGACATTTCATCATCATCGCCACACTTGCACTTGTGGCAACCACGGCGAGCGCAGCAGAAGGATTTAGCGTGAAGACGTTGCTCATGCAGGCATTGAATGCGCCAGACGGCAAAGCCAAAGGAATTGTGGCGGGCAAGGAGGCCGATGCAATTCACGCCGCAACCGGCGCATCCGATCCGGTTAGAGCAGAGGTATCAACGATCAAGAAATTCAACCAGGAAGGGTGCAGCCGCCTCGCCGTCAGGCTGGTGCAACCGAACGCGTCAACCAAAGAGGGCGGTAAAGCTGACTTTGCGCTGAATTACGAAATGAATCTATGCCGAAACGGCATGCCACCGAGCGAGGGGATGGATTTAGGGAAGGCGGCAAAGGTTTTGGGAAATTGACAACTTCATCCAGGTTTGATGCAGCATGCACGTGCCGCATGGGAAGCGGTTCAAGCAAATTGACAATAGCCCTTCCAAAAATGAAGGTGGCTCTTGCGGTGTTCCCAACAACAAAGTATCAAACCTTGTCATTTGATGTATAATAAACTATTAAATGACAGTATGGAGATTGAAATGACTGCGACCATCGCCATTACACGTAAGCTTCCAGAAGGGTTTAGCCAATGGAAAACGAAATTGGCCAAGGCCAATCCCGGCGCGCGGATCAAGATCGTTCGCGCAGGGGTGTCGCCCCTCGTATTGGTTTCGGCCAGCGAACACTTCGGCATGCCGCGTAACCTGTTTGCCAAGCTACTCGGCATCTCGCCAGCTACCGCCGAACGCAAAATCAAGGCCGGTAGCCTGTTAGGGCAAACCGAAACAGAGCGTCTGGAGCGTATTGCGCTGATTGAGAATGAGGCTGATAAAGTGTTTGGCGCGTCTGACAAGGCGCTCGACTGGTTGACTAAAAACAATGCCGCGCTGGGTGTCACTCCGCTATCCATGCTGGACACTGAAACAGGGGCAGGCGAAGTGCGCAAGGTGTTGTCAGCTATTGCCTATGGCGGCGCGGTTTAATGCAGGCTTGGCGGATCGCTAAACGGGCTTACGCGCTTGATCGTCAAGGAACTGGCGCGCACTTGTCCGGTGGACGCTGGAATTCGCCCGGTGTAGCTGCCGTCTATGCGGGGCTGACACCCGAGATCGCGGCCATGGAGAAGCTGGTTCATACCGGAGAGTTATTGCCGCAGGATCTGGTGCTGGCCGTGCTCGATCTTCCAGACGATCATGGCCTGTACCAGCGTTATACGGTCAAGGATTTGCCCGCAGGCTGGGATGCTCTACCCAGTTCGACGGCTGCAATAGCGCTTGGCGACCAGTTCCTGCTTGCGGCTTTACATCTGGGACTGATGGTGCCTTCGGCAGTCATGCCGGAAGCTTTCAACATCGTCCTGAACCCCAATCACCCGGCGTTTGCTGCCGTCACCATCAACGTCGTTCGACCGTTCGAGTTTGATTCTAGATTGCTCGGTTGAGTCTAATCGGTTGGCGATGCGTTCTATGAGTTCGGAGCGGTTCATTTGCGGGTACTTGGTGGCGATGTGATTATGTGTGAAGCTACGAATTCTACTTCAGTCACGAGTAATTCCATCTGGAATCCGGTCGATCATTATTCCTGAGAGCACCCACATGCAAATGGAATGCGCACTTTTAAGATAAGAGTTTGATTCATCGAATATTCTATAAATTGTCTGCCAACACAAACATGATTATACAGGCTGATGAAGTTTGTTCCTCTCGTCTGAGTCAACAAAGCCTTTGAACTTCATTGGGGTGTCTGCATGTGGAATGAAAGTGTTCAATTTGAGCGCCGTAATACAATACGCGAACGTATTGAGTCAGTCAGTATTTCCTAACAGTAGCCAAACTGGTAGACTTCACCAGTCCACCCCACTAATCAACTGGTGAAGTTATCCAGCCCATGGCCCTGATACATTTTCCTCCCGATATAAAGCCGATGTTTTCCGGACACGAGACCTTTCCGCTGCGTCAGCTTTGGCTGCGGAAGGCGTTTTGCGAAATTACACAATATGGCGATTATGCTCCGAAAGGAGTTTTTTCTAATGAGGACGCCATTGAGCGATTCGGTGTCGGAAAAAATATGGTGTCGTCCATTCGCCATTGGGCACTTGCCTGCGATGTTATTCGTGAATGCAAGGAAGTGGACGGCTTTGAGCCCGGAAATATCGGCAACCTGCTCTTCGGTGAGCAAGCTTGCGACCCCTACCTAGAGCGTGACGCAACTATTTGGTTAGTGCATTGGTTGCTGGCAGGGCGAGCAAAGCGTTCGGCGACTTGGTACATCGTATTTAATTTCGTTCAAAGCCAATCTTTTCAATCGAAAGACATCGTGGCGCTCATCGCCGAGTATGCCGCAATGAACAAGTCGGTTCGATCAGATACTACTCTCACTAGAGATGTCGAAGTGTGCTTGCGTTGCTACACCTCGGTTACACCAACGAATGCCACCGAAGATAGCGCGGAGCCTCTTCTATCCGATCTTGGATTATTGTCTTCCGTCGGAAACAATACTTATCACTTCCATCGCGGGCCGCAATATTCGTTGCCCGATGGGGTCTTCGCATTCGCCCTGCTCGATTTTTGGAAGCGTTGGGAACGGAACACAAATGCTTCGCAATCGACGCTCTCCTTTAATATGATTGCCCACGATTACGGCTCTCCTGGGCGTGTTTTTAAATTGGATGAGGACTCTGTCGGCGAGCGACTATCAAAAATCGCAGACATCACTCGCAACTATTTGGAGTGGACAGACTCATCCGGCGTGCGCCAAGTAAGTCGAGTCGGCAAAGGAACAATGGACGAAGCCATCACCCGTACATTGAGGGGGGTTTATGCCAAATAAGCTGTCCCAACACGTTGCTGTCAACCGCCAATTTTTGCGCTCGGTTCGCCTTGATGCCGATCTTGGACGGGTCGATGCAATGCAGGGTTATATTTTGCAGCCTTCGGCGCGGAACTTGCTGGAGACGACAGCGAAACATCTTCTCAATACTCAACAGCGTGCTTTTACCTGGACTGGCCCGTATGGTGGCGGAAAATCCTCACTCGCATTGGCGCTGGCTTCTTTCGCAGGTGGCGACACCGCCGTTCGCAAAGCGGCACGCACTGCTCTTGGTATTACAAATAACGACGGCATACATAAATTTTTTGGTGCCAAAAAACCTTGGATCGTTCTTCCGGTCGTTGGAAAGCGTGCGCCGGTTGTTGATGAAATTGGCGCTGCCATAGATAACAATCTACGAGGGGTAAGGGGAAGGAAGCCGCAACTTGATGGCAGGCGGGATGTAGTAACGGAACTTGTTCGTGCCGCAGAGACGCGCGACGACATCGGCGGCGTGCTGCTAGTTATCGACGAGTTGGGAAAATTCCTTGAGCACGCCTCACATTCTGGCGAAGACATCGGCTTCTATCAGGAAATAGCCGAAGCTGCGAGCCGGTGCAAAGGCAATCTCGTCATCATTGGTATTCTCCATCAATCATTCGAGCAATATGCTTCGAGGCTCGGACAATCCGCACAACAAGAATGGGCGAAGGTTCAAGGGCGATATGTCGATATTCCCTTGGTCGCAGGCTCCGACGAAGTGGTCTCACTGATCGGTCGAGCGTTACGCGTTGACTACCAACATCCGGCATCGGCAAAAGTCGCCGAACGAGTATCGAAAGTTATTCTTAAGCGTAGGCCAAGTGCCGCCCCAAACATAGAAGAGTTGCTAGATGCCTGTTGGCCGTTACATCCTGTTACCGCTGCAATGCTTGGCCCCGCATCCAAAAAGCGCTTTGGACAGAACGAACGAAGCGTTTTTAGCTTCCTTGCGTCTGCCGAGCCGCTCGGTTTTACCGAAGTGCTTGAAGGATTGGACGTCAGCCCAAACAGCTATTATTGGCCGTCTCAGTTCTGGGACTATTTGCGAACCAATTTCGAGCCAGTAATCCTTGCATCTTCTGATGGGCATCGCTGGGCGGCTGGCGCCGAAGCGGTGGAGCGTACCGAAGCGCGTTTTTCTCAACTCCATGTAGCACTCGTAAAGACCGTAGGGCTTATCGAACTATTGCGCAATGGATCCGGCCTTGCGGCTGAAAACGAGTTATTGAAATGCTGCGTTGCCCCATCAGCATCAGCATCGGTATCGGTCAAAGCCGTTCTAGCCGAACTGGCCTCGGCGTCCATTCTGATATTCAGGAAACACCTCGATGCTTGGGGTATTTATGCCGGAAGTGATTTTGATATAGAGGCTGCCGTTCGCGATGCCACCGTGCGATTGGGCACACACGATCTTTCCAAGCTCTCCAATCTCTTCGATCTCGGTCCGGTAACAGCCCGCCGCCATTACTGGAATACGGGTGCCATGCGTTGGTTTTCCCGATCGATCCTTCAGGAAGATCAAGCACAGTCGTATATCGCCAACCATAAATCATCGGGGAGCCAATGCGGTGAATTTATTCTGGTGTTGGCGGATCAGCGAATCGACATAGCAGCGCGTATCCGCACCGTAAAAAAACTTTCTTCTCTGGCGAAAGGAAATGGGCTGGTGGTCGGAACGCCAACCAATGCGGATAGAATTGAAGACCTGGTTAGCGAGCTGACTGCGTTGGAATACGTCCGGCAAAATAGCCAGAAATTGCACTCAGACAGTATCGCTATGAGAGAAATAACAGCGCGGTTACAGGCGGCGCGCTCAGCATTATCCGATGAATTGCGTGATGCTTTCCATAATGCAGCATGGTATTACGAGGGACATTCAAAGAAGCACTTGGGTAGCGAGGGCCTGTCGCGTCTGGCATCTGATGTGGCAGAAACAATTTACAGCAGCTCCCCTCACGTAAACAGCGAACTCATTAACCGCAATGCGCTTTCTTCCAATGCGGCCAAGGCACAGCGAGAACTACTCCACGCCATGCTTTCAAATTCCGATCGTCAGAACTTGGGATACACAACGTTTTCGGCAGATGCGGGACTTCATCATACGGTCATTCGGGCGCTCGGCTTGCACCACGAAATCAAAGGAGCGTGGCGCTTTACCGACCCAAGCGGCACACCTCGCAGCGAGTCCATGGTCGAGGTTTGGGATGCGGCCAAAGCGCTCATCCTTAATTCTGGCCGGATTGTGAGCCTGTCCGAGCTTTACGCAATCTGGGTAAGACCGCCTTTCGGCGTAAAAACTGGCCTCCTACCCATATTCGCTCTGGCATTCTTCATGGCATATCGCAATTATCTTGCGCTCTATATCGAAGACATCTTCACTCCAGATGTTACTGAAGCCCATATTGATGAATGGTTGCAAGACCCCAAACGCATCGGGTGGCGTTATGTGAGGATCGAGGCAACCGAACAGAAGATGCTCGAAGCCCTTTCTGCCGCGTTAAGCAAACGCTTGGGCACTGCGGTGGCCGCTGACGCACTCGATTCGGCAAGAGCTCTAGTATCATTAGTATTCCAACTGCCACACTGGACAAGACGCACCAACAGCATCTCTATTGAAGCAAAGGATGTTCGTCAGCTCTTGCTGCACGCCTCAGACCCCCATAAGGTGCTCTTTTCCGATCTTCCCCTGGTTCTTAACACCCTCGATCCTACCGAGCTCGCACATAAAATAGCAGCCATTACAGGCGAGCTGACCGAAGCATTCGAATCTCGTTTGCGCAAAGTCGAGAAGCGCCTTTTCACCGCACTAGATCATCAGGGTGCGCTGAGCCAAATGAACGTCAGAGGCAAAACGGTAGCTGGCATTGGTGCCGACTTCAAGCTCGATGCTTTTGCCACGCGGCTTACCGATTACGCGGGCTCGCTCGAAGATATCGAAGGCCTGCTGATGCTCGCATTAGGAAAACCCAGCAAGGATTGGACCGACCATGAGATCGATGCCGGTGAGGTGCAATTACTGTCTTGGGCGATGGAGTTCAGGCGGCTGGAATCGTTGGCGCAAGTGCGCGGGCGGCCCGCAACCAGGCGCGCTATAGGTGTCGTGTTCGGTTCAAAAAGGACGGTAACAGGGACGTTCGATGTCTCTGAGAGTGACAGCCTTGCGATCCAGACGCTTGCCAATGAACTACTGGCGAAACTGGCCGCCAGCGACATTAAACGCGAAATATTTCTCGCTGCGATCGCCGAAGTAGGTGCGAATATTTTTGAAAATCTGAACTCGGAACGAGGAGTTTCCAGCCATGAGTGAACATCACGTACTTGGCTTGTCAGGTGGAAAAGATAGTGCGGCATTGGCAATTTTTATGCGTCAAAAATATCCTCATCTAAATATTCGATATTTTTTCACGGATACGGGGAAGGAGCTGCCAGAAGTTTACGATTTCTTGGCCAAGCTGGAGGGGTTCCTGGGGAAGAAGATCGAGCGACTAAATTCTCAGCGCGATTTTGATTTTTGGCTCAGAGAGTATGGGAATTTTTTGCCCAGCCCGAAAACACGTTGGTGCACACGCCAGCTCAAACTATTGCCCTTCAAAAACTGGATTCGCCCTTGGCTTGAACGCGGCGACAAGGTTTACAGCTACGTTGCCATTCGAGCTGATGAAGACCACCGTGAAGGACTGATTTCTCAGCATGAGAATCTCGAAGTGAAATTACCATTTCGTGAGCATGGAATTGATAAGCCAGGAGTCTATGATTTGCTGGATGCTTCCGGTGTTGGCATGCCGAAATATTATGAATGGCGTTCACGGAGTGGCTGCACATTCTGTTTCTATCAACAGAAAATAGAGTGGGCTAGACTTCGCGAGAGGCACCCAGATGAATTTGAGAAGGCAAAGGCATACGAAAAGACAGCTCTAGAAAGTGGATCTCCCTTCACTTGGACACAAGGCGAGTCACTGGACGAACTGGAGCAGCCAGAACGCCTTGCTGAGATTCAAGCTGATTTTGAAATAAGGAAGCAACGTGAATATGCTCGTATTAGAGTAAATCCATTGCGACCACAAGCCGTTCAAGTCATTGATATTGACGACCTCTACCTTGAAGAAGAAGGCGGAGGAGCCTGTTCAATTTGCCATAAATAAATAATAATAAACTGAGAGTGTGACGGGATTTAATGTGGACGGCATAACTCACTGCGCTTGTCGACTCAACACGTTTATCGGACAATGATAACTTGAGATGGGGGAGTTCATGCATCTGCGAAATTTACGTCACACTTTAGAGCGTTTACGTGAAGTTAATGAACCAGCACTTGCGTCTCTATACACACCCACTTCGTTTGGGGTGATTGGTCAGGTATTGTCGCGTGTTTAAAATATCAGCACGAACCGTCATAGAGCTTGGATCTGAACTCATCAGCTCTGACACCATTGCGTTCTACGAACTTATAAAAAATGCGTTCGATGCCAGATCTAAAAACGGCGTGGAAATCAGGTTCAAAGTCGTACTTCGCCGGAACAGCTATTTGCGCATTTACGCTAAAGCGACCTCAATCGCTGCGTCAGAAGTCTACCAAAACGGTTCGCGCAAAGAACAGGCTGCCACCACTGGGGTGCTTTTAGATTCGGCACTTTCGCAACTCGATCCAGCCGCTGGCCCCGAGTTAGTGAAAACGTTCCGAGAAAATATTGGAACACCAAAGACCATTGACGCATTTATAGACAAGCTTGATGCCGCCTATCGGAGCCTTAACACGATTGAAATTGCCGACACCGGTTCGGGCATGTCGCTTGAGGAACTAAAAAAGAATTACTTGGTGATAGGCACACCATCCAGAAAACGGGAAGTTGATCAGGCAATTACGGCAAAGAGCGTAAAATCGCCATTTCTAGGGGAAAAAGGCATCGGTCGCCTTTCGGCCATGCGGCTCGGTGAGCGTTTGAGGTTGGAGACTGCAAGGCAGTCTGACACTGAAATGAACCAGTTAAATATTGATTGGCGCGAGTTCGCGAATCTCGATGCAATGATTGAAGATGTACCAGTTGAAGCTTTTACCGCTGGCCTGAAACCGAGCCCAAATTGGAGCGGCACGATTCTCACTATCAGCGATCTCTCGGTGGACTGGACCGAGAATCTTTTGAAGGCGTATGCCGAATTCGATTTTGCGCGTATCACTGACCCATTCGTCGACCAAAAATCCAGGCCGCGTATCGCTCTACTTTGGAATGGCAATCGCATAACCATCCCGTGGATGGACAAACATCTGCTAGAGCATGCTCACGCTGGTTTCAAAGGCACTTATCGTATTCGCGATGGCGAACCTGTTTTGAGCGTAACGCTTGAGGCTTTTGATCTGGGATTCCCGCACCCATACGAAATTGATGTAACTAACCTCACATTACCCGATATCGAGGGAGCAGTTATCGGAACCTCTGGAGCCGTTCCTCTCTCGGCGCTGACCTCTGTTGGGGATTTTGATTTTCAGGCCTATTGGTACAACCGTCAACGCTTAGCACGAATCGACACTATTGGAGATCAACGTGCTGTCCGGGAACTTCAGAAAAAGTGGTCTGGCATTCTGTTATTTCGCGATGGGTTCCGAGTTTTTCCTTACGGTGATGATGACGACGACTGGCTGGGACTTGATCGTCGTGCAATGGGGCGCTCTGGCTACACACTTAACAAAATGCAGTTCGTCGGTCGTATCAATATCACGCGCACCAAAAATCCTCAACTCTTGGATCAGACGAATCGTGAGGGCCTCCGCTCGACACCTGAACAGCAGGTATTCATTACCCTGCTTCAGCATGTCATTCAAGTGCTGTTTTGGGATTTCATGAAAGATGTTGATCGGCGCTACAAACAGCAGCCACTTGACTTGGGCGACGTAAAGGCGGAAGTCGGCAAGCTAGAGTCGCGCGCTAAGGTCGCACTCAGTCGCGTACGCAAGATATTACCGAAGGGGCAGCAGGAAGTCGCTGATGAACTACAAGAGGCTTTTGCCGAGTTCCAGGACTTGGCTGCACGAGCGCAGAAACGCATTGACGAAGTTGAGGCCGATGGACGTCAAATGATCCAAATGGCTGGCGTCGGCCTTATGGTTGAGGTTGTTGCCCACGAATTAGCACGGGCGTCCGAAAGTGCGCTTGAAGCTATCGAGGCGCTTCGTGGGAAGGAAATGCCGCCGGAGATGCGCAGCAAGCTGGACACGCTTCGTTCCGAGATGAAGAGCGTATCCAAGCGGCTGAGTGTTCTCGACCAGCTCAGCGTGTCTGGACGACAGCGCTCCGAAGCATTCGATCTTGGCGAACTGATTGAGGAACTCAAAACGGGACATGCTGCGCAGTTCCGCAGACACAACATTAATTTCAATTTCAAGCCATCTAGCGCCCCTATTAGAATACGCGTGGTGAAAGGAATGCTGATTCAAATACTGGAGAACCTTATTTCCAACTCCATCTATTGGATGAAGATGCGGGCATCACGCGAAAGTCGCTACATACCTACCATATCCATCCAGATAGACACTGAGCCACTGGTGATTTATTACAGCGATAACGGTAACGGCATTGCTGTGGAAAATCAGGAAAAGATCTTTCGGCCTTTTTGGTCACTAAAAGAGAAAAGCAAACGAAGAGGCTTGGGGCTTTACATCGCTCGCGAGAATGCGACCTATATGGGAGGCCGACTTAGCTTGTCATCGAATGCCGACCCCGACACCAAGCGTCTTCATGAGTTCGTGCTTGAGCTACCTGAAGGAGCGACAGTTAAATGAGTCTCAACGAATTACTTTTTGAGCGCAAGCTGACGACCGCACTGATTGTCGATGACGGTTATGACGAAGTGCCAAAAGCACAGGATTTGATAAAGCAAGGTGCTGCTTGGGAAAATTTCTTCGCGGATATTGGGGAGAGTGACAAGGATATCATCGTTGAATCATTCCCCAAATACGAAGAAATAGATGCAGACGACCTCAGGTTGTCGGATGATTTCGTTGCAACAATCTGGTCTTTGCGCAAAACACTGCGACCAGAACTGAGCACCCCACTCTTCGAGGAATACGAGCAAGCGTCCAAGACGGACCAAGCTTTCTTGTCAAAACTGGAATCCGCGCTAAGGGCTGTTGGTATAGAGCCCATACAAGCAGGCAGGGACATTCCTGCAGCCGGAAAAACCGTTTCGATCATCTTCGCCGATTTATTTCTTGGCTCTGCCCAAAACGACTCCGACCTAGAGGCCTCGCTGATTCGGCTCAAAGAGCTACTCACAGGGAGAGAGGCATCACCTCCATTGGTGATATTGATGTCAAGCAGTCCGCGACTCTCGGAAAAAAAGACGTATTTCAGGGACAAGGCTCATTTGCTTGGTGCCATGTTCCGAGTTTTGAGCAAAAATGATCTCACCAACGATACACGATTTAGCCAAGTGCTCACCCGATTGGCTCTTCATAAT
This sequence comes from Gammaproteobacteria bacterium, assembly GCA_018823025.1. GTDB lineage: Bacteria > Pseudomonadota > Gammaproteobacteria > Burkholderiales > Sulfuricellaceae > Sulfuricella. The sequence continues at coordinate 19,804 of JAHJJI010000107.1, read as the reverse complement.
GAAGATGCGTTGCGACTCGCATCGTTTCTTCATTGTTGGGACGTTGGGCTGGATGAGGCAAAATCTCGATTTCTTGCAAAAATACGGTGCCTAGATCTTGCTGACTATGCTCAGATTCGACAACTGCTTTTGAATTTTGAAGGTCAGCCCCTTGGAAGTTATGTGCTAGATGTGTTTGATCGAATGTTGCAGCACGAGATTGAATTCGACGCAGCAACCATCCATGCGGCGAAAGAATTAAATAAGATTCATGCTGACTCCTATCCACCACCCTACATTGCTGGTTCACCTGACTTACAACAGCTGGTGTACCAAACCATCTATCAGAATCCAAAGCGACTTGACGTGCCCACTACTGAGTCTGGCGCACCGGTATCATTCGGAGACATTATCGTCAAACGCACTTCGTTGGTTGCCCCTGTAGCTGGTGCTTCGCCAGCCACAGAGGACTCGGATGTTCTCGTGGTATTGACACCGGCCTGCGATCTTGCACGATCTGGCTTCCGTCAAGCGCTGATGATTAGCGGTAAGTTTGAGCAGCTCTCCCCCAAAGCTTGGACATATAAGTCCACCGGAACCAAGACTCCTATCATCATCTTGCCAGATGGGCGTCGTATGTGGATTCGCTGGGATCTGAAAGACATCCAGACGCTTGAACGGGATGAGTTGAACGTGTTGCTCGTGGAAGGCGGAACCCACCAGATTCTGATTCGGCTTCGTGAAACTCATGCGATTGAATTGCAGCAGAAGCTACTGGCAGACCTTGGACGTGTCGGTTTGGTCGCACGAATGCCCGCAACATTCGCTGTTTCAGTGGAAGCGTACACACTCAACACTGAATCTAAATTGCAGCCTTTATCTTTACCGACCTTGCAAATAGAGGGCGGCGTCTGCTACATGGGCCGTGACATAGACGGAAACTCTATCTCACGGCTTGGACTAAGCGAAGCTGCCATTGACGAATTGGCTTTAGCTATCGCTGGTATCGATAAGACCACCATCAATCAAAAGTCTCAGGAAACACTTGCTCGTCTCAAGAGTGCAGCTACCCTTCCACCTTCGCTGCATGTGCCAGATGTCAATAAGAATGGATACATCACTTTGACCTATGAGGGCAAAGATGCGAATGGGGGAATGGTTCAACAGGTTATTGGTCTTATAGCGCGTAACCCTACTGACACAGAGTCATTGAAACCGGATGTGCAAAAGCATGGTGCACTTGTGCTGATTGTAAGAGATCAATGAACAAAGTTTCAGTTCGTATCTATATTTGTACCAAGCCCAAAATTTTCAAAACTGGTGTTATTTTGTCAACGTTTGAACCAGAGTTTTCATTTGTTTCAGAGACTGTTGTTGAAAGCCCAACTTAACCACAACCAGACGAATACGTAATACTTCAAATAATCAAATAACGTTAGCTGCTCGTATCGCCTCAACTGCCATGGCAATATCGTCGTCAGAAAGATATGGCGCTTGCGCAAAAACCAATCCTTGCTCACCGTTCAACTTGGCCGCCAAGTGCCCCTTGCCGAGCAGCAGCTCGGCACCAGGCCTATCAAGTGCGATCTTCGACGTCGCTTCACTGGCAACTTTAAGAATCAGACGATTGCCCAAATTCTCACGAAGCTGCATAGGCATAACATCCTTGTCCGGGCGTTGGGCAGCAAAAATCAGGTGAATGCCTGCGGCTCTAGCCTTGACACCCAGTCGCTGGACAGCCGCGCTGACAGCCCCCTTGTAATCGTCGTCGAGCATCCAGTCGGCGAACTCGTCATGAACCAAAAACACCATCGGCAACCTATCTGCAGGGGCCGATTTTGAGTTGTAGGTCGCCAGGTCGCGAGCGCGAGCCGAGGCAAACATCCTGTAGCGGTTCTCCATTTCTTCGACAAGCGCCGAAAGCACTTCTGTCGACCGCTCTCTGGTCGTCACTATCGGTTCGCGCATGTGCGGTAAATCTTCCAGAGCCGAATAATCGACCCCCATCTTCGGGTCGATAAGGACTATCTGGGCAAGTTCTTTGGGATTGGTTGCTGCGATATCAAGCAACATGGCCTGTATGAGCACAGACTTGCCGCTCCCCGTCGCTCCGGCAACTAACGAATGTGGCTCGTGCGCTGCGAGTCCGCCGAATTCTCCGCCCAGATTGAGATACAGCAATGCCCCATTGATTTCTTGCACACCCAGGATGAACGAGGTGTTGATGCCTGCCGCGTTTCTATTGAAGGATCTGCGTGCCCACAGATCCCAAAGCGAAACCGACTGCCTCTTCGAGCCCGCAATCGTTACGACGATCTCACCAGGTTTTGGCTGCACGGTGACCAAATTAATGGCGTGCGTCGTCAATAGCTGCATCCGTTTCGCTTCGATATCTTCAACGCGCAACCGATCCGAACCCGCAAGCCTGACCAAACAGCCGTTCGGTGTAAGCCTGGTCCCCAAAACAGCCGCCTGAAGGCCGTATCCGTTCAGAGCGGATTTAAGCTTGCGAGTTGTTTCTTCCGCCCATGCTTCTCGTTCATCGACGCCCGCCGTGAGCACAGCCGCCTTTGCCGCGATAAGCTCACCCAACTTAGTGCTTGGCGATTCCGACTCCATCAACTCAACAGGCGGGGAAATCAAAGCAGGATGCTCAAGTTTATGTTCGGACAAATCCGAAGCCTGGGCCGATTCGGCAACCGGGATGGGCTCAACCATCGGCCCACCGCTTGGAGCCAGCAGTTCCATCATGGCTATCCAAGCTACGCGCGGTGCTGGCAGGCGAGGAGCCGCCACAGTCCATGGCTGGCAGGGGCCAAGCATAGAACGGATCAACGATGGGTCTTCTTTGCGCGAATAGGATTCGACCAGACGACGCAACTCGGGGCGATCGAAGACCTCCTGCCAAGCCTGTATCCCGTCAGTCTCATCAATCAAAACCTGTTCCGATCCAGAATGGGCCACCGTAGGATCGGCTGAATGGATAAAGATATGGGAGTAACCACGCAACGATATTTTGGCTTCGCCATCGCGCAATTTGGCCCTAACGCGCTCAAGCAGCCCAGAACATCCCGGCGGAATATCTGCGTCGATAAGTAAATCAGCCAATCGAGACAACCACACATCGCGGTCCAAACGCCCTGGGTCGCCAAAAAGCGCCGCACGGAACGTCGAGAGCGTGGCCATGAGCTGTGCTTTCGATGAGCGTCGAGCCTCAGCAGCGCCGAGTGCCGAAACATATTTCGATTCGACAACGGCCACATGTAAGAGCGGGCCATCCTCTGTTTCCTCAACGCACAGACCAAGAATATCGGCAATGCGGTTTTCTTTCTGTGCAAGCCAGTCCGCGTAATCATCCAGTAAGAAGAAGACGCTAAACATTGGTCTTGCTCCCGAACCAGAAATCACCTTAAATTCCTGATCAAGCAGATAGCGGCTCATCACAAGCCCTATCATTTCACCAGCCGAAACACCGCGCTTGGCAGCCCGCAAAACAATATCGCCCGAAACAGACAAGGCGTCCTTCTTGACCCGATCGGCCAAAACGGTCATTTCATCGGCGTTGAACGGAAGCCCCAATTCGCCCAGTCTGCGGCGGGCGAGCACGCCCAACAACCTAAGCTCCGATGTCGAGCTGACAATCATGTTCCGTCCGTTGGTAGATGCGCGGCGATACCTGACCACCGTGACGCCATTGGCTTGAAGCTGCCGCTTATCAAGCAGCTCGTCGTAGGTTGCCACCCATTCGGCCAAGTCGTGTGCGTCGTCGAGCGTTCCTCGCAACAATTCGTTTTGCAACGAAATGCGACGGGATGGCAAAAAATACGCTCCTGCGGATGCATCCGTTTGCCGGACGACGGAAGCAACCGCTCCAACATACGCCCAGCCCGATGCGGTTTGCCTCGGACAGGTCAAGAACGTCGTGGACTTGAGCTCGTTTTCACCCGAAACGCTCCGATACGACCAACGGGATGGTGCGTGCTCCAGGCTTGGACGGTCGTTCGTCCAATCTACAGGAATCCAATCCACCGTCGCCGTTCTTGAAACGACATCATGAAGAAATGCGATATCGAAAGCCCTGAATCCATCGTTGGCCTTTGGCGGTGTCGACGAAGGAGGTGCCACCGAAATGCGCAGCTTGGACATGAAGTTTTCAGATGTCTCACTCACGATCGGCAGATCGGGGTCGTCTCCAGCTTTGGTCACAAGTTCAGCATAGACACGCCTAAGCTTCCCCTGGTCGCGATGTCGTACGGAAACATTGCATTGAAAATCGGCTTCCATCTGCATGTTGGAGAGCTCGCGCACAACAGCAAGAGGTAGTTCCGCCGCATCGGCGTTGTAGAGCAAAACGCTGAGATTGGATGCTTCGTGGGGTTGCAACCCGATATAACGCTCCAGCAGCTCTCGTACCTGCTTCGCTGCCGCCGTCGGGTCGACATCCGTCAACATGTCCTCATCTCCCCGCACGGGACGCTCAAGAAGGCTGTAGCCGTTTACCGTGCTGGTTTCGGACACGAGGATCGGCGCTCCTCCACGCTGAACCACGGCGATTTCCGGGTAGAACGGATGCGCGAGCTCCTCCGAGAATTCTCGGTAGAAAATCCCCCGGTCGCCGAACAAGACGTTACCGCTGCTCAGCACATGCGTCACAAGCCCGGCGACGCGTCGCGTTTTCACGGCCAGCGCCTTCATCCTCTCAGGATGCCAGGGCGGAATGATCAGGCAAGGCTGTTCTCCAGAAATACGCACCGTGCCCACAGACAAAATCTCGGCGACTAGCTTGGAGCGACACACGTCGCCCCTTGCATGGATCGCCAACGCACGCAGCAGCGCTCCAAACGACTCCGCCTGACGCAATACCGCCTCTCCATGAAGCCCCGAACCAATAAAGTCGTCCAGTGCCTGGATGTAGTCCGATTCGAAGCCATCCCAAGCAGTGCGCAACTCATCACGCTGTTCATCGGAGAGCCGCCCATCCGACGCCAACTCGTCGATTCTGCGCTTGATCTCGGCACGAAAACTGCGAAGCCGATTGGGCGGTGGAACCAACGAGCCCGCATCGCGCGAATAGGTGGCCTCTAACGTCCCTGTGTCGAGCAACGATACGCTTTGCACGCCACCCTTCTTGCTCACGAGCCGCCTTGGAGCCTCGGTGCAACCCACCGATCCCTTATCCTTGAGTCTCAACATGTCGTCGACCAGCGAAAGGCCTATCGACTCTGGGCGGTAGGTCCAAAGCAACTGCGTTTTCTCCAGAATGGACTCGTGTTCGCCGATCCGTTCGACCAAGGTCACCTCAAACTTGATCTGAACAGAGTTCTTTGCCAGCGAAGAAACTGGCTTGAGCTTGTCACCTCGGATTTCCTTCTCTTTCTCGAAGAAAGCAGGATAGTTGAACAGCGGATCAGGCAGATTCGCAGCACCCATTCGTTCGACGCGCCATTCCGCTTTGAGGCCCATCAACTCCTTGAGTCCGCGATACATCGCAGAGAAGAACGCGCCGACATCATGATTGAAGCGCTCGCGCCATTCCTTGCGCCCTTTCGAGACGGTAAAGCGCAAGAACCGATCGCCTTTGGGTTCCCCTGCTCCAACCACGAGCCTGTGGGCCGCACTAGCAAATCCGTCGAAGAAGTCGTAGCACTCGATCGGCTTGCCGAAGATAACCTTTTCCCATCGGGCATGCAGTTTCGGACTTTGTTCGATGTAACGACGATGAAGCTCGAAGAAGGTTTCGTCGTCTTCGTTCCAATCCGATCGCTTCTCCCTTGCCCGCAAATCTTCAAGGTGTTTGCGCCAACGTTCCTCAAGAACATCCGTATCGTTGCAATCATGATCGAAAAAGTGAGCGGTCGAATCTGCCAAGCCCTGCTGACGCTCTCTTGGCTTATCGAAGATGAAGTGGACACCGTCCATCTCCCATTCCAATGCGGCTATTTCGGCAGCGGTTTGCTCATCTCCGGGAGGCGCATTTATGAATGCCTCAAGAGAAGCCCTTGCACCGTCCGCGATAGTGTCCGCGTTTTCTTCCAGTCGCTGGCGCATTTCCTCTGGATCGAGAGGCTGTCCATTGGGCCGCAACCGTCCCAACAGCGGAGCGCGATTCACGAATAGCTTTTCGAACGCCTTGCGCCATGGGCCAACCGCTGGTCCGTAAGTTTTTACATTGGAGAACAGCGATGTGTCCCTCGGCAGTCCGGCATATGGCAGCGCCCAACCTATAGCATCACGAATGGGAAGCCCGTGAGCGGATGTCGCCTCGCTTACCAGCGCGCAGTAATCGCCAAGCTGGCTCAAGGCCAGTTCGGAAGCTCCCATCAGCCCCTTCAGTGCCGCTCGGAATACAGCCCGGTCATCGGGGGTCGGAGCAATACCGGCCACATGACAGGTCGCACCAACCCATACATCTTCATTTGCCCTGAATTCTTTTGCGCCAAGAGCGGTCACATGGCCCAAGGTATCCGCTAGGTTATGCTCGTTCCCATTGGCGGTCAGCAAAGCTTCTTTGGTCGTTCCTGCGTTGCGTACCGCGCCCGCATTCTGAGCCGTCAGCGCTTCCTCTGGCAGACCCTGTCCCTCCACAAGAGAGGCAGGAATACGTAGATCCACTCGCGCAGCAAGATCTGGGTTGGCAAGGATCTCTCGCACGATCGAAGCAATTTGCCCAGGAGCGAGCTTATCAAGTCGGAATAGCGCTGCCGAATCGGGCAGGTTGCCATCGCTCTGTCTCGCATCGCCAAGTCTGCGCTGCAAAATATCGGCACCGACACGCCCAATGATTCTATCCGTGAGCATCACTCATCTCCCTTGGAGCCAAAAGGATTTTCCACAAAGGAACATGAGTCTGAGAGCCTTCTGACCAATCCCAATCCAACCAAGCGCGTTTCCAGATTTCCTCGATTTTCGCTCAGAGCCTCTTGGTCAACTTGCTTTTCGCGAACCAAATGAGCCCCTTCGGAGTCTCCGATAACAAGACCATAACGTCGGCGAGCCTCCTGTAAAAACTCATCGAACTGCATGCGTTCATCAACAATGGTCACAACCAGAGTCTTCAATAGCCGATCATTGGGAGCATACCTGGTTCGTCGCGCTAAACGACGAGAGCTAAGCCCAATTGCGCGCGACCAAGCCGCATGGATTTTCCCAAAATGCTGCTCGTGTCTCGATTCGGCTTTTTCGGCAAGCTCACGTACAAGTGCGTCTCCCGAAAGTCGCTCATATTCGCCTTCAGCTGGTGGCCATTGGAAACAATCTCTCATCAATTTAGCGCATTCACCTTCAGGGTCTTCCGAACCCACCGCATCCGCCCAACCATCCGTAAGCTTGATCTGTTCAACGGCAGCGCGAACAGCCCTAAGCGACAATGCTTGGTTAGTTTGGTAGGAGTCGCCAGAAAGCGCCCTGACTTTTGTGCGTTCACGGGAGACGATTTCGCAGACGATCTCGACGGGTTCTGCATCGCCGGACTGTTTTTTCGCACACTCAAGAAAATACATAAGAAGATTTAACCCTGCACTGACAATCAAATGCTCCAAGGCATCGTAGATCGGCATGTCCCGAGAAAGAATCGCCAGCCAGTCTTCGCACAGTCGGTCGAAGCGCGGATGGGAGGCGTATGGCAGGTACCCGACATCCCGAGCATCATGGGCAAACTGAGGTTCGCCCTGGAGAGCTTTAACAAGTCTGTTCATCGGAGCTTTTGAATCGAAAAGCCTCTCGATCAGTTTTTGCCCCAACTCAGGACCTCGCGCAGCCCTGCTCAACATCAGATACAACAACTCGCCAGTGCGCGCAAAAAAACGGCGATCATTCGAGGCACCCTTAGAATCAACTCGCAAATCTTCGTATAGGGCATCAGGGCCAAACGGAAAAACAAATTTCGAACTCCAGCGCTTGTTGCTCCGCGCTTCAAAAGCCGAAGATCGCAGTAATTCTATAGCCTTGGCAAAATCATCGAAGCTTAGGAATGCCTGGCGCAGGTAGTCCATATCATCGTCGCCAAGCCCTGTTGCATCGTCGGCGAAAAGTTCTTTCCAAGTTTTCCATTTGTCATCGTCAGGAATAGCCCTTTCGCGCACGGACTCCACGTAGGGATTGTTGAACAGAAGCCCGCGCAATCTGATCTGCCTTTGGGGGCGATAACGCACACGGTCGGTAGGAGTCGCTATCAGCGGGCTATCCGCATTTGAACCGAGAATGCCCAAGAACTCCAAAACAGCGAGATGTGGGAGCTGCTCGTCATAAAGGCGATGACCCCAAATGTGTTCGTCGACAGCGAAGTCTACCCCTTCAATCTGATGCCTCATAAGCCGATCCTTACCGTGACAGGCCGCGAAAAGCCATGTCCGTTCTGTTCGATTTCAATAAAGCTTAGCGTCAGAGTCCCCTCCTGCGCTCCCGGCTCATCCTCGTCTTCGTCTTGCCGAAGCGCTCGAAGCAATTCGGCTTTGCGCAAAAGTTTGGCTTTGAAAGCCAGCATATCTTCCAGGCATTCGTTCGAGAAGCTACCAGGCAAATAGCCTTCATCAACACGGCATAAAAATTCAAAACGAACGGGTGAAAGACTGAAGGTTACCGAACCCGATGAACCCTGTGCCAAAGCCACGTCCAACATCGGGCGCTCGGTCTGCGTATCAAGCTTTATCGACATCCCGATCCCGCCAACTCGCCGGGCCGGAGCTTCTGTGTCGCAAAGGACGCTGACCTTGGATTGGGTGAATCCGCCCGAACTCGCAACGAAGATGCGATCCGTGTTCTCGATCAGAAGTCCTGTCATGACACGATTCAGCCCGCGAACTATGCGGGCGCGAACGGTTTCGTTTACAGGTTTGCGTTCCGCCAGCGCCGTAGTCATGTCCAAATAATCGCCCGCGAATCGAAATGCCGTCATCCACCAGAACGGATAGGCGGTTTCCGTTTCGGGCAAAGTGAAAAACAGACGGCGTCGCTGCGCTTCCAATCGCCCCAGAAAATCGGCAGCCCCATCATCTAGGCGCGCGGCTTCCTCGCCTTCCAGATAACGTTGCTGCGCAGCCAAATAGGAAGGTGTTGCTCCGTATATCGGATCGGAGCCGACCAGTCGGGAGAAAGCATCTGCAAGTTTTACATCATCGGCTCCGTAGACCAGCAAGCCATCGGCACCGTTGGAAGTTTCTTCACCGATTCCGAATGAGGCCAACGCTCTAAACACCGGGCGGTCAAGGGCCCTTCTGCGCGGCAGATTAGCCCCGAAAACATTGTCGTAAAGACTGCCTCTCTCCGTAATCCCCGCATCTTGAAATCGAGCGACATCGGCGCAAGCCATCAATCCTTCGCGGGCGTCCCGATGCCCCAAAATCATGTTCGAGGCCAAAGCGAGCAAATCGCGCACCGGCAAATGCCAGCCATTGAGTCTAGCAACCTCCACCAAATCGCCCAGTTTTCGCGCAAATTGTCTATCATCTTTGGTGCCAAGCAAGCGTTCGCGATTCTCAAAAATTGGGCATACACGTCCCGCCGATTGAAGCGGGCATTTGACACAGTTCTTCCACTCGGGGTGACCAGCCACGCCCTGCAAGACTTCTTCAAGAGATTGCCGATGAGATGTTCTGCTCAGGTCGTAAATTGCAAGCCTCTCCGGCACTTGGCCAGACAACAGAAAGGCATCCTGAATCGGCTTCCTGAGAGGATTAACCCTGTTTTGCCGGAGGCCTATGTCTCGCAAGCGTTCAAGTATTTGGCCGTGATTAGCAGCAACAACCAGGAATTCGGAGTCTTCCGAGCCAAGAACCGAACGCTCCAGCAACCCCAAAGCCTCGTCGCTTTGAACGTCATTGAGCTCGCTCAGATCTTTTACAAAAACAACGCGGCGTCCATCGGGTAGGGAGAGCCTTTTTACGGGAGCAGGATCGGACCAATCTTGCGAATTCCCACCTAGCGAGACCCAAAGGCTGCGGCAGTGATAGGTTTTTCCATCACCGGCAGTTCCCGCGATAAGAATCGAACCAAGTGCCCCAGATGCTACGCGTTGCTTCATCTTGTCCAGCTGCGGACTTGTGAGAGTTATCGGTTGAACCTTTGCTCGACCTAGCGCACCCGTTACATATTCGTCAAAAAGATTGGCATTGTTGGGAGTTGGGCCGTAGGAACGCAAAAATCGAACCCACGCGCTGGCTGGTGGGCTGGAGGCATCTTGGCCATCAGGTAAGGAACCATTCATAGGCAGAATCCAATTGTTATTTTATAAAGAAGCCAGCACGTCACTCTTAAATGATCAGTCGTGATGACATCAATCGGTTGTCATCGTTGGTTTTGTAATAAATGTTCAGGGAATTGTTGCGCACCATTTCCGTGCTGACGACGCGAGCCACTTGCTCTGGCTCAATGCCAGAAATGAGGGCGCTCTTGGTTATTGCATCGAGTATCAACATCGTAGTAATTTGTTATTTGTGCAAGATGTTGATTATGTCGCTTATGCAGCGTCTTGACTAGAGAATGGATTATCTGGGGTTGCGAGCATCGAACATCAGCCATTGCCGACCAACCAACTTCGTGGGCCGCTTGTGGCATAAATTACTGCACTCTAATATTGCCTTTCTGGCTACCAAGCAGTGGAGATTCGCGAAGGTCAGCTACCAATCTATTCCGTTGAAAAACTCTTTTTTCAGGCGACTTGAAAAAATTCTAGCCGCTTAGGTCGATTTTCTCTCGAATGGCGTACCCGGGGTCATGTAGGACGAAGTAGTTCGCTGTAGGACGCTTAATTCTTCCACAACACATGGAGTTGATTACATTCTTTGAGAGCAACAGCATTTGGCGTGTTTTTCGCAGCCCTCAGAAAAAGAGTTTTTCAACAGAATAGCCGAGGAGCAGACCTTCATGACATCACGCTGAGTGACTGTTTGGCCGAAATCAGATGTTCGCCGTTGCCGATTTAAAGGCATTCAAGAAGGCTCTGAAAATAGCGAATGGCTGAAACGAGATGGTGTCTTGGTTTGAAATATCAGCACTCGCTCAAAGGCATGCATCGCATCGTTGTTGAAGCGTACACCGGATGGAAGCAACGGCGCGATGTCCCAGCACATACACAAAACTCGACATAAAACCAAGATTTTTGCGTATGACTTGGGGGGTTACGTGAAGGGGTAGAATCTATCGGGTCATTTTCAGACTGTAGCAGGGAAGATTGACGATGCTTGTGAACTGCCGTTCGAGGCTCACAACATTCCCGCTGATTATCCCATCCTGCCGCTTTCAGTCTTCGCTCCTTGCACATACGCTTCAAACTGGTCGGCCGGTAGCGGTTTGCTGAAGTAATAGCCCTTCACTTCGTTACAACCCTTTTCGCGCAGGAATGCCAGCTGCCCTTCGGTTTCCACGCCCTCGGCGATGGTTTGCAGGCCGAGGCTGCCCGCCAGGCTGATGATGGCGACGACGATGGCCTTGTCTTCCGGGTCTTCGGTAATATCGCGCACGAATGACTGGTCGATCTTGAGCTTGTAGACCTTGAAGCGTTTGAGGTAACTCAATGAAGAATAGCCGGTGCCGAAGTCGTCAATTGACATGCGGATGCCGCGTTCGTGCAGATTGTTCATCACCGCAATAGCGCCGAGCGGGTCGTCCATGGCGACACCTTCGGTCAGCTCCAGCTCAAGATACTGTGGCGGCAGTTTCACTTCGTCGAGAATTTGTGTGACCAATTCGGGCAGATGGGCATGACGGAACTGCACCGCCGAGAGGTTAACAGCTATAGTCATCGGCTCCAGGCCGCTGTCCATCCAGCTCTTCAACTGATGAACCGCAGTGCGCAGCACCCATTCACCGATTTGCACAATCTGGCCGCTTGCCTCCGCGATCGGGATAAATTCAGCCGGTGAAATCATGACTAATTCGGGATGCTGCCAGCGCAGCAACGCTTCCGCGCCGATGATGCGCCCGTCTTGCAACGACACCTGGGGCTGATAATGCAGCCGCAATTGGTCGCGTTCCAGCGCGTGGCGCAGGGCGTTTTCCAGTTGCAGGGTGCGGGCTGAATGCGTCTGCATTTCGTGGGTGAAAAAGCGGTAATTATTGCGGCCATCATGCTTGGCGCGGTACATCGCAACGTCGGCGCACTGGGCGAGCTTATCGAAATCCACGCCGTCTCCGGGATACATGGCGATGCCAATGGATGGCGTAATGACCAGCTCATGCTGTTCAATCTGGTAGCGCTGGGCGACTACCCCCAGCAGTTTCTCAGCCACATGCGCCGCACCGTCAACATCGGTGCCCGGCAACACCAGGATGAACTCATCCCCGCCCAAACGCGAAACCGTGTCTTCCTCGCGCACTGCGGATTTCAGGCGTTTTGCAACCCCTATCAGCAACTCATCGCCGATGCTGTGGCCGAGCGTATCGTTGATATTCTTGAAGTGGTCGAGGTCAATGAACAATACCGCCAACTGCGCGTGGTTGCGCTGGGCCATGCTGAGGTCATGGTTGATGCGGTCGGTAAGCAATACCCGGTTCGGCAGCCCCGTGAGCACATCGAAATGCGCCAGCCGCTGGATGTGCTCTTCGGCCTCTTTGCGCCCGGTGATGTCGCGGGTGATGCCAAGCGACATCGCAACTTCGCCGGTCGCATCACGCATGGGTGCAACGTGAGTATCGAGCCAGCGCCGCGTGCCCCTGAGCCCCGTGATTTCGAATTCCATAATGCCGCTTTCGCCGCCCATCACGCGTTCATTCAGCGCGGCAAAAGGCGCGCGGTATTCGGGAAGAATAAAGTTCAAGAGAGTGTGCTGCCGTACTTCCTCTACCGAATCCGCTTCGAGCATGGCGAGACCTGCTGCGTTCATCTCCAGGAGTTGGCCGTTGTGGTCAATGACATTTACGCATTCCGGCTCTGCCTCGAAGATTGTCCGCAAGCGCTGTTCGCTCTCCCGCAGAGCTTCCGCAGCCTGTTTGCGCTCGGCTTCGCGGGCGAAATTGTCCAGTGCGTAGCTGATGTCTATCGCCATTTCAACCAGCAGGTTGCGCTCGGCTTCGTCGAAGGAGTTGGTCTCGCCGGCATACAGGGTGAAAGCGCCGATGGCCACACCGTTCCTGTGTAGCGGCAGCGAGGCTGCGGCACCCCAGCCGAAGCGCACGCCGCGCTCATGCCACGGCGCGGTGGCCGGGTCATTCAGAAAATCCTGACACCAGAACGGCCGGTTTTCGCGGATGGCGGTGCCGACCGGACCACGCCCGAATGGATCGCCGGCATCCGTCGAAATCCGGATGCCATCCAGATATGCAATGCCAACGCCGTATGAGGCAACGGGCACAACTCGCTTGTTTGCCTCGTCCACCAGTCCGATCCACGCCATCTTCATTCCGCCGAATTGCACCGCATCGTGGCAGATTTGCGGGAACAATTCTTCCTTGCTGGTGCAGCGCACGATGGCCTCGTTGCACTGGCTCAATGCGGCGTAGAGCTGGGTCAGCCGCTGAATTTTTGCTTCGGCGGTCTTGTGTTCGGTAATCTCGTGCTGGAGTTGTTCATTGGCGCTCAATAGATCTGCCGTGCGTTGTTTAACCCGGTCTTCCAACTCATCATGGGCCTTGCGTGACGAATCCCACGATTCCCTGCGCTCTGCGGCCCAACTGCGCATAGACTTGGCGGCAAAAAACCAGGTCGCCAGTAACACCAGAATACCCACGGCACTTGCGGCCGCCAACCCGAGAGACAGGGAGCGAAGATGTCGAGTCTCTCTTTCAATCAGGCCATTTGCCGCATTAACGGTTTTTTCCATGCCGCCCGCGTAAACTTTTTTCAGGCGCATGTATTCATCGCTGATCAGCAGAGCTGTTGCCTCCTGCCGCCTGCCCTGATGCGTCAACGCGAAAGCCTGCCGTTCCATTTTGACCAGCGCGTTGTTCGCTTCATCCGTCTCCCCTACAAACCGAGCTATTTCCGTTTGCGGGAGATCGGCTCTTACATCATTGATCAACGCCGTCAGTTGCGGATCGAACAGGTCATATCTTTTTTCGTATGCGGACTCCCCGGTTGCGGCAGCCATGCGCGCCGACATGGTCAACACCTCGTCGAACAGCGTGATGCGACCGATATCCTTTGCAATGTCTATATGCTTTGCCGACATTTCTTCAAAGTGGTTGTGCATCTGCCACGACTGCCACCCGCTAAAAATGGCAGTCAATAGGCTGATTGCAAATGCGGCCGCAAACAGCCGTAACGGTAAGCCTTGCTTGCTTGAGTGATTTTGGTGAACCGGTATGACGTTGCTCATATCGAAATATCCCTTTCATCACCCCTTGAACAACGGGTAGCCGGACGCGATGATTCACAGTGCGGCAAAAGCCGCATGGAGTAACACAACGTCGATGGGAGTGAGTCGTCTAGAAGTCGGCGGTTGCGGGGGGGGGGGGTAACCTGCTAAGCGCGGTTTGTCAAGCGGGGTGGCACAAAAAAATGGGGATAATGCGAAGCACAGCCGATACGCTACGGCTTGACGCCGCATGGCGTATCTTGAAACAATTTTTTGTTGTGCTGTCATCGAGTCCCCCTTGGAGAAACTGCATCTGGACAAAACTTTTGCAGAATACGTGCAAAAAAGCGTGGTGACAACTCGATTTTGAAGCACAGGAGCCCTTTGAGGGGAGTACAGAAATAAACCCCCGTGGTAACTTGATTGCATTTTGTTGTGAATCCGCGATATGTTAAAAAACACTTACCGGCGTCATAACGATTGCAGCACCACAACAATAAAAAAATTGATGCCGCTCTACTCGGTAAAATCGTACTTGCCCGCTTTTTGGAGTTGCCGCTACGGGCTTTCGACCGTCTCGTAACCCAAACAGAATCTTCCACCGGGTTTACTGCCCTGCGCCCCTGGGTAACAGTGGGGCAATTGGAAGGCGCTCAGGTGGCGCATGATGCACCAGACATCCATCAAACCGGCACCCCTAAAACCCAAGCCTCTTCGGTTCTGGGGGCGATACACGAGACAAGCCGGGGCCTGACATTTATCTGCAACCGCAACAGCTACGCGCGGGAATACCAATTCGATGAAGAGGGTGTGAACCACCTGATGTCCCGCCCGGACTTCCCGGCAGAACGGGCGGGCGTATTGCGCAGGTTGCGTCTCGTCAATACCCGGAACCGGCTCACCCACGCGCTGATACAAGCAGTGCTGGCATCGCAAGCGGCGTATCTGCGCTCCGGGCAGGTCTTGACGCTCTTACCCCTGACCCAGGCGGAGATTTCCGTCCGGCTGCGGTCGGAGTCTAATCTTTCCGTGGTGGCTGATCCGGGCCGGATATCCCGGTTGGTGCGCGTATTGTCCATCGCGCTGCCGAACGGCGAAGCGGTGCCGTTGGGCAGACTTTTCCCGAAGCCTCGGCAGGTTCATTGCCATTTCGTGGATCATGTGATAAAAAAGGAAAAAGCATGGATGCTACAAGGGGTATTGCGGGAGCCGCTGACGGACGAGGCCATCGCCGCCATCCTCGAACGCGAATACGGGATTCGCTTGTTGCGGCGCACGGTAGCCAACATCCGGCACGACTTGGCGATTCCCGATTGCCGCAGCCGCAGCCAGCGCATGAATTATCTGGCGGCGACCGAAGGGTTTTCCGCACTGCTGCCATTGACCCCGCAAGCATTGCGGACTGTGGTGCCGGCCCAGCCGGGGGTGTACGAAATCCGGGCGGCTCTGGGTTCTCCCGCAAATGAAGCAGGATGGCTTGAGAAAAGCGCGCCGCCGGGGCCGCACAGCGTAGTGTATATTGGCTCGACCGGGGATTTGCGCAAGCGCCTGGGGGATCACCTGCGCGGCAGTAGCGATAACGTGTTACTTTATAAGCACCTCGCGGACGGTGCCGCGCGGGTTCGGTTTCGTCACATCAGCGACGGATGGCGTTTGATGGAGAAGGAACTGTACCGGGTGTTTTGCGAAACTTTCGGCGCGCCGCCGCTATGCAATCGCATGAGTCCGTGAGAACCTAAAAGAAATAGCTGAAGGGAACATACCGGTGTCTGGCGCAAAACGTGAACAAGAATAAATAAAGATCGGGGCATAGCGTGGAAAAAATATTGCGCAAGCAAGCAAGCCTGACGTCCCCCTCACCGTCTGCGGCCCCATAGCGGGAGCCGGATCATGAATCTCTCGGACGAGACCGTCGCCGCGCTGGCCCGGGCGATCGGGATCGACACGCAAGAGATCGCTCGGCGCAAGGCATTCTTGAAGTTCGATGAAGCCGATGTCAGCTTGCTCACGGAGCTACACGCGCGTCTGCAAGATGTGTCGCGGCGCTTCGTGGACGACTTTTACACCCATCTCACCAAGTTCGAGGAAACCCGTCGCTTCATCCCGGATGCGCCATCTCTTGAGCGCCTGAAGCATACTCAGGCGGCCTACTTCGACAGTCTGACCGCGGGCGACTATGGCCCCGAATACATTCTCCACCGCCTGCGCGTAGGCGTCGTCCATCAGCACATCGGGCTCGAACCCAAGTGGTACATCGGCGCCTACAGCAAGTACTTGGTTGGGCTGCTGCCCGAGCTGTGGCGCTTGCTTGGCGACGACCCGGACAAGTTTCTCACCACGTATCATGCGCTGCAGAAGATCGTGTTCCTGGACATGGGGCTTGCCCTCGACACCTATATGCAGGTCGACCGGCGCGCCATACTTGGCCTCAAGCGCTACGCCGAGGACATCATTGCGAGCCTTCCTGCGGGGCTGATCGTGGTGAACGATGCCCTCAAGGTGCGGAGTGTCAACCGCTCCTTCCGCGAGATGTTCGGACTGAAGAACGGGGAAGACGTTTCCGGGCGCGAACTCGAAGACCTCCTGCCGCTGCCCGATCTGCGCCAACAGGCGCAAGCCGTCCTCGCCAGCGGGATGGCCTTGCACGGCATTGACGTCGCGCTGGGCAAAAAATGGCTGCGCATCACCATCACTGGAATCCGGCTTGCAGAAGAAGAAGAAGAAGAAGAAGAAGACCTGCTGGTAGTCGTGGAGGACGTCACCGAGCTTAAAGCACAGGCGGTTCATATCGAGCAACTCGCCTTTTATGATTCGCTGACCGGCCTGCCCAACCGGAGCTTGTTGCGGGATCGCGTGCAGCGTGTGCTGACCCGCAGCACACGCCACGTGAACCAAGGCGCAATCCTGTTCATTGATCTGGACAACTTCAAGGCGCTTAACGATACCAAGGGCCACAACATCGGTGATCTGCTGCTGATCGAGGTCGCCAAACGTCTCCAGGATTGCATACGTAGCGGCGATACGGTCGCCCGCCTGGGCGGCGACGAGTTCGTCGTCGTTCTTGATGAACTGAACGAAGACACCCGGCAAGCGGCGGCACAAGCCCAGGATATTGGAGAGAAGGTTCTTGCCTCCCTTAACCGGCCTTTCAACTTCCAGGGGTTTGAACACCACAGTTCCGCCAGCATCGGCATCAGTTTGTTCCGTGGCGACGAGATCGGCATGGATAATCTGTTCAGGCACGCCGATGCCGCAATGTATCAGGCCAAGACCGCTGGCCGCAACACCCTGCGCTTCTTCGACCCGGACATGCAGGCCGCGCTCGAAGCGCGTGCCACACTTGAAGCCGACCTGCGCCACGCACTCTCCCAGCAGCAATTCAAGCTCTTCTTCCAGATACAGGTGAACGCCGTTAACCACCCCATCGGTGCCGAAGCATTGCTGCGTTGGCTGCATCCGGAACGCGGTCCGGTCTCGCCACTGCAATTCATCCCGCTGGCGGAAGATACCGGGCTGATCCTGCCCATCGGGCAATGGGTGCTGGAAACCGCCTGCGCCCAGATCAAGGCATGGGAAACAAACCCGTTGGCATGTGAACTGCAACTCGCTGTCAACGTGAGCGCGCGGCAGTTCCACCAACCGGACTTCGTTGAACAAGTGCGTGAAGTCCTTGAAAAGACCGGTGCCGATCCGGCCCGGCTCAAGCTTGAACTGACCGAGAGCGTGGTGCTGGGCAATATCGATAACGCTGTCGCCAAGATGCACGAACTCAAGGAAGCCGGCGTGCACTTCTCCATGGACGACTTTGGCACGGGCTATTCATCACTGTCCTACTTGACACAACTTCCGCTTGACCAACTGAAGATCGACCAGTCTTTCGTGCGCAACATCGGCACAAAACCCACCGATGCCGTGATCGTGCAGACCATCATCGGAATGGGTAACAGCCTGGGAATGGAAGTGGTTGCGGAAGGAGTGGAAAACGAGGAACAGCGCGACTTCCTTGAACGCAACGGCTGTCACGCGTACCAAGGTTACTTGTTTAGCAAACCCGTGCCGATCGAAGAGTTTGAGTCGTTGATTTGTCATATGCCAAATTGATTGACTGATGGCATTTCAAAAGTAATCGGCGTGGGTATTCGATGCCCCAGATGAACTAACCGCACGCGCTTGGCATGGGTTTAGCTGGGATAGCCACTATAAAGTAGCTGCCACCAAGGCATCGCCTTTTGTGGCTGGCTCCGCAAGCCCCGCATCATCGACCGGAGAGGATGCGATCGCTTCCGCACTATCCGGTGTCTGTGTTTTCGTCTTGCGAGTCTTTTTCTTGGGTGCTTCTACTACCTCTTCTGCGGGGCTTTCCGTTATCGCCTGGCCGGGTTCTGCCTGAGCATCATGCTTGATCTTCTGCGCGGCACTGAACGCGCGCGCCAGAATCGCAGTAATTTCTGCCGAAACCCCCAGCGTCTTCCTGCGCCATTGCCGCTCCAATGCACCCTTCGCATCGTCTGCGATGAATCCGGCAAGCCATGTTGAGTGTACCAACTCCATCAACCTGTCGAGCTCGCGAATCATTTGCAGATATTGACCGGACTTGTTGCAAGTTATTTTGGCCTGGTAAGCGGTGACGTTGGTGTAATTCACCCGGCCAATCTCAATGCCGTTGTCCTCTGCGATCTTCTTGAGCCGCGCGCTTTCGTTGCGCAGATTCGCAAACGCATTGTTGATCAAGTGATCGACCGCGCCATTAACGGCCAATATTTCGTTATCATTTTTGAGGACTGCCGGCAGAACAACGCTCAAGCTACGCAGTGCCGAATCGCATTTCTCGTAGCCGTTTTCAAAAACAGCCTGGGCGGGTGACGAATGTATCTTCACCTCCTGGGTCAGGAATGGATTGCTGAATTCATCAGCTTTCTTTCTTGGCGCGCTTTTCACTGCTTTGCCGTTTTCCACAAAACTCTCCTCTGAGGTTGTTTAACAAAAATACCGCACGGTCACAGCACCCGATAGTGAAACAGGTCTTCAGGAAAATCTGGTGGAAAGTCAGCAATTTTGCGGATTATCTGCATGGAAGAAAGAATAAAACCGGTGTAGTGTCTGCCGTATCTTGCTTCATGTGCTTAATGCCTTGAGCTGATATTGGCGGCTGACCAATCAAAACAAACAGAAGACGAGCAATCGTCGTAACCACCCAGCGGGGATATCGTTCCCCGCAAGGGTCATGGTGTCTCCGTTTTTTTTCATAAAAAAGGAGAGCACCATGGAACTTGTCATCATTGCTTGCTGCATCAGTGGCTACACCCTCAGCCGTCCAATTATCTGGATGCTGGGGTTGAAGTAACACCCACGCGGGGACTCTTCCCCGCAAGGGTTTGTGTCCCCTTTTTTTCAAAGAGGAGGCACAAAATGAAGCGCATCGTCAGACATTTGCCTATACAGGTTTACCACTCCGGTGAGGCAATATCACACAGCGGGATTGTTCAATTACTCAAGTCACCCGAACACTACCTGCAATACAAAACGGGGTTATTCGAGCCTACGCCAGCAATGGAATTCGGTTCGGCATTCCACGGTTTTATCCTTGAACCTGAGGT
>JAHJJI010000106.1 GCA_018823025.1 Gammaproteobacteria bacterium | reverse complement strand
TCGCCCACAAAACCCAAATCCCCTTCTGAGCCGCTTCGGTTTGACGGTCAAATTGGGATGAAGGCGAGCACTGTTCGAGCTCCGCGGTGGAGTGCGGGGTGTGCACCCCGCTAGGGCGAGTTGCGCAGCCACCCAATTTGGCCGTCAAACCGAAGGCAGCCCGCAGGGCCGGCGCGGCAGGGTGCCCTTTTGTTTGGTTACTTGTATTTTGGGCAAGCAAAATAAAGTAACCTGCTGCCGGGCAGCCCCCGGCATCTAAATCTTTGCGCGAAGCGCCCACAAAGCATGCGGTGTAATGGAATTCGGGCTACGTCCCCTATTGTTTAATTTTATTGCTATCGCCTAACCAGTTCTATGATCGCTGAAATGTTAGACGCCGACTTTAACGGTGAGTTGGAAGAACGTGTACATAAGTGACAACGACTCCTTTGCATCTTCTTCAAGAATCTTCTGTGGGTGTTCTTGTCGAGTTAGGAATCGTGTGCCGAAGCTGTGTTCGTGCCCATTCGGTTTGCGGTGACAAAACGCGTTTCTTCTCAATTGGAGTTCGGCTGCCCGCTCCAAGAGGGCATCGGGAAACAACTGTTGTTCCCGTGCGGCCTTAATGGCTGATTTAAATCGCGCAGCAGCTCCGTTTGTCGGAAACTCGTCTGTGATGGTGTGCTCAATGAATGCCACCGCCAGCAAGATAGTGGCGATGAAGTGGCCATTGATAAAGCATTCCCTCGCCTCGCTAAGAAGCGCCATTGTTTCTATAGGTCCGAGAATCGCACCGACATCTGTTCTGCACTCTGAGAGCCAACGAATTCGCTCAGCACGCTTCGTCCTGAACCGCTCGTCGCTTTGTGCTAGAGCCTTCAGAAGTGGATCGTCGGAGAGATCAGATGGATTCGGCACGGGTTATTAGCTGCGCTTAGCTTCACCCATCAGCCTGACATTCTTCTCATAAGCCTCTCGCGCATTCCTTACACACTCCAGGAACAACGGCAACTCCTCCATCAGCAGCGCCTGTGGGCCATCCACCAGCGCTTTTGCGGGCGCCGGGTGGAAATCCACCAGGATCATGTTGGCGCCGGCGATCACGCCTTGCAGGGTGGCGTGGAAGATTTCAAGAATGCCGTCTGGGGCGCGGTTGCGGGTGCCGACCGAGTGCGATGGGTCGACGCATACCGGCATCCGGGTCAGGCGCTTGACTACGGGTACATGGGCAAAATCGACCAGGTTGCGGTGCGGGTCGCCCATATTGGTTTTCATGCCTCTGAGGCCGAACACCACGTTGCGGTTGCCTTCCGAGGCCAGGTATTCGGCGGCGTTGAGGGATTCGTCGAGGGTGATGCCGAAGCCGCGTTTGAACAGCACCGGAAATTCGCGCTGGCGACCGACAATTTTCAACAGTTCGAAGTTCTGGGTGTTGCGGGTGCCGATCTGGATCATGACTCCGGTAGGGTTGCCGGTTTGCTTCAGCGCTTCGCGGATCTCGTCGACATGGGATTCATGAGTGACTTCCATGGCGATCACCTTGATGCCGTACTTGCCTGCCAGCTCGAACACCCAGGGCAGGCAGGCCTTGCCGTGGCCCTGGAAGGCGTAAGGGCTGGTGCGCGGCTTGTAGGCACCCATCCGGGTGCAGACCTGGCCTTGTTCCTGGAGCGCCTTCATCATCATCTCGACGTGTTCAGGCGTGTCCACCGCGCACAGGCCGGCGAAAACGTTGAGGTTGTCCTGGCCGAAGCGCACGCCATTGTATTCGAAGTGGGTGGGCCGATGGTCGTCCTTGTGCCGTCCCAACACGCGGTATTCCTCTGACACCCGCACGGCACGCTCGACGCCGGGCAGGCTTTCCATGTCCTCGATGGATAGCGAGGCGGTATCGCCGATCAGGTAAATTTCCGTCAGTGTTTGCTGTGCGCCTTTTTCCTGGTGGATGCGGGTCTTGATTCTGGGCAGCTGGCCAAGGTGGTCGATCAGCTGGCGGTATTCGTTGCTGTCGGGCTGGGCATCGGGGGAAAGGATCAGGATCATGATGGTGCTCCGGATTTAGATTTGAATTGGTTCACACCCTGCTGCATCGCAGCGCAGATAGCTGCCATGATCATACCAGCTATCCAGTACCCAGCGCTCGCAGTCACGGCCATCGACCTGGTGTCGGTGAAGGGCGGGACGGTGGGTGTGGCCATGGATCAGGCGGGGGTAGTTGTGTTCGCGCAGGATAGCGGCGACCGCGTCTGGATGGACATCCATCTCCACGATGGATTTCAGTTGCTTGTCGGTTTCGCTGCGCTGCCGCAGTGCCTCGATCTCGGCCTTGCGCTCCGCCAGAGGGCGGGTAAGAAACTCCATTTGCCATGCCGGTTGCCTGACCCTGGTGCGGAAGGCGAGATAATCCGTATCACCGGTACAAAGGGTATCGCCATGCATCAGCAGGGTCGGCGTGCCGTAAAGATCGATCAGGGTGGGGTCGGGAATCACGCGGGCGTGGGCGGCGCGCGCGAAGTCCTCGGCGATGAGGAAATCGCGGTTGCCGTGCATGATGAAAACTGCCGTGCCATTCCGGCTTAATTCCGCCAGAGTGTTTGTGACCGTAGCATGACTGGGATCGGCCAAGTCGTCGTCGCCTGCCCAGTATTCGAACAGGTCGCCCAGGATGTACAACGCCTCAGCACGGGATGCGGTGGAGCGAGCAAATTCTTCAAATACTCGCGTGGTCTGCGGGCGCTCCGGGCTTAGGTGCAGGTCGGCGACGAACAGGCTGTGTTTCATTGGGGGGTGATGAGTTCTGAGTGATGAGGTATGGGGAGCGGCCCATTGCTCATTACCCATCACCCATTACTTCAGCAGATTTCGACGCTCTCGATCACCACGTCCTCAAGAGGCACATCCTGATAGCCAGCCTGGCTACCGGTCTTGACCTTGCCGATGCGGTCAACAACCTCTTTGCCGTCAGTCACTTTGCCGAAGACACAGTAGCCGAAGCCCTGCGGAGTTGGTGCGGTGTGGTTGAGAAAGCTGTTGTTGGCTGTATTGATGAAAAACTGGCTGGAAGCCGAATGGGGGTTGGGGGTGCGTGCCATGGCGATGGAGTAGGTTTCGTTTTTCAGGCCGTTGGCGGCTTCGTTCTCGATCTCCGCCATGGTTTCTTTCTGGATCAGGCCCGACATGAAACCGCCGCCCTGAATCATGAAGCCATCGATGACGCGATGGAATATCGTGCCGTCGTAAAAGCCTTTTTCTGCATATTTGAGGAAGTTCTCAACGGTTTTTGGGGCTTTTTCGGCATCCAGATCGAGGGTGATGTCGCCGAAATTGGTGTGGAGCTTAACCATGGGTCTTTTCCTTTTTGCTCAGTGGGTTTTTCTTGGGGGATTTTGCCGGCACAACCTTGGCAGTGTCCACCAAGGGTTCGGTGGCTAGCGCCATTTCCTCGATGACCACCGGTTCGATCGGTACGTCGGCGGTAAACGGCCCGCCTGACGCTGTGGGCAGGGCCCCGATCTTTTTCGCGATATCCATGCCTTTGATTACTTTGCCGAAGACGCAATAGCCATAGTAATCGGGATGGGGGCGGTGGTGGTTGAGAAATTTGTTGTCGTCGAGGTTGATGAAGAATTGTGCGGTGGCCGAGTCCGGGTCATAGGCACGCGCCATGGAGAGCGTGCCGCGTTCGTTCCTGAGGCCGTTGGTCGCTTCGTTGGGAACCGGGTCGAAGGTGGGTTTGTACTGGAAATCCGGGGTGAAACCACCGCCCTGGATGACGAATTGCTGAATGGTACGGTGGAACACCGTGCCATTGTAATGGCCACTGCTGACATAGTGCAGGAAGTTGGCGACGGTTTTCGGCGCTTTGTCGGGATACAGTTCGAGCACGATTTCGCCTAGGTTGGTACGCATTTTGACCAGCGGATTGGCGGCGAGCGCGCCGGTGCTGATAAGCAAGCCAATGATGATCATGGTTAGGCGAAATTTCATGCGGCCCCCTCGTAGACAATTTTCCATTCGTTGCTGTCGAACTTCCAGTACTGCCGCTTGCGCATCTGGTTTTTCAGATTGTTACTGCTGTAATCCTGGTTGAATGTTATCACCATCAGGTGATCGTTGCCCGGGTAGCTGAAGATGCTGATATTCGACAGTTTAACTTTGACCCAGGTTTTGCTGGCGTTGACCTGGCGTTTCTGTGCGTCCCAGGAGCTGTAGTTCTGGCCGGGGGCATTGAAGCTTCGCGAATAATGCCGTAAATATTTATCAGCATCAATGCTCTCCCAGTCGCGCCGCCAGTCCTCAACGAGTTTGCTGAGTTCGCTGCGCTGGGCGGCGAGTTCCTTGGGGTCGACCCAGTTCACCTTTTCGCTGATTATTACCGGGGTCAGACCCACCTGCAGGTTCTTCCCGATTGTATCCATGTCAGGGTTGGCCAGCACCACGCAGCCGTTGCTGGCGCGCGGCGGGCGGCTGTAAGTGTCGCTGGGCACGCCGTGCAGCCAGATGCCGTGGCCGTTCTTGCCCTGTTGACGGTCCCATTCATTAGGATAGCTGATGGGGAAGGCGCCGGTGCCGTAAAAATCGGAAATCTGAGTTTTAGGCAAGTTGGCGGTAACGAAGTAGACTCCAAGCGGTGTTTTCTGGTCGCCTTCCTTGTATTTTTCGGCGCCGGCCTTGCCGCTGCTGATGTAGTAGTCGGCCACATAGCGTGGCGTACCGTTGTCGTTTTGGAACAGGTATAGCCGGGATTTGCTGGTGTCCACCACGATCGCGTGATGTTGTTCCGGCTGGAACTGGACTAGGTATTTGGGCACAAGATTAACCGGCATCTGCTCCAGGTGACGCAGCAGGCGGGCGCGGGCTTCCTCGCGCAGATCGGAGATTTGTTGCTGGGAGGCGCTGGCAGCGCTGCCGATGGTGCTAAGAGGATGCGCCCGCGCCATCAACAGGTCGCCCCGGATCAGGTGGGCCAGCTTGAAGTTGGGGTAGAGCTTGAGCAGGGCCTCAATGTCGTTCATGGCGACGTCGAGGCGGTTTTGCCGGACTTCCAGCAGGCTTTTTACCAGCATCGATTCGAGGTCGTTTGAGAGTTGGTGCTGCGGAACCTCGCTTTTTTGTTCGGGACCGGGACGGTGATCCCTGGTCAGGGCGAAAAAGCCCAATACTGAGGCCAGGGCGACTGCAACGACAAGGGTGATCCTTGCTATACCGGACAAATGGAAGGTTCTGCGCAAAATGTGACTACCGGCCGACCCGCTCCTGCTGGATCAGCCATTTATCTCCCACTTTCACCATTGCAATCGTTTTTGTCGTGGTTGATTCCAATGTGTCAGATTTGTAGGATTGCTTGAAAGTGACGCTGGCGTGGCTGGCATCGCTGATGGTGACGCGCGGGGCTTCGATGCTGACGTGGATCGACTTGGGCCGACTGACGCGATTCTTGCGCTCTTTTTCCCAGGATGCACGGCTGCCGCCCGGCACCTTGAAATCCTTGGCGTAATAGGAAAGATAGGTGCCCACGTTCTTGCTCGACCAGGCATTAGCCCAGCCGTTGAGCGTTTTCAGCACGGCGGATTCGGTGTCGGAATTGCTGATTTGTTCGGTTGCAGGCACGGCCTTTGGGGTCGGTGCAGGTTTTGCAGGCACGGGTGCGGGGGCTGGCACCGGTTGCGCCACGGAAGGGGCCGGCGTGGGTACAGGCTTGATCGCTTCGGGTTTTGCCGGGGCCGTTGCGGGCGCGGCAGCAGGGGTAGGGGCAGCCGCTGGGGTTGAGGTCTTGGTCGGGGCTCGGTTCGTCTTGCCGCTGGCGGAGAACAGTTCCTTGACCAGCGCCAGCTTGGTTTGCGCGGCTGCATTGCCCTTGTCCAGTTGCAGCGCCTTGTCATAGGCCTGGCTCGCCATCTTGGCGTAGATATCGCCCAGGTTCTCGTGCGCTGTGGCATAGCTGGGGTGGGTGCTGATCGCCATTTCCAGGGCGTGGCGGGCTTTATCGTACTGCCCCTGGGAGGCATACAGCACCGCCAGATTGTTGTAGGGTTCGGGCAGTTCGGGGTATTCCTCGGTAAGCCGGGTGAATATCTGGATCGCTTCCGCGTTCTTGCCCTGCTCTGCCAGGATCAGCCCCTTGAGGAAACGGCCCTGGGCGATTTTCGGTCCCTGAGCATCCTTGGGCCGGTTGGTGAGGTAGCTTTCGAGGCGTTCCAGGGCCTTGTCGTTCTGCCCCTGTTTGTAGAGCTTGCTGATGTCCTGCAACTCATCGGCGCGTGCAGGCTGACCGAAGGTGAAGAGCAAGGTGCAGGACAGGGAGGCTAAGATCGTGGCAATGCGGAAACGGCTCATTGGTAGTATACTTTTCACTATGTGGCAAACAGGCTGAATTCTAACAAGAACCGCCCCTTTCACCAAACCCTTTGCTTCGAATCTTTTCAGAATGTCCCAGTTTATGACCAGCAGCGATAACACCCCCATTCCCGTTCCCCATTTCATCCGCAACATCATCGAAGCCGATCTGGCCAGCGGCAAGCACAAGAGCATCGTCACGCGCTTTCCGCCCGAGCCCAACGGCTACCTCCATGTCGGCCACGCCAAGTCGATCTGCCTGAATTTCGGCCTGGCGCTGGACTACCAGGGCAGATGCAATCTGCGCTTCGACGACACCAACCCGGAGAAAGAGAGCGAGGAATACGCCCGGTCGATTCAGGACGACGTGCGCTGGCTGGGCTTCCAGTGGGATGGCGAGGTGCGTTGGGCATCGGACTATTTCGAGGCGCTGTACGATTACGCGGTCGAGTTGATCCGGCAGGGCAAGGCTTATGTAGATGACCTCAGCCCCGAGGAAATGCGCGAATATCGCGGCACGCTCACTGCGCCGGGCAAGAACAGCCCGTACCGTGAGCGCAGCGTGGATGAAAACCTGGATTTATTCGCCAAGATGCGTGCCGGCGAGTTTCCCGACGGTAGCAAGGTGCTGCGCGCCAAGATCGACATGGCCTCGCCCAACATCAACCTGCGCGATCCGGCGATCTACCGCATCCGCCGCGCCCACCACATCCGCACTGGCGACAAGTGGTGCATCTACCCGATGTACGATTACACCCACTGCATTTCCGATGCGCTGGAGAACATCACCCATTCCCTGTGCACGCTCGAGTTCGAGGATCACCGCCCGCTTTACGACTGGGTGCTGGACCAGTTGCCGGTGCCTTGCCATCCGCAGCAGATCGAATTTTCCCGTCTGGAGCTGCAGTACACCCTGACCAGCAAGCGCAAGCTGAACCAGTTGGTGACGGAAAATCTGGTTTCCGGCTGGGACGATCCGCGCATGCCCACCATCACCGGCATGCGCCGGCGCGGCTACACGCCCGAGGGCATCCGCGAGTTTGCGCGGCGCATCGGTATCTCCAAGAGCGACAACGTGGTCGATATGAGTGTGCTTGAGGGCTGTATCCGCGAGGACATGGAAGTGCGTGTGCCGCGCGTGATGGCGGTGATCAAGCCGCTGAAAGTGGTGATTACCAACTTCGTCGAGGGCGAAACGCAGTCGCGCGAAGCCGGCTTCCATCCTAACCACCCCGAGTTTGGCAGCCGGGTGGTGCCGTTTTCGAAAGAAATCTGGATCGACGCCGACGATTTCAGCGAAAATCCGCCGCCAGGCTGGCAGCGCCTGGTGTCTGGCGGCGAGGTGCGGCTGCGCTATAGTTATGTCATCAAGTGCGACGAAGCGATCAAGGATGCCGCCGGCAATGTGGTTGAACTGCGCTGCTCGATCGATCCGGATACTCTCGGCAAGAATCCGCAGGGACGCAAGGTCAAGGGGGTGATTCACTGGCTTTCCGTCGAGCATGCCCTGGCGGCGGAAGTCAGGCTCTACGACCGCCTGTTTACCGTGGCCGAGCCGGATAGCGACAAGGCGCGCGATTTCCGCGAATTCATCAACCCCGAATCGCTGACCGTGGTGCAGGGCTGGGTCGAGACTGCCGTGCGCGACGCTGTACCCGAAACCCGTTACCAGTTCGAGCGCCTCGGCTACTTCTGCGCCGACCGCTGCGATCACCAGCCTGGCGGCAAGCTGGTGTTCAACCGCACGGTGACGCTGAAGGATTCCTGGGCGAAAGAACAGGGCTGATTTTTACCGCAGAGGACGCGATTTTAAACCTGAGAACGGCATTTCACCGCAAAGGACGCTAAGGTTCGCAAGGTAGGACAACAAGTTAATGCATTGTTTCGCATCTCCCATCGGGTAAGCAGATTAAGTTGTTCAAGCTCTTGAATTCCTTCGCGTCCCTTGCGTCCTTTGCGGTTCAAGAATTTTTTAAGGTTTAATGGTTTTTTAGATTGATACGATGCTGAAAATTTACAATTCCCTTTCCCGCTCCAAGCAGGACTTCGTCCCCATCGAATCCGGCAAGGTCCGCATGTACGTCTGCGGCATGACGGTATACGACTACTGCCACCTCGGCCATGCGCGGGTGATGGTGGTGTTCGACATGATCAACCGCTGGCTCAGGGCCGACGGCTTCGACGTCACTTACGTGCGCAACATCACCGACATCGACGACAAGATCATCAAGCGCGCCGCCGAGAACCACGAGAATATCGATGCTCTGACCGGCCGCTTCATCGCCGCGATGGACGAGGATGCGGCGAAGCTCGGCGTGGAGAAGCCGGAGCATGAGCCGCGCGCCACCCAGTATGTGCCGGGCATGGTCGCCATGATCCAGGCGCTGATGGACAACGGTCTGGCGTATGTGGCGAAGAGCGGCGACGTGTGCTATTCGGTGCACAAGTTTCCCGGCTACGGCAAGCTTTCCGGCAAGTCGCTGGACGATCTGCGCGCCGGCGAGCGGGTGGATGTCGCCGTGGGCAAGGACGACCCGCTCGACTTCGTTCTCTGGAAATCGGCCAAGCCCGGCGAGCCGCAGTGGGATTCGCCCTGGGGGCAGGGTCGCCCGGGCTGGCACATCGAGTGCTCGGTGATGAGCGATGCCCTGCTCGGCGAACATTTCGATATTCACGGTGGTGGCGCGGACTTGCAGTTTCCCCATCACGAGAACGAGATCGCCCAGTCCGAGGGCACGCACGGCCACCAGCATGTCAACTACTGGATCCACAATGGCTTCGTGCGGGTGGATAACGAGAAGATGTCGAAATCGCTCGGCAACTTCTTCACAATCCGCGAAGTGCTGGAGCGCTACGATGCCGAAGTGGTGCGCTTCTTCATTCTGCGCGCCCACTACCGCAGCCCGCTCAACTATTCCGACCAGCACTTGGACGATGCCAAGGGCGCGCTGACGAGGCTCTACACCGCGCTGAAGAATGTGCTGCCTCACCCCTCACCCCTCACCCCTCACGGTGTAGCAATTGACTGGCACGACCCTTATGCCGCTGCCTTCAAGGCGGCGATGGAGGATGATTTCAATACGGCCGAGGCAGTTGCGGTGCTTTTCGATCTGGCGAATGAGGCCAACAAGACTCACGGCAAGCAACTTGCCGGCCTGCTCAGGGCATTGGGCGGGGTGTTGGGATTATTGCAGCGCGATCCGAGCGAGTTTTTACAGGGCGGAGTGGGAGAATCGGGCTGCACACCGGAACAGATCGAACAGCGCATTGCCGAACGCATTGCCGCGAAACAAGCTAAGGATTATGCCGCGGCCGATCGCATTCGCAAGGAATTGCTGGATGAAGGCGTGGTGCTGGAAGACACGCCGCAGGGCACGGTGTGGCGGCGGGTTTAGCTCTTGTGTGATGGGTATCGCTGCGCTCCACCCATCCTACAACTGCGGTGAGCCACGAAATTTATGTAGGATGGGTGGAGCGCAGCGATACCCATCAATACCCATCGATCATAAATTTGATACCATGCACCGATGACCAATTATCGGCGCAATTTCATCGCGGGCGGCAGCTTCTTTTTCACCGTCAATCTGGCTGACCGCCAATCCCGCCTGCTCACCGATCATATTGCGTTATTGCGCGAGGCTTTCCGCTATACCCGCTCACGGCATCCCTTTCAGATAGAAGCAATTGCGGTTATGCCTGAGCATCTTCACTCCATCTGGACATTGCCGCCGGATGATCTGGATTACGCAACCCGCTGGCGTTTAATCAAGACTACATTTTCGCGTGGATTGCCCAAGGGTGAGCGCATCTCACAAAGCCGTAGCAACAAGGGTGAGCGCGGAATCTGGCAACGCCGGTATTGGGAGCACACGCTCAAGGATGCAATGGATTTTGAGCGGCATGCCGATTACATCCATTTTAATCCGGTCAAGCATGGGCATGTAAAATCGGTGGCGGAATGGCCTTATTCTTCATTTCACCGCTTTGTAGAGCAGGGAAACTATGCGGCGGATTGGGGCGGCGGTGTGGAGAGTGAATTGCGCTTTGGGGAGAGGTGAGGGATTGATGGGTATCGCTACGGTCCACCCATCCTACGGATATTGAAGGGAACACAGCATGAAAATCAATCGGCCGTGGCTGAAACAGATGATGATGTTTGGGCTGGTTTTAATGGCCTGGATCAGCATGAGCGCGGAGGCGGGGTTATTTGGGTTTGGTGGCACGAGTTGGAAAGAGGAAGTGCTGTTGCATGATGGGGGGGAATTATTATAGAGCGTTCGCAGACTCGTGGTGGACGTCACGAAATCGGGCAGCCGCCCCCCGTCAAGGAGCACATCATCTCCTTCAAGATGCCAGGTTCCAGCAAAACCATCACATGGAAAAGCGAATACGGCGAAGACATCGGACGCGCAAATTTTGATTTGCTGGCCTTGCATGTACTGAACGGCACGCCTTACATCGTGGCTACTCCAAACTTGTGCTTGTCCTACAACAAATGGGGTAGACCCAATCCACCTTACGTCTTCTTCAAATACGACGGCAAGGCATGGCAACGCATCCCGTTATCCGAATTTCCCGCCGAGTTCAAAACGCTCAATGTCGCTATCAGCACCTTGGGTGACGAAGACAAACTCACCAGTCTTGGCTTTGTCTCTGCGGAGAAGATCAAGGAACTAAACAGCGATTACAGACAACTCGAATTCAAAACCATCCTGCGGGAGTCTGTGAAGGGTGGGTATGGCATTACCAGTTGTGAAGAGATGGTTAGGGTTAAAGATGGTTGGATTTCACCGGGCGGTGCAAAA
The DNA here is from genome assembly GCA_018823025.1 of Gammaproteobacteria bacterium. Lineage (GTDB taxonomy): Bacteria > Pseudomonadota > Gammaproteobacteria > Burkholderiales > Sulfuricellaceae > Sulfuricella. Next base: position 10,460 of record JAHJJI010000106.1, on the reverse strand, counting down.
GCCCCCATTCCTTTAATGCCACGCCTTCCAAGTGATGTTAAGAAATGAGCAAGCGTAGGATGGGTTGAGCGTAGCGATACCCATCATCCCACCGCGATAAACCACAAAAGACTAGGGGCAGGAATCATCTTCCTGCCCCTAGTCTTTTTTTATGAAGTTCGTGCAAAAACTACGGCCCGAAAAATTGTTTCATCTTGTCCATCCAGGATTTGGTGCGCGGGTTGTGCCGGGCGCCATCCTCCTCGTTGAGCGTCTCCAGTTCGCGCAGCAGTTCTTTCTGGCGTTCGGTCAGGCTGACCGGCGTTTCTACCACCATGTGGCACATCAGATCGCCGTGAGCGCTGCTACGCACACCTTTGATGCCTTTGCCGCGCAGGCGGAACACCTTGCCGGACTGGGTTTCCGCCGGGATCTTGATTTTGGCGTGACCGTCCAGCGTCGGGATCTCGATTTCCCCGCCCAGCGCTGCGGTGGTGAAGCTGATCGGCATTTCGCAGTGCAGGTCGTTGTGGTCGCGCTGGAAAACCGAGTGGGCCTTGATCTGGATGACCACGTACAGATCACCAGACGGACCGCCGTTGACGCCGGCTTCGCCTTCGCCCGAGAGGCGGATGCGATCGCCTTCATCAACTCCCGAGGGAATTTTTACCGCCAGGGTTTTGTACTGCTTGACGCGACCGCTGCCTTGACAGGTGCCGCAGGGGTGGGCGATGACTTTGCCGCTGCCATGGCACTTGGGGCAGGCCTGCTGGATCGAGAAGAAACCCTGCTGCATCCGTACCTGGCCGTGGCCGGCGCAAGTGGGGCAGGTTTCCGGTTTGGAGCCGGCCTTGGCGCCGCTGCCGTGGCAGGTGTCGCACTCTGCCATGGTGGGAATGCGGATTTTGGTTTCGGTGCCGCGTGCGGCATCTTCCAGCGAGATTTCCAGGTTGTAGCGCAGGTCGGCGCCGCGGTAGACGTTGGATCGTCCGCCACGGCCACCGCCGGCACCGCCGAAGATGTCGCCGAAGATGTCGCCGAAGGCATCGGCGAACCCGCCGCTGAACCCGCCCGCGCCGCCCATGCCGGCCTGCTGGTCGACACCGGCATGGCCGTACTGGTCGTAGGCGGTACGCTTGCTCGGGTCGGACAGGATCTCGTAAGCCTCCTTGGCCTCCTTGAAATGCTCTTCCGCTTTCGGATTATCCGGGTTGCGATCCGGATGGAACTTCATCGCGAGCTTGCGGTAAGCCTTCTTGATCTCGTCGTCATTGGCGTCCTTGTTGACGCCTAGAATTTCGTAAAAATCGCGTTTGGACATTTAATTTTTCACCACAGAGACACAGAGGCACAAAGACCATAGAGAAACCGTTCTTCCGGTTTTCTCTGTGCCTCTGTGCCTCTGTGGTTAGGCTTTACTTCTTCTCGTTTTTGACTTCTTCGAACTCGGCATCCACCACGTTGTCATCAGCCTCTTTCTTGCCGGCATCAGCGCCACCCGCTTCGGGTTGCGCCTGTTCGGCATACATCTTTTCGGCCAGCTTGTGGGAAGCTTCTCCCAGCGCCTTGGTTTTGGCTTCGATGGTGTCCTTGTCGTTGCCCTTGAGCGCTTCCTCGGCTTCTTTCAATGCGGTCTCGATCGCGGTTTTTTCATCGGCAGTGATTTTGTCGCCGTAGTCGACCAGGGATTTCTTCACCGAGTGCACCATGCCATCGCACTGGTTGCGGGCGTTGACCAGTTCCAGCGTTTTGCGGTCTTCCTCAGCGTGGGAGGCCGCATCCTGCTCCATGCGGCGGATTTCCTCTTCGGACAGGCCGGAACTGGCCTGAATCTTGATCTTGTTCTCCTTGCCGGTGGCCTTGTCCTTGGCGGAAACGTGCAGGATACCGTTGGCGTCGATGTCGAAAGTGACCTCGATCTGCGGCATGCCGCGCGATGCCGGCGGGATGTCGGAAAGGTTGAATTGGCCCAGGCTCTTGTTGCCAGAGGCCACGTCGCGCTCACCTTGCAGCACGTGGATGGTCACCGCGTTCTGGTTGTCCTCGGCAGTAGAAAATACCTGGCTCGCCTTGGTCGGGATGGTGGTGTTCTTCTGGATCAGCTTGGTCATTACGCCGCCCATGGTCTCGATGCCCAGGGACAAAGGCGTCACGTCGAGCAGCAGCACGTCCTTGACTTCACCTTGCAGCACGCCGCCCTGGATCGCGGCACCGATGGCGACGGCTTCGTCCGGGTTGACGTCCTTGCGGGCTTCCTTGCCGAAAATCTCTTTCACCTTCTCTTGCACCTTGGGCATGCGGCTCTGGCCGCCGACCAGGATCACGTCGGCGATATCTTCCAGCTTCACGCCCGCATCCTTGATGGCCATGCGGCAAGGTGCCATGGTGCGCTCGATCAGCTCCTCGACGAGAGACTCGAACTTGGCGCGCGTGACTTTTACGGCCAGGTGTTTAGGGCCGGACGCGTCGGCAGTGATGTAGGGCAGGTTGACTTCGGTCTGCTGCGAAGAGGACAGTTCGATCTTGGCCTTCTCGGCGGCGTCTTTCAGGCGTTGCAGGGCGAGCATGTCTTTCTTCAGATCGATGCCACTTTCTTTCTTGAATTCGTCCACCAGGTAGTCCATCAGACGCTGGTCGAAGTCTTCGCCGCCAAGGAAGGTGTCGCCATTAGTGGAGAGCACCTCGAACTGGTGCTCGCCTTCGATTTCTGCAATTTCGATGATGGAAATGTCGAAGGTGCCGCCGCCGAGGTCGAACACTGCAATCTTGCGGTCGCCTTCCTTCTTGTCCATGCCGAAGGCGAGCGCGGCCGCAGTCGGCTCGTTGATGATACGCTTGACTTCCAGACCGGCGATGCGGCCGGCGTCCTTGGTGGCTTGGCGCTGGCTGTCGTTGAAGTAGGCCGGCACGGTGATCACGGCTTCGGTGACTTCCTCGCCAAGGTAGTCTTCGGCGGTCTTTTTCATCTTGCGCAGCACTTCGGCAGAAACCTGCGGCGGCGCCATTTTCTTGTCGCGCGCCTGGACCCAGGCGTCACCGTTGTCAGCCTTGAGAATGGTGTAGGGCATCAGGTCGATGTCCTTCTGCACTTCCTTTTCCTCGAAACGGCGGCCGATCAAACGTTTCACCGCGTACAGCGTATTTTTCGGGTTGGTGACGGCCTGGCGCTTGGCTGGCGCGCCGCACAGGATTTCGCCGTCTTCCGCGTAAGCGACGATGGACGGCGTGGTGCGCGCACCTTCGGAGTTCTCGATGACTTTGGACTGGCCGTTTTCCATCACCGCCACGCACGAGTTGGTGGTGCCCAAGTCAATACCAATGATTTTTCCCATGTTTCTTCCTTTGTAACGAATGATTAAGAATTAACCTTGTTTCCCAGATGGGGTTGCTAGCGCTTATTTCAAGACTCTTTGGCCTTAGCCACCATCACCAGCGCCGGGCGCAGTACCCGGTCGTGCAGCAGATAACCTTTTTGCAGGACGCTGACGACCGTATTTGGAGCGACGTCGGCTTCCACCATGCTGATGGCCTGATGCTTGTGGGGATCGAATTTTTCGCCGGTCGGGTCGATTTCGCTCAGATTGAATTTCTCGAACACGGCTACCAACTGCTTGAGGGTCAGCTCGACGCCGCTCTTCATGCTCGCCAGATCGGCGGTTTCCACCTTGATGGCGGCTTCCAGACTGTCCTTGACAGCCAGCAGCTCGGACGAGAAACCTTCGACGGCGAATTTGTGGGCGTTGGCGATTTCCACCTGGGTGCGTTTGCGGATGTTTTCCGTATCAGCCTTGGCGCGCAGCCAGGCATCATGGTGTTCCTGTGCGGCGAGTTCGGCCTGCTTGAGCATTTCTTCCAGGCTGGGCATGACTTCGGCGGATTCGCCTTCAGCGCCCGCTTGGTAGGCCTCGCTCATGGATGAAGCTTCACCGAGATTTTCGAGGAATTCTTCCTGCTCGATTTTGTTTTTCTGATCTTCTGGCTGCATGTGACGTTCTCCTGATGACGATGCAAAACCATATTGGGTGCAATGTTTTGTTTTCAAGAGAGGGTCAGTGAGGTTTTTTTTGGCGAATGCCATGAGAGTCCGGATTTGTCTCGCTGCTGGCCTGGTTCGGTTGCAACAGTGGGAGTTCTATGGCATCGTTCAGAAAAATATGCTGTCTGGCGAAATATACTGATATCTATCAATTAGGTTAATTTTAATGGCTCGTGGTTTTTCGCACTCCAAAATCATCAATTTTTCCCTCATCGCGCTGGCCTCCTTCGTTCTGGTGCTCACCGGGGAGGTGGTTTGGGATTCTTATTTAAATTACCGCGCCGTGCGTGATATGGGTCAGGCCAATGCCATGGCGGATCGCCTGATCGAGGCTGCCGGTCGCGAGGCGGTGGAGCGCGGTCTGACCTCCAGCGCACTGGGCAGCCCTGTTCCAGCCTCTCCGGTGATCCTGAAGAGCATTGCCGGGCTACGCGAAAAAGGCGATGCCAGTTGGAACCAGGCACTCGTTCTGGCGCGCGACCTGGCGATACGCGGGAACCCGGATTCCGAGTTTGTCGATGCCATCCGTCAGGCAGAGCGCGAACAGGTGAATCTGATTCAGGCGCGCAGTCGTGCTGATTCGTGTCTGAAAGGCGAAACCTGTACCTATACCGCAATTGAGTGGCAGAAAGTGATCAGCCACTTCATCGGTGTTTCTTCGCGCTTGCGCGAGGCGGCGTTCCTGCCGGTGGATACGCCGCGCCATGTGGCCCAGCTCAACCTCTCTCTCAAGCGCTGGGTGTGGCTGGCGAGCGAGCATGCCGGGCGCGAGCGCGCCATGTTGAGCTACTACATCAGTGCACGGCTGCCTTTGCCGCCGGCTGTGCTGGACGAGATGAAGGCGAATCGCGGCGTGGTTGATCGCAGTATTTTCGATATCCAGGTGGTCGCCGGCCTGAAGAGCACCGATCCCCGTATCGTTCATGCAGTGAAGGAGATGGAGCAATCCTTCCTCGGTCGCTACGAAGCGGTGCGCCGCCAGGTTTACCGGGAGGCCGACAATGGCAGCTATTCCCAAAGCGGCGCCGAGTGGTTCGAGCACTCGACCCAGGCGATCAATTCCATCCTGGCTGTCTCCAGCGCGGTGAGCCTGGTCGCCGATGAGTTTTCAGCACAGGCCATGCGCGAGACACTGCTGAACATGCTACGCCACGCCGCCATGCTGGTCGTGGCCCTGATGTTGGCGATCTGGAGCATGACCAAGGTGCGTCAGACCGCCAACTCGCTGTTCAAGCAGAAGGAACTTGCCGAGGTGACGCTGCATTCCATCGGCGATGCCGTGATTACCACCGATGGTGCCGCGCGGGTGGAATACCTCAATCCGGTGGCCGAGCAGCTGACCGGCTGGAAGACGCAGGATGCCTGTGGCAAGTTGTTGACTGAAGTGTGTGTGCTGATCGATGGCGTGACGCGCGAACCGGAGCCCAACCCGGTGGAACGGTGCCTGCGCGAACGCAAGGTGGTGGGGCTGGCGAGCAATGTGGTGCTGGTGGCGCGGGACGGCAAGGAGTACATCATCGAAGATTCGGCGGCGCCAATTCGTGACCGGCAAGGCGCCATCATCGGCGCGGTGATGGTGTTCTACGATGTGACTCAGATGCGTCACACGCCGCATCTGCTGTCTTATCACGCCACCCACGATGCGCTCACCGGTCTGGTTAACCGGCGCGAGTTCGAGCGGCGTCTGGCTGAATTGCTGGTGCGCGCCAGGAATCTCGGCCAGGGGCATGCCTTCTGCTACATCGATCTGGATCAGTTCAAGGTGATCAATGATACCTGTGGTCACGCGGTGGGCGACAAGCTGCTGCGCCAGCTTACCTATCTGTTGCAGGAAGGTATGCGCGAGTCCGACACCCTCGCGCGCCTGGGCGGGGATGAATTCGGCGTGCTGCTGGAGAGTTGCCCGCTTGACCGGGCACTGAAAATCGCGGAAAGCCTGCGCCAGGTGGTCAAGGATTTTCGCTTCAGCTGGGAAGGGCGCCCTTTCGACTTGGGGGCGAGTATTGGTCTGGTCCTCATTGACGCCGACAGCGTCAGCATCGAGGAACTCATGAGCGAGGCCGACGCCGCCTGCTATGCCGCCAAGGAAAAAGGGCGCAACCGGGTGCAGGTTTTCCGGCCCGGTAACCTGGAACTGGCTCGGCGCCACGGTGAAATGCAGTGGGTTTCTCGCATCAGCCAGGCATTGGAGGAGAACCGCTTTGTCCTGTATTGCCAGAAGATTGTCCCGCTGGACGGAATGCAGGAACGACATTGTGAAATCCTGCTGCGGCTGCTGGACGAGGAAGGCAAGCTGGTGCCGCCGATGGACTTCATCCCGGCCGCGGAGCGTTACAACCTGATGCCGGCGGTTGACCGCTGGGTGATCCACCATGGCTTGGCTACCATCGGGCAGCATCTGCGCGAGCGTCCGGGGCAGCCTGGCGAGGTTTTTTGCATCAATTTGTCCGGCGCTTCACTGGGTGAGGAAAATCTCGAGCAGTTCATCAGTGAACAACTCTCCATGCATCAGGTGCCACCGCGCCTGATTTGCTTCGAGATCACCGAAACCGCCGCGGTAGCCAACTTAGAGCATGCTGCGGCACTGATCAAAGCGCTCAGGGCCGAAGGCTGCCGCTTTGCCCTGGACGACTTCGGTAGCGGCTTGTCTTCCTTCATGTACCTTAAGGTACTGCCGGTGGATTACCTGAAAATTGATGGCGCTTTCGTCAAGGATATGGTGGATGATACGGTGGATTACGCCATGGTGCAGGCGATCAATACTGTTGGCCACGTCATGGGGATCAAGACGATTGCCGAGTATGTGGAAAATGACGCTATCCTGGAGAAGTTGCGAGAGCTTGGCGTGGATTACGCTCAGGGTTATGGCATTCACAAGCCCTGCCCAATGGAACAGTGTTTGGCAGGGTCTTGCGATATGGTCTGAAGCAAGTTTCCCGGGTCCATAATTGCTGCGGACAGTCGCGTTATGATAATGAAGGAAGAGAAGAAAAATAAAAGGGGTAGAGATCAGTATGAATCCTTCGAGAAGGTCTGCCCTCAAGGTGCTGGCAGGCTTGGCAACTTTACCTTGTCTGTCGCGTGCATGGGCTGCGGAATCCGGTCGACCCGTTATTCGTATCAACATTCCCGGGCCCCGAGCACTGGCATCCATGCCGGTCGAGCTCATTCCTGCGCTCGGTATCGACAGCGCTCTTGGTGTTCAGTTGTCAATCCGCTATTTTCCCAGTGGCGTGCGCGCTTTTGAGGATGCCTTGGCAGGGAATGCCCACTTCGCTGCGGTGGGGTTTGCTGTTCTTCCGGTGCTGGCCTCGAAGGGAGAGAAGGTCTTGGCGCTGGCGTCGTTAAGCGGCAAAGTGCCGCCCTATGCACTGGTGGTGCGCAAGGATCTGGCCGGCAAGATCAGGAAAGTCGGCGATCTGAAAGGCCGCAGTATCGGCGTCTCCGCCGGCAGTGTTGCCAGCAAGACTTACCTGAATACTCTGGCAGAGCTCGTGTTGTCTAGCTACGGGGTGAAGCCGAGTGAGGTGCGCTGGGTACCAAACGCGCAAAATATCGATGCAGTGTACGGCGCTCTGGCCGGACAAGCAGTGGATGCCGTGTTCTGCGAAGAGCCATTTGTCAGCGAGCTGGTTCGCAGGGATACCGGCTGGATACTTCTCGATATGAACACACCCGTGGCCATGGCAAGGATACCCGGCTTGGCGCACCCACGTTCCGTCGTGGCCGCTTCTGCCGAGTCTGTGCGTGAGAACCCGCAGCGCACCGAGCTGATGGTGCAAATGGTGCAGCGTACTCTGGCCTGGATGCATGCGGCCACCCCTGAAGCCATTGTAGGCAAGCTCGGAGTGGCGAATGAAAATGAGCGGCGCGAACTGACAGCCGCACTCGGCAGGATTTCAGGCATGTTCAGTTCCGACGGCCGTTTTTCGCGCAAGCAGGTTGGCGAGACCGTGGATTTCCTGCGAGCCGCCAACGTGCCCTTGCCGGCGGATCTTGATGTTCATTCCCTGGTCTCCTACCAGTGGTCGGGGAATAAACCTTGATTCTTCGCACCCTGCGCAATTTGACGGCAAAAAAAGGCACGCTCCACGGGCAGGCGATATCGCGGTTGGCGATAGTTCTGGTCATCTCCATGGTCGGCATTATGTTGATTGGCTTGAGTAGTTATGCCGCTTTCTACCAGCGCGAGGCATCGCAGAAACAGGCGCTTATCGAAGGCTATTACCTTGATAAGTTGCCGCGCCTTGAGTCCGAATGGCAAACCGAGGCAGAACAGATCAAGGCGCGCATCGAGTTTTCCCGCATTCTGGAAGACACTGCCGATTTGCGCTGGGCGAAACTGAATGCGCTTCTGAATGCGCAATGGGAATTCATCAATTTTTCCAACCTTCTGATACTGGATGGACAGGGAAAAGTCTTGTTCCGTTTCGGCACGGAAGCCCATGCTTTGAACAATATTGCCGCGCTCTCATCGGGTTGGCTGTATGCCAAGGATCGTGGCGAGTTCTACCAGGTGTTTCAACGTCCACTGTGGCTGGGTCAAGGAGGTCAGGGCAGCTTGCTGCTGCTGAAATCCATTAATAATGCTGTGCTGAAGAAACTGGAAATCCCGGAAACCCACTTGCACCTGAAATTCGATAGCGCTCTTCTGGCTTCTTCAAGTGCCTTGCCCAAAGGCGCGACTCCTTTTGATAGCAGTGTGTTCTACGGAATCAATCCACACTATGTGGAAACGGCTTTGTCCTGGCCGGGTAGCGATAAGCTGCAACTGGTTATCCAGCGTGAAATCCACACCAGTTACCCCTTGCCTGATTTCCTGTTGCGGCCGGTTATGGCCGTGGTTTTCGTTGCCATCCTGCTCTGGCTCGGCCTGGGGCGCTGGTTGCAGAGCACCGTCCTGCGGGTGGAAAGCGTGAGTGCGGCGGCCAGGCGATTTGCCGATAGTGGCAGGTTGAGGCTGGCTGAGAGCGAACTCGAGCCGGCGCAAAGCCGGAAAGATGAAATTGGTGATCTGGCGCTCTCATTGCAAAGTCTGCTGCAAATAGTCGATACGCGGGAACATGAACAAAAAGCCTATCTTGGTACGCTGGCTTTGCTGGAAGAGGCAGTGCTGGAACTGGATTGCGATGGGCGTATCCAGCGCGCCAGTCCGGGTTGGTCCACCCTGGCTCATTGTGACGATGCGGTGGGGCGCAAGCTGGATGAATTCATTCATGTCGATGACCTCGAGGCTTTGCATATCCAGTGCGATAGTTTGATCAGGGGTATGAAAAGCCACATGGGAATGCGTTTGCGGCTGGGTGAGATCGACGGATTGATGCACAATTCATGGCTGGAGTGCCGTTTCGTCAGCTATTGGGATGAGTCGGGCAAGGTGGCCGGCCTGCGCGGGGTGCTGCGCGATGTTACCCAGACTTATCTGCAAGAGAAGCAAATCTCCCACATGGCCCTCCACGATGCCCTGACTGAACTGCCGAATCGGGTGCTGCTGGAGGACCGTTTCAAGGTCGCCCTGCGCCTGGCTTCGCGCACTGTGCACAAGGTGGGTGTGTGCTTTATCGATCTTGATCATTTCAAGAATATTAACGATACCCTGGGTCACAAAGTGGGCGACAGGTTGCTACAGGCTTTTTCCGTGGTACTGAATACCCAGCTTCGGGCAGGCGATACCCTGGCGCGCTGGGGTGGGGACGAGTTTGTGCTGCTGCTCCCCGACATGCAGTCAGAGGACTCGGTTCGGGAAACAATCAAAAAAGTGAGGGAAGTCATGCAATCGCCACTGAATGTGGACGGTGCCGATTTGTCCGTTACTTTCAGCATGGGTGTGGCGATTTATCCCGATGATGGGGAGGAGGTTGAAACCCTGTTTTCCGAGGCTGACCGCGCGATGTTCTACGCCAAGTCCCAGGGTCGAAATCAGGTGTGCTTCTTCCGTGACATGACCAGCCAGGGCATCGGCAAGAAGGAGCTCTACATTCAAAATCGTTTGGTCAATGCGGTTAGTTCCCAGCGCATTCAGGCTTGGTACCAGCCGATTATCGAAGCTTCTACCGGTGCGTGCAGTGGCGTAGAAGTGCTGGCGCGCTGGCACGATGACGAACTGGGCTGGATCGGTCCTGCTACCTTCATTCCGATAGCAGAGAGTATTGGAGTGATCCGGGAGTTAGGGCAGCAGGTATGGCTTGCCAGCTTGACTGCCGCCGAAAGTTGGCAACGTCAGGGCCTGGCTTTGAGCATTGCAGTGAACGTGTCGAAGCGGGAGCTTTTTAAGCCCTACTTCACCGAGCAACTGCTGGAAGAGGTGTCCAAACATCAACTTTCCCCAGGGAACATCATCCTTGAGGTGACTGAAAGCATTGCGCTGCTGGACGTGGAGCATGCCGCGGAGCGCCTGCAGGAGCTCAAGGAGGCGGGTTTTCGCATTGCCATCGACGATTTTGGC
>JAHJJI010000105.1 GCA_018823025.1 Gammaproteobacteria bacterium | reverse complement strand
GCGCAGCTCGGCCAGCGATGACTCGAATTCGACGTCGCTCACGTTCGGCAGTTGCACGGAAGCCACGACGGCATATTTGGGTTTCTCTTTGATTTCTTTTCGCATTCGGGGAGTGCTTCTTTAATGAGTGGGAGTAGCCGCATAGTATAGTCCCTGACTATGCAACAGTCGCCGGTATTGACCATGCTCAGTCCCCACGCCCAAGCCTTCAGCCCGTATCGAGCTTGGCATTCCAGAACGGCCTATCACCGTTTCGGGTCCGACGCGCGACTACGCAATATTCGATAGTGGACGTTCAAATCGAGTAGCTCTTGGTTACATCGAATGACCGTAAAGGCCCAACAAAAAATAATCGTGCCGCTCAGCCTGAACTTCTGCTTCTGGCCCGCAGCCGAACTTTGAAACCAATGTCTGCTGTGGAGAAAGGTTCACTGGCGCTATCGACCCATATGCGACAGTGGCGCTTTGCGGAAGTAGACTTTCATTTGCAACCCACAAACAAAAACAGCGACCCAAAGGCCGCCGTCATCATAAACAATAAAGCTTATTAAGCAGCTTTACGCCGCGCCACACCGATCAACCCCAGAAGGCCAGACCCAAGCAACCAAGCTGCTGCAGGCAGTGGAACTGGTGCCGCAAGCGGGTCTTGGCCCTCTAGCCCGACCGTCACACGGATACCCTGAAAAGGACCATTTTGCATAATGCCTTGTCCTACCATATAAGCTAAACCAGTGTGGTAGTCCATAATGTTTCCCGCTGCAATAACAGTGGTCCCAGGCGACCAGTTTCCATTGGCATCGTTAAAACCTCCTGATACGTAGGAATAAGAGGCTGAAGTGGATAATGGCATGATCCCAAGGTCCATTCCGATGTTTCCGTTCCAGTCTGCGTATAAGTGAGTATTAAGCGTCCACTGGCCTTGAGTACTGTCACTGTTATCAATCAGCGTTCCAGTGGCTTGACCATTGAGGTAAATAGAGACTGGTGCGCCAAATAAATTTGCAGTTGACCCAATCTCATAATGGTTGAAATTGGCATTCAGTATTGAAGTTCCTTGCCCTGGTCCGACATGGTCAAATTGTGAAGCAGTGAATTGGATCTGCTTGCCAGTTGTGTTAAGCACCTTGCTTACTACGGAAATCGCGCCACCGTTCCCGTCTGGGCTGTCTACATTGAACCAGCCGCCTAATAAATACATGGAGAAATTGTTGATAGGCTGAGAAAAATCGCCAGGAACATTCAACCAATTCGTACCACATCCTGAGCTAGGGCAAGTCGCTGCATTAGCGCCAGTGGCGGCAAGCAGGCCAGCGCTGAGGGTGACGGCAAGTAGCAGGGTTTGTGTGATTTTCATGTGGCACTCCAGTTTTAAGTTGGTTTCTTATTAGATCTTTGATATTTGCCGTCTTTTGCTCGCCATCTAGGCGGCTTGGAATAATTACTTTGGCATAAAGCAGTATTCATGCCATACGATATGACAATATCAATACCATTATGATTATAATGGACTTTGGATTGAATCATGAAAAAATAATGATGAATTCCGACGAAAGCAAGAAGGCGAATGTAAAGTTATTCGACAAAATGCTCAACCTTCGTGTGAGTGTCCGCAATGGAGCAAATTCTCATCCGACCGCAGATGGCACATTTCAGCCAAAAGCCCTTATTTGATTTTCTGCTAGAAACTCCCACGCAAATGCCTATCCCTATAGGCAAAAATGGCTTACAGAAATGTAAGCTGGTATCATCCTTCACCTTCTGCATGGCAACGCAGGAGGTAGGGACGGGTTGGGAAAAATACCCAGAAAATCTTGAAGCTGCCCCTTCAGTATGGAAACCATTGCTTGTCTGAACGTGAATTAGTGGTCTCCAACGCCTTGCTTTTAATGAATAATATTATTGGTCACTATTTCCTTGATTTTGTTCTGTTCGGCCCGGTTATGCTTAATTTGTTGGCGCGAAATGCTTAACGGCACATCCTCCTCGGATTCCCTGTCCGGCCGATGCTAAATTTCTCTTTACGAGGCATTGTGAAAAAATTCCCCCGTACTTTGTTGCTTATGCTTAGTGGCTGTATGGCTATGGCCAGCCTGCTTTCCTTGCCGGCGGACGCTTCGTCGCTGGATAGCCTTAAAACCTTTCTTTCCGAGGTCAAATCCGCCAAGGCCCATTTCAAGCAAATTGTCCTGGACAAAAAAATGACTACGGTTCAGGAAACCAGCGGCACCATGATGTTTTTCCGTCCTGGCAAGTTTCGCTGGGTCTATGAAAAACCCTATGAGCAACTGATTGTCGGCGATGGCGCCAAGCTGTGGATGTACGACGTTGATCTCCAGCAGGTCACGGTGAAGCAGATGGATAGCGCGCTAGGCTCAAGCCCTGCGGCGCTGCTGGCGGGTAACAACGAGATCGAGAAACACTTTGACCTGAAAGACATGGGCAAGCGCGGCACCATGGAATGGCTGGAGGCGACGCCGAAGGACAAGGAGAGTACGTTCGAGAGCATGCGCATGGGCTTCTCTCAGAAGGGGCTCGAGGTGATGGAGTTGCGCGACCATTTCGGCCAGACCACGATGATTCGCTTTTCCGGCCTGGAGCGGAACCCGAAGCTTGCACCCGAGGTGTTCAAGTTCGTTCCGCCCAAGGGCGTGGACGTGATCGGTGACTGATCTGTTTTCCGCCGCTCCGTCCGGTGCTCCACTGGCCGAGCGGTTGCGCCCTCAGACTCTGGACGAAGTGATCGGCCAGTCTCACTTGCTTGGCCCCGGCAAACCGTTGCGCCTGGCATTCGAATCGAAGAAGCTCCATTCCATGATCCTGTGGGGTCCGCCGGGAGTGGGCAAAACCACCATCGCCCGGCTGACGGCCCAGGCTTTTGACGCCGATTTTATCGCCCTTTCGGCGGTGCTTTCCGGGGTCAAGGACATTCGTGAGGCGATCGACCGGGCGCAGCTCAATCTCCAGCAATACGGTCGTCACACCATCCTGTTCGTGGATGAGGTTCACCGTTTCAACAAGTCGCAGCAGGATGCATTCCTGCCATTCGTGGAGCAGGGACTGGTGACCTTTATCGGCGCCACCACTGAAAACCCCTCGTTTGAAGTGAATAGCGCGCTGTTGTCGCGCGCACAAGTGTATGTATTACAGTCCTTATCCGAGCAGGAACTGGCGCAGTTGTTTGAGCGTGCGGCGGGCATCGCCTTGCATGGCTTGATTTTCGACGATGCAGCTAAGTGTCTGTTGATCGGTTACGCCGACGGTGACGCGCGGCGACTGCTGAATTTGCTGGAGCAGATGAAAACGGCGGCAGAAACCGGTCATGTCGAGCAGATTGATGAAACACTGGTCAGAAATGCCCTGGCCCGGAGCGGCAGGCGCTTCGACAAGGGCGGTGAGGAATTTTACGATCAGATTTCCGCCCTGCACAAGTCGGTGCGCGGCTCCAACCCCGATGCCGCGCTGTACTGGCTGGTACGCATGCTGGATGGCGGCGCCGACCCGCTTTATCTCGGTCGCCGCATCATTCGCATGGCGACCGAAGATATCGGCCTCGCCGACCCTCGTGCGCTCAGGCTGGCGCTGGATGCAGTGGAAACTTACGAGCGGCTGGGCAGTCCGGAGGGTGAGCTGACGCTGGCGCAGGCCGTGTTGTATCTGGCCTGTGCGCCCAAGAGCAATGCCGCTTACGTGGCGTATAATAATGCCCGCGCCTTCGTGAAAAATGACAAAAGCCGCGGGGTGCCGTTGCATCTGCGCAACGCGCCGACCAAGTTGATGAAGGAGTTGGGCTACGGCCACGCTTACCGCTATGCCCACGACGAACCGGAGGCATATGCAGCGGGTGAGGATTATTTCCCGGAAGAAATGCCGCGAGTCGAGTTTTACCGGCCATCGCCGCGCGGACTGGAAGGTAAGATCGGTGAACGGCTGGCGCATCTGCGGGAATTGGATGCGAAAACAAAGAACAGGAAATAAACCGACAAAAGGCTGTTGAACCGCAAAGGACGCAAAGGGGCGCGAAGGAATTCAAGGGCTTGAACAACTTGGTCTGTTTGCCGATGGGTGAAGTAAAGATGTTCATTAGCGCTTTGTTTTACCTTGCGAACCTTTGCGTCCTTTGCGGTGAAATGCTGCTTTAAGGATAAAAGGAGTTTTCATGCTGGACATACAATTATTGCGCAACGATCTGGATGGAGTGACGAAAAGTTTGGCGGCACGGGGTTTCATATTCGATGCGGCCGCATTTCAGACGCTGGAGCTGGAACGCAAGACGATTCAGACCCGCACCCAGGAGTTGCAGGCGAAGCGCAATGCCACTTCCAAGCAGATCGGCCAGGCCAAGGCCAAGGGCGAGGATGTCAGCGCCATCATGGCGGAAGTGGCCAATCTGGGCGACGAGCTGAAAGCTGCCGAAGTAAATCTGGAAGACATCCAGGGCAGGATGAACGAGATTCTCCTCACCATCCCCAATCTGCCTCACGAAACCACGCCCACCGGCAAATCGGAGAATGACAACGTGGAAGTGCGCAAAGTTGGCACGCCACGCAGTTTCGATTTTCCGGTCAAGGACCATGTCGATGTGGGCGAGGGGCTGAATCAGCTTGATTTTGGCACGGCTGCAAAAATCAGCGGGGCGCGTTTCTCGGTCATGCGCGGCCAGCTTGCCCGTCTGCATCGGGCTCTGGCTCAGTTCATGCTTGATGTGCATACCCAGGAGCATGGTTACACCGAGGTTTACGTGCCTTATCTGGTGAATGCCGATTCCATGCGCGGCACCGGACAACTGCCCAAGTTTGAGGCCGATCTGTTTGCCGTGCAGAAGAACGAAAACGAAGAGGGGTTAGCAGGGATGGGCGGAAAGTCGCCCAACTCGCAAAAGCTGTATTTGATCCCGACAGCTGAAGTGCCGGTAACCAACATGGTGCGCGATGAGATTGTGGCGCTGGAAAGCCTGCCGCTGAAGTTCGTCGCCCATACCCCGTGCTTTCGCTCCGAGGCGGGTTCTTACGGCAGAGATACGCGCGGCATGATCCGTCAGCACCAGTTCGACAAGGTGGAACTGGTGCAGATTGCCCACCCTTCGAAATCCTACGAGGTGCTGGAAGAGCTGACCGGCCAGGCCGAAGCTATTCTGAAAAAACTCGAGCTGCCCTACCGGGTGATGGCGCTGTGCAGTGGGGATATCGGTTTTTCCGCCGCCAAGACTTATGACCTGGAAGTGTGGCTGCCGGCGCAGAATGCTTACCGGGAAATCTCCTCATGCAGCAATTTCGAGGCATTCCAGGCGCGGCGCATGCAGGCGCGCTACCGTAACGAGAAAGGCAAGCCGGAGCTGGTGCACACCATAAACGGTTCCGGTCTGGCAGTTGGCCGGACGCTGGTGGCAATTCTGGAAAATTATCAGCGTGCTGATGGTGGGGTGGATATTCCTGCGGTGCTGCAGTCTTACATGGGTGGACAGACGGTCATTGAGGCCGTGAGCTGATCATTTCAGTGAAGGCTAACGTTTGCGCCGCCAACGTTATGCCGTAGCTAAAATTACCAGACAACTGAAGGCAGTATATTACTGTGCCTTCAGCGTTACTTTCTTATCTGGGTGCACTGGAGAGTCTGCAAGGCTGAGTCCCCTCTTGGTGGAGGCCAGTGCCGGATACGGAGAGCTATAGGCAGGTTCATATTTCATCAAGATGTTGTGATAGTTGCGGATATTTTCCACCAGAATCACGGCTTCGCCGCCACGTGCATAACCGTGCTTGAGGGTGGTGTGGTAGGCGGTTTTGCTAAGTAGCGGCAGGGCTTTCTTCATGTCGGTCCAGGAGTCCGGGTTCAGCTTCAGCCTCTGTGCCAGAATCCGCGCGTCTTCCAGGTGGCCCATCCCCGTATTGTAGGCGGCCAGGGCTATCCATGTCTTGTCGGGCTCTGGAATTCGCTCCGGCAGCGCTTCTTTCAGGGCGAGAAGGTAGCGGGCGCCCGCAGGAACATTTTCTTTCGGATTGAGCCGATCGTTGACACCCAGGTAGTCGGCCGTGTCCGAGGTCAGCATCATCAGGCCACGCACCCCGGTCGGCGAGGTTGCCAGGGGGTCCCAGTGGGATTCCTGGTAACCCAGGGCGGCAATCAGCCGCCAATCTATATCGGTGATATCCTGTGCTTCCTGAAACAGTTTCCGGTAGCTCGGCAAGGTCGAATTCATTTTTTCGAGGAAGGTAGCTACGTCGATGCGGTTCAGACGGTCAATGTGGCCGTAGTAGCGGTCGAGCAGGCGCCGTAGCGTGCCGTCTTTCTGGATGCGGTCGAAAAATTGCTGGGCCTTGCCGAACAGGTAGGGGTCGACGTCTTTTGGAAATGCCCAGGCCAATTGCTCCGGTTCGCCCAGGTTGAAGGCAATGCCAAGATTAGGAAAGAAATTCTGTGTCATGGAAACGAAATGGGAATCGGCGACGGAATAGTCCACCTCGCCATTCGCTACTTTTCCCAGCAATTCTTCGATTTCCGTGGTGGTGATTTCGTGCCATGCCAGCTTGGGCGTTTTTTTCTTGGCTTGCTTGAGTCTTTCCACATAGCTGCTGCCGGCGATGACCTCGATTTTTTTTCCGATCAGATCCCCAATGTCGTTGGGCTTCAAGGCGAAAGTGTTGTAAACGATTTGCTGCTGCACGGTTTGGTAGGCAGGGCCAAAACGGATGATTTTTTCTCGTTCCGGAGTGATGGTTAGCCCTGCGGCAACTAGATGCACTTGTTTCTTGGTCAGTAAGGGGATGATTTTGCTGAACTCGGTGGCGACGACGAAACGGACATCGACGCCGAGTTCTTTGGCGAACAGCTTGACCAGGTCATATTCCAGCCCGGCATAATTGCCATGCGCATCCTCATAATAGGTGGTGGGGCTGTTGCGGGTCAGGACCACCAATTCTTGGTTTTCCTGCACCGGCGGGATGGGAGTCTCTGGAATGCTGCACGACCCCATTCCCAGCACAAGGATGAGCGGAATAAACAGGCGCATGGTCAAAAGTTTGACCTTCTTTTGTGACTTTGTCCATGTTTCATGGTTCAACTATCCTTCCTGAGCTGGTAGAATGCAGACCTCGCGGAGAGGTGGCAGAGTGGTCGAATGTACCTGACTCGAAATCAGGCGTAGGTTCAAACCTACCGTGGGTTCGAATCCCACCCTCTCCGCCAAGTAACAAGCAATTACGCCACTTATGTGGCGTTTTGTTTTTCTACCCCGCCCTCTAAAAAAATATTGGGTAGGCTGAACGGCCGTTCTGGCGACTAGGCCGGAGAAGCTACCTGGTTCCTTCCGCCGCGCTTGGCCGCGTAGAGCGCCTCGTCTGCCACCTTGAGAGCGGCTTGCCACGAATTTCCGTTGAGGGGGAGGGCGGCGATGCCGATGGAAACGGTGACTTGGCCGAATGAGTGCCCCTCGTGCTGAGGCTCCCAGCGTTCGATCGCGGTGCGAATTGCTTCCGCGCGCTGGTGTGTCTGAGCTAGATCGGCACCGGGCAGGATGACCGCGAATTCCTCACCGCCGTAGCGGCACGGCATGTCCCCTTCACGCATGGTGCGGCGTAGCAATTGACCGATTCCGCGCAGCACGGCATCCCCCGCATCATGACCGAAAGTGTCGTTGAAGCGTTTGAAGTAATCCACATCCACCATCATCAAACCAATGGGCGAGCCACGGCGCTCGGCGCGGCTCTGCTCGATGGCTAGCGCTTCCTCCATGAAGCGCCGGTTGTAGATGCCGGTCAGGGCATCCCGCGTGGCGCGGATTTGCAACTGCTCCGCCCGCCTGATTACGGAAATAGCGATAGCGGTACGCTCGGCAATAGACTCTGCGGCCCAGGGAATACCCGATTCTATTGTGTTTCCGCCCAGCCTGGACAGATGTAGCACGCCAAGTATTTCGCTATTCGCGATTAATGGCAGGCAAATATAATCCGCATGCTTTTCCCGCAGGTGTGCGCAGGACACGGCGCCTGCCTGCTGGGCGTGATAAGGGTGGCCAATGCGCAGCGCCCAGCAATCCTGTGGCGGGAAGACTTCCTGATGGGTGCTGCCGCCCCAGGCATGATGCAGTTCCACCACGCCCGAAGTCGCATTCAGCAGCAGTGCACCACTGCTTCCGGGAAACAAGGCGACGGCGGAATGCGCTATCTGCTCGGTCAGTTCCGCACTGTTGATGCAGCCTTGCAACGCCTGGCTCAACTCGTCCAGTAGCGTGATTTGCCGCATCCGTTCCGCTTCGTCGGCGAAGGAATGTTTGAGTTTTTGATAAGCAACGTGCAACTCGGTATTGCTGCCTTTAGAACGCTGTGCCTTGTTCCATTGCATCTGGCGCAGTCTTTCACGCAGCGTAGCGATGGCATGTTCGACCTTCATGGCCAAGTCGAAGCGTCGCCAATTGATCGCGACCAAGTATGCGCTGGACTGGCTGCACAGCACCCAAAGCGACAACCCGGCCAGAGAGAGAGCCATCGCCATCAGCGCTGCCATGCGCATTATTTGCCCAGTCGCCGCGTCGGTGGGCAGCCGTACCAGCAGCCACAGTTCCTTTGCGCTGCCTTTCACCTGAGCCGCGTACAACCAGTCCGTTCCATCCAGAATCGCCAATGGCGTTGCCATTGGAGGCCTAAGAGCCCGCATGAACTTGATAAACAATGGATTGCGGCTATCCTGGGCGTTTTTGGCAGGGTACGCAGCAACCAACCCGCCATCATGCACCAAGGCGAATACGGCAGTCTGCGAGTTAGCCTGGAAGAACGCCGCGACAGGCAGCACCGCAATGACCCAACCTTGCGCACGCCCCTGGATGGATTTGCGAGGCAAGACGATCGCCAGTTCATCGCTGCCCAGGGAAAGCAACAAAGGCTTGTCGGGCGAGGACGCGCCTGGAAGCAAGGTGGGCAGAGGGATAGTGTTGGAGCGTGCGCTGCATGTCACAGTGCCGTTTGCGTCGGCAAAAGCCAGATTGTCGAATGACGGAAAAATCTCCAGCTGGCGCGCTAGAAATTTGTCACACGCTGTCGAGTTATTGTTTCCGGACAGTGAAATCCCGCCCAATATGCGCAGCTGCTGAGTAGTGCGATCGAGCAACATTTGCTGAAAGGCGGCAACTGAATCGGCCAGACGCACCATGTCGGCTTCGGCGTGGAACACCTCATCGCGGGCGGCATCGTAGGCTCGCCAGTTCGAATGCGCCAGCAGCAAGGAAACGATGGCCAGTACCGCCGGCAAAATTGAGCGCCAACTTCGAAGATGGGGATATGAAGCGGCCGATATTTTCATGGCCAATGCCCTCTGGGCTGCTATGGTTAATGCTGACAGCGTAGTCGTAGAAGTGAGCGGAAACCAGTTACAAGTTAGTAACTCATGGGAGGCAGAATGTCATTCGGCCTCCTGGCTTCCCAGCCCGATTAAAACTCCGCTTCAGCGGGTTTTTTATGACTTGCTTGAGTGATTCGATATCTCTCTTCCGAACGGGAGTGCAACAACACGTTGTATGCGTCATTACGCCCAATTTATAACCTAAATTAACGTAGCCGCCGCCGAACAACACCGTGGACTGGCTTTAAGCATAAGGGGATAAAGCTTCCGCGTTAAACTTGACATGGCAAGATTAGCGGAACTATCATTTGCCATCGGTGCCTGTCATTTAGAAACCATCAGGGACAATGGCCCCGGCACTTTCCCAGGTCGAATTCAGTCTCTACGAATCACGGGAGGTTAGATGGAAAAAACCGCCCATCCGGCATTGCACAAAGTTCGTCGCATCTACTTTTCAAGCCTGCCACCACCCAACTTTTCCCACGCCATGAAACTGCTTGGCGAGTTGGCTCAGCTGCAGGTGAGTGTCGATGCGGATGATGGCTGCTTATCCGTACGCTACGACCTGAGCCACCACACGCTGGAAGTGCTGGAAGACCTGCTAGTGAATCATGGACACCATCTCGATAATTCGCTGCTACATAAAATCAAGCGCGCCCTGATCTACCACAGCGAATCATGCATACTTGAAAACCTCAGAGCGCCATCCCGCGAGCAGCACCTGCGCTCGATCTACCTGAGCAGCGCGCACAGCCCAGAGCACAGACCCAACACTGAGCCTGCCGACGAATACCTGGACCGCCTTTAGCAATACCCCGGGCGTCCTCGCACCCCCATTTCATTAGAAAACCATTATGACCATTCGATCCATACCCTGTTTCCCACCCTCCATCGAGCTACGCCTGGAGTCCAGCCTGCTTGATGCTCTCAAGCTGATGCTGGAAAAACATATCAATCACTTACCCCTATGCGACGAAAATGGCCGCTTTACAGGCATCGTCAGCACCCAGTCCATCCTTTCCGAACTGATTCCGGTCAGCGCACGGATGGAGCATGGCCTGGCAGACCTGAAGTTTGCCGGCGATGCCACCCGGTTGCTGTGTTCCCACCTGCATGGCCTGGAACATCGTACCGTCGGCGAATTAGCGGAAAAGCACATGCCGGTTCTGGATGAAGATTGCCCTCTTCTGGAAGCGGCCCTGCTACTCAGCCAAAACACCTCCCCCCTGCCGGTCATCGGCAAGGATGGCCGGCTGCGCGGCATGCTCAGCCGGCGTACCTTGCTCGCCTATATCGTGCAACAGGCAGGAGTCTGAGATGCATGGTACCGCTACTGCCTCCCAGGTGATTCTGGGCTTGAGCCCGCTGGTCGTTTCGCTCACGGTATTCGTGCTCACTTACGCGGCCATCGTCACCGAGAAGATCAACCGCTCTATCGTAGCCCTGCTCGGCGCCGGGCTGATGATTTTCTCCGGCGTGCTGAATCAAAGCGAGGCCGTTGCCGGCATCGACTTCAATACCATCAGCTTGCTCACCGGTATGATGGTGCTGGTGGCGATCACCCAGAAGAGCGGGGTTTTCCAGTACGTGGCCATTGTTGTGGCGAAATGGGTGAAGGCCGAACCCTGGGGTTTGCTGGTGATGCTCTCCGTCATCACGGCGGTATTTTCCGCTCTGCTCGATAACGTGACCACGGTATTATTGATCGTGCCGGTGGCCCTGCTCATTACCGATTCGCTCAGGGTGTCTGCCTATCCCTACCTGTTCTCCATTATTTTTGCCTCCAATATCGGCGGCACCTCCACCCTGATTGGCGACCCGCCCAACATCATGATCGGTTCGGCGGTTGGGCTGACCTTTACCGATTTTGTCGTAAATCTGGGGCCGATTGCCGCGATTGTCTTCGCTCTGACCCTGATCCCGCTTTATCTGATCTGGGGCCGAAAAATGCGCGCCACGCCGGAAGACCGGGCGCAAGTGATGGCGTTTAATGCAGAGGAGGCAATCACCGATACCCGCTTGCTCAAGCAATCCCTGACGGTGATAGGTTTGGTGATCGCCGGCTTCGTCATGGCCCACCACATTGGCCAGGAGCCTGGCACCATCGCCATGTTCGGCGCCGCATTTCTGCTTTTATTGCGCGCTTTAGGGAAAGATGCAGAAGAACAGTCCCATGAGACACATCGCACCTGGGGCGAAGTGGAATGGGTGACGATCTTCTTTTTTGTCGGCCTGTTCGTGGTGGTGGCCGGCGTGGAGAAGGCCGGCGCGCTCGACCTCCTGGCCGGAAAGCTGCTGGAGTGGACCGGCGGAGACTTCCCCACTACCGCCATCACCATCCTGTGGGCATCGGCAATATTTTCCGCGGTCGTCGACAACATTCCCTTCGTCGCCACCATGATTCCAGTCATCCAGAAAATGGGTGCGGTGTTCAGCCCGGAGCAACTCAGCACCCTGTGGTGGTCGCTGGCACTGGGCGCCTGTCTGGGGGGCAACGGCAGCCTGGTGGGGGCGAGCGCCAACCTGGTGGTGGCCGGTTTCGCCGAGCGCGCTGGTCAGCCGATCCGCTTCCTTCCCTTCATGCTGCTGGCCTTCCCACTGATGCTGGCCAGTATCGCGGTATCCAGCGTTTATCTTTACTTGCGTTACCTGTGAAAACCGCCTTACCAACCCAACCGGGAATGAGCCGACTTTAACGAGGTCATCCGCCATGGTGCACGGTTCATGGACGGATGGCCGCACCTACCCACGGTTCGGCAGATCAGCCGCCCTTGGGGCAGAAAATCACATCACGGAGCAAATAGTTCAGCGGTTTTTTTTCGAGCAAGCCTTTACCCTTCAGTTTTACGACGG
Organism: Gammaproteobacteria bacterium; assembly: GCA_018823025.1. Taxonomy (GTDB): domain Bacteria; phylum Pseudomonadota; class Gammaproteobacteria; order Burkholderiales; family Sulfuricellaceae; genus Sulfuricella. Next base: position 2,101 of record JAHJJI010000105.1, on the reverse strand, counting down.
CTTCAATCTGCCACCCTCAGATTTTTCCACGCGCAGAAATTCCCATAGATATCATTCTGTTGGATTATCCGCTCCGGCATGTCATGGCCCTTCATGAGCGAATTTATGTCAGATAAATTCGGTATCTGCAGAATAGTTTTGTACAATACTATATTGTCAGGAGGATTAACACATCCCACACTCTAAAGTTGCAAATCAGGAAAGCACCCTGCCCAGGCTGCTCACCAAACCGCTTCAGCGGAGAGGAACCGTCGCGCTGTTCGGTGAAGTGCTGGCAGATCAGTTTCCCGACCGCAGCGTACTCGGGGGCGCGCCCTTCAACGTGGCCCGTCACCTGCAGGCGTTCGGCCTGCATCCGGTGCTGATCACGCGCACCGGCAATGATGCCCTGCGGGAGGAACTGCTCGCCAGTATGGCCCGGTTCGGGATGGACCCCCTGGGCGTACAGTGCGACCCTGTTCACCCGACCGGTCAGGTGGTTGTACACATGGAGCAGGGCGGGCACCGTTTCGAAATTTCCCCGGATCAGGCCTACGATTTCATTCATGCCGGGGTGGCGCGCATGGTCGCCCTGTCAACTCAGCCGGAACTGATCTATTTTGGAACACTGGCGCAGCGCAACAAGATTTCTCGACGAGCCTTGAACAGCCTGTTCCGGAGTATCGGCGCGCCTCGCATGCTGGACATCAACCTGCGCGAGCCCTGGTACGACGCGCAAACACTCAAACGCTCGCTGCTTCGCGCGGACCTCGTAAAAATGAACCACGAGGAACTGGCAAACATCGCTCTGCAACTGAAGCTGCCAGGTGACAGTGCCGTTGAGCAGGCGGCAGCGCTGATCAAACAGTTTTCTTTGGGACGGCTGCTGGTTACCTGCGGGGCGAAAGGCGCCTGGCAACTGACTGCGGATGGGACGGAGACGCAGACCGAAGGCAGTGTGCCGACGGGCAGCATTGTTGACACGGTAGGCGCAGGTGATGGCTTCGCTGCCGTCTTCATCCTCGGAAAACTCAGAGGATGGCCGGCCGGCCTCACCTTGTCGCGGGCCAATCGCTTTGCCGCCGCCGTGTGCGGAATACGCGGAGCCATCCCGGATGACCCAAGTTTCTATCAGGCATTCCTGAAAGAATGGAAACTGGATGATGACCTCGATAAAAAGCGAAACCACCCTACACTTTCTGATGAACAGTTTGCTCGGCCAGAGCCGGTACAAAGTCACGGTGCATGAGATGCGTGGACGGCCAAGCGTGCTGTCTGGGCATTTCAACCACCTGCAACCACCCCTGTGCGGCAGGGTCAGCCGACCCTAGCCGCCCGGCAAGTCACACACTCAAGGAAAATCAATGGACAAACTATCTGACGTTTTCAACCTGGTCAATCTGAAGGAGCTGTTGCAGTTCTCCCAGCCCGCCATGCACATCCTCCTGATCCTGGTCATGGCCTGGGTACTGCTGCGCTTCTCCGGCAAGGCCATCAGGATGTTAAAGGCTTACTTGAGGAGCCAGGCGGATAACAACCTGGAGGATCTGAAGCGCATTGAAACCCTGAGCCGGGTGTTCCGCTATATCGCCTCGGTAGTCATCTACGTGGTGTCCGGTATGGTCGTATTGAGCGAACTGGGTATTTCCATCGCACCGATCCTGGCCACTGCCGGGGTACTGGGCCTTGCGGTAGGTTTCGGGGCGCAGAGCCTGATCAAGGACTACTTCAACGGCATCTTCCTGTTGCTGGAAAACCAGGTCAGACAGGGCGACGTGGTGGAGGCTGGCGGCAAGGCCGGACTGGTGGAAGAAGTCACCCTGCGCTACATCAAGATGCGCGATTATGATGGCAACGTTCATTTTATTCCCAACGGCATCATCACCACTGTCACCAATATGAGCAGGGGGTTCGCCTACGCAGTGATCGACGTCGGGGTTGCTTACCGTGAAGACATGGACGAGGTGATGGACGTGATGCGCCAGGTCGGCGCCGGGTCGGTGCGGCTGCACCCGCGCACCGAGATGCTCGACCTGGTCGTCGTCGACGGTGCGGCCCGCGGCATCACCGTGCGCGACCTGGTCTCCGGGAAGATCGAGGCGCACGCCGCGGACGCCGTCTG